>NZ_CP023067.1:2955000-3255000 GCF_002288525.1 Sinorhizobium sojae CCBAU 05684
ATTTGCATTCATGCCGCCTCCCATCTGTTCAGAAATGAACAGATCCTGTTTGCAATTTAAGATTTGACGCGCTTGCGTCCAAGCGAAATTTTCCCGATGGTAAAAGAAGAGCCGGACATAGGAGGAGCATGTCTGGCCAAATCTGAACAGAGCGAATGAAACGAATTGCTGCCTGAAACGTTCTTATGCGTCTCGGGGGGACCGCGATTTCAAAGAGACTGCGATTCAAAACAACTCGACGCAAACAGCTCTGATGTTCTTTGGGAGGAGAAATGATGCGCAAGACACTGGTCACCACCCTTGCAATGTTGCTTGCCGGCAGCACGGCGGCTTTCGCCGATGCCTCCGACGGCAAGGTCAAGATCGGCATTCTCAATGACCAATCCGGCGTTTACGCCGACTTCGGCGGCAAGTTCTCCTATGAAGCGGCGCTGATGGCGGTCGAGGATTTCGGGGGCAAGGTCCTGGACGTCCCGGTCGAGGTCGTCACCGCCGACCACCAGAACAAGCCTGATATTGCCTCGAACATCGCCCGGCAATGGTATGACACCGAGCAGGTCGACAGCATCATGGAGCTTACCACCTCTTCGGTTGCGCTTGCCGTTCAGGCGATCTCAAAAGAGAAGAAGAAGATCGACATCGTCACCGGCGCCGCAACGACGGAGCTCACCGGAAAGCAGTGCAGCCCCTATGGTTTCCACTGGGCCTATGACACCTATTCGCTCGCAGTGGGCACGGGTGGTGCACTCGTCAAACAGGGCGGCGACAGCTGGTTTTTCCTGACCGCGGACTATGCCTTCGGCTACTCGCTCGAGGAGAACACCGCCAACTTCGTCAAGGAAAATGGCGGCACCGTCGTCGGAGCGGTTCGCCATCCGCTCGCGACCACCGACTTCTCATCGTTCCTCCTGCAGGCTCAGTCGTCGGGCGCCAAGGTGATCGGCCTTGCCAATGCCGGCCTTGACACCTCCAACGCCATCAAGCAGGCGGCCGAGTTCGGGATCGTCCAGAGCGGACAACGCCTCGCGGCCCTTCTGTTCACGCTTGCCGAGGTGCACGGTCTCGGCCTTGAAGCCGCGCAGGGCCTGACGCTCACCGAAGGCTTCTACTGGAACCGGGACGAGGAAAGCGCCAAGTTCGGCAAGCGCTTCATGGAGCGCACCGGCAAGATGCCGAACATGGTCCATGCCGGCACCTATTCCGCCGTTCTGCAATATCTGAAGGCGATCGAAAAGGCCGGCAGCGATGATGCCGACGCGGTCTCCAAGGCGTTGCACGAAATGCCCGTCAACGACGTCTTTGCTCAAAACGGCACCGTCGCAGCGAACGGCCGGATGATCCACGACATGTACCTCCTCGAGGTAAAGAAGCCGGAAGAAAGTAAGGAGCCGTGGGACTACTTCAATGTCCTCGCGACCATTCCCGGCAAGGAGGCCTTCATCGATCCGGCCGAGAGCGGCTGCGAACTCGTGAAGTCGTGATCGGCGGCGAGCAATGAGCGTCGCCATGCCTGCAGAGAATGGGGCACCGCGGGTGGTTCTTTCCGCCCGCGGTCTCCGCCGCGACTTCGGCGGCTTCACCGCCGTCAACAACGTCGACCTCGACGTCCACCATGCCCGCGTACATGCGCTGATCGGCCCGAACGGGGCCGGCAAGACGACCGTTTTCAACCTCTTGACCAAGTTTCTCCAGCCGACCCACGGCACCATCAAACTGCTCGGCAAGGACATCACCAATACGGCGCCGGACAAGGTCGCGCGCATGGGGCTTGTGCGCTCCTTCCAGATCTCGGCGGTGTTTCCCCACCTGACTGTGCTGGACAATGTCCGCGTGGCACTACAGCGGCCGAACCGGCTCGCTACCCAATTCTGGAAACCGCTTTCGGCGCTCGATGCCCTGAACGCCAAGGCCGATCAGCTGATCCGTTCCGTCGGCCTTGAAAAGGAACGCAATGCCCTCGCCGCCGATCTCTCATACGGCCGCAAGCGCGTGCTCGAGATCGCCACAACCCTCGCACTCGAGCCGAAGGTGCTGCTGCTCGATGAGCCGATGGCCGGAATGGGTCACGAGGACGTCGGCATGGTGGCTGAGATTGTCCGCGGGGTGGCGCGCGAGCGGGCGGTGCTGATGGTCGAGCACAATCTCTCCGTCGTCGAGACCCTCTGCCATCACGTCACTGTCCTGCAGCGCGGCGAGATCCTGGCGGAGGGCGACTATGCGACGGTCGCTGAGGACCCGCGCGTGCGAACGGCCTATATGGGCACGGAGGAGACCTGAGATGAAACCGCTTCTCGAAGTCTCGGGCCTTAACGCCTGGTATGGCGAGAGCCATGTCCTGCATGGCGTCGACATGGTGGTCGGTGAAGGCGAGATGGTGACGCTGCTCGGCCGAAACGGCGTCGGCAAGACGACGACGCTTAGGGCGATCATGGGCATCGTCCGCGAACGCAAAGGCGAGATCAGTTTTGCCGGCGAGGACCTGATCCGGGTACCGCTTCATAGGGTCGCCCATCGCGGCCTCGGCTTCGTTCCCGAGGAGCGCGGCATCTTCTCGACCTTGTCGGTTTATGAAAACCTGCTTCTGCCGCCGTCGGTCGCGACAGGCGGGATGACGGTCGACGAGATATTCGAACTCTTCCCCAATCTGCACGAGCGCCGCAACAGCCAGGGGACCAAGCTTTCGGGCGGCGAGCAGCAGATGCTGGCTATCGCCCGGATTCTTCGCACCGGCGTTCGAATGATGCTGCTCGACGAGCCGACCGAGGGGCTCGCGCCGGTGATCATCCAGCGCATTGGCGACGTTCTGAAAAAACTGAAGGAACGCGGCATGACAGTGCTTCTCGTCGAGCAGAATTTCCGTTTCGCGAGCAAGGTCGCCGACCGTTTCTATCTCATGGACCATGGCCGCATGGCGGGCGAATTCCCTGTCTCGGAGCTCGGCGGGCGCATGGACATGTTGCATGACGTGCTCGGAGTATAGGCCATGACCATGATCTTCGGCATCCCGCTCCAGGCCTTTCTCGGGCAGCTCCTGATCGGGCTCATCAACGGTTCCTTCTATGCGCTCCTGAGCCTCGGCCTCGCCATCATCTTCGGCCTGTTGCGCGTCATCAACTTTGCCCATGGCGCGCAATACATGCTCGGCGCCTTCATCGCCTGGCTGCTGCTTGCGCATCTCGGCGTCGGCTACTGGCCGGCCCTCATTCTGGCGCCGCTGGCCGTCGGCCTCGTCGGCGCGGCCATCGAGCGCACCATGCTGCGGCGGCTCTATGCGCTCGACCCACTCTACGGTCTGCTCTTCACCTTCGGACTGGCCCTGACAGTCGAGGGAGCGTTCCGCTATCTCTACGGCGCCTCCGGCCAGCCCTATGCGACGCCGGCTTTGCTGACTGGCGGCACGAATCTCGGCTTTATGTTCCTCCCTGTCTATCGCGGCTGGGTGATCGTCTTCTCGCTTGTCATCTGCCTCGGCACCTGGCTCATCATCGAGAAGACGAAGCTAGGCTCCTATCTGCGCGCCGCGACGGAGAACCCGGTGCTGGTGCAGTCCTTCGGCATCAACGTGCCCTTCCTGCTGACGCTCACCTATGGCCTAGGCGCGGCCCTTGCGGCGCTCGCCGGCGTGCTTGCCGCGCCGATCTACCAAGTCTCGCCGCTGATGGGGTCGAACATCATCATCGTGGTCTTCGCCGTCGTCGTCGTCGGCGGCATGGGCTCGATCATGGGCGCGATCGTGACCGGCTATCTGCTCGGCGTCGCCGAGGGCCTGACGAAAGTCTTCTATCCGGAGGCCTCCAACATCGTGATATTCGTGATCATGGCCATCGTTCTCCTGACGCGGCCAGCAGGCCTCTTCGGCCGGGATGCTTGAAATGACGCTGACACTCGATCTCGAAAAGCAGAAGGAACGCTCGCCTGTCATCGTCCAGACGGTGTTTCTTGGCGCGGGTCTCATCTTCCTCCTGTTGGGGCCGCTTTTCTTCTATCCGGTCTTCCTGATGAAGCTCCTCTGCTTCGCTCTCTTCGCATGCGCCTTCAATCTGCTGCTCGGCTATACGGGTCTCCTGTCCTTTGGCCATGCCGCCTTCTTCGGCGGCGCCGCCTATTTCACCGCGCACGCAGTAAAGGAATGGGGTCTGCCACCCGAAATCGGCATCCTCGCCGGCGTGGTCGGCGCAGCCTTGCTCGGCGCCGTGATCGGCTTCCTTGCCATTCGCCGCCAGGGCATCTATTTCGCCATGATCACGCTGGCGCTGGCACAGATGTTCTATTTCTTCTGTCTCCAGGCCGAGTTCACCCATGGCGAGGACGGCATCCAGTCGGTACCGCGCGGCCACCTCTTCGGCTTCATCGATCTCTCGCAATCGACGAACATGTATTATTTCGTGCTGGCCGTATTCGTCATCGGGGTCGGCGTCATCTGGCGGATCATCAATTCACCCTTCGGCATGATCCTGAAATCGATCCGCGAGAACGAGACGCGCGCGATCTCGCTCGGCTATTCGGTCAGGAACTACAAGCTTGCGGCCTTCGTTATGTCCGCGGCGCTTACCGGCCTTGCCGGCGGCCTCAAAGCGCTCGTTTTCCAGTTTGCGACGCTGACCGATGTGGGCTGGCAGATGTCGGGCGAGGTCATTCTGATGACGCTGCTTGGCGGCATCGGCACGCTGATCGGGCCGCTCTTCGGTGCAGGCCTCGTCGTCACCCTGCAGAACTACCTGGCGACGTCCGAATTTCCGGTGACGATCATCACCGGGATCGTCTTCATGGTCTGCGTGCTCGTCTTCCGCCGGGGCATTGTCGGCGAGTTCTACAATTCGCGCCTCGGCCGGCGGCTCGGCTTCGAGCATCGCCACTCGCACTGACGGAGTTGCCCGGTTCCAGCCGGGCCGAATTTAGGCCTAAGGAAGCCCATGGATACCTTCGACTTCATCATCGTCGGAGCGGGAAGCGCCGGCTGCGTTCTCGCAAACCGCCTTTCGGCGAATCCGGCGCATCGCGTGCTGCTGCTCGAGGCCGGCGGCCGCGACAATTATCATTGGATCCACATTCCCGTCGGCTATCTCTATTGCATCAACAATCCCCGCACGGACTGGTGCTTCACCACCGCGCCGGAGGAAGGGCTGAACGGCCGGTCCCTCGGCTATCCGCGCGGCAAGGTGCTCGGCGGCTGCTCCTCGATCAACGGCATGATCTACATGCGCGGTCAGGCGCGCGACTATGATCACTGGCGCCAGCTCGGCTGCACCGGCTGGAGCTGGGAGGAGGTGCTGCCGCTCTTCAAGAAATCCGAGGACCACTATCGCGGTGCAGACGATATGCATGGCGCCGGGGGCGAATGGCGGGTCGAGAAGGCGCGCGTCCGCTGGGCTGTACTCGACGCCTTCCAGAAGGCGGCAGCCGAGGCAGGCATTCCGGAAACGGAGGACTTCAACCGCGGCACCAATGAGGGCTCGAGCTATTTCGACGTCAACCAGCGCTCCGGTATCCGCTGGAACACGGCCAAGGCCTTCCTGAAGCCGGCCAGGCACCGCCGCAACCTGACGATCCTGACCAAGGCGCATGTCCGCAGACTGATCCTGGAAGAGGGCCGTGTCGCCGGCGTCGAGTTCCAGCACGACGGTGTCACCAAGCGCGCGCAGGCCCGTCGCGAGACCGTGCTTTCGGCCGGCGCCATCGGCTCGCCGCATATACTGGAGCTCTCGGGCATCGGCCAGCCGGAGATCTTGCGGCAGAACGGCCTCGAGGTCCGCCACGAATTGCCCGGCGTCGGCGAGAACCTGCAAGACCACCTGCAGCTCCGTCTCGCCTATAGGGTCACCGGCGTACCGACGCTGAACGAAAAGGCGAGCTCCCTCCTCGGCAAGGCTGCGATCGGGCTCGAATACCTTGTCCGCCGCTCCGGGCCCATGGCGATGGCACCGAGCCAACTTGGCCTCTTTACCCGCTCCGGTCCGGAAAAAGAGACGCCGGACCTCGAATATCACGTGCAGCCGGTCACGCTGGAAAAGTTCGGCGAGCCGGTGCATCCGTTCCCGGCGATCACCGCCAGCGTCTGCAATTTGAGGCCGGAAAGCCGCGGATCGGTGCATCTGAAGGGGCCGGATTTCGCCGCGGCACCGGAGATCTGCCCGCGCTATCTGACGACCGAGGCCGACCGCGGCGTGGCAGTGAAGGCGATCCGGCTCACCCGCCGCATCGTCGCGCAGCCCTCCTTCGCCCGCTACGATCCTGTCGAGTTCAAACCGGGTCCGGCCTACGATACGGATGAGGAACTGAAGCGCGCGGCGGGCGATATCGGCACGACGATCTTCCACCCCGTCGGCACCTGCCGGATGGGCGCGGACCCCGAAAGCGTCGTCGATCCGCAATTGCGCCTTCGTGGCCTCGACGGCCTTCGCATCGCCGACGCCTCGATCATGCCGACCATCACCTCCGGCAATACCAACTCGCCGACAATCATGATCGCGGAGAAGGCGGCCGAGATGATCCTGGCGGCGAACCGCTGCATGTCTCCTTAAATCCTCGGTTTAAGGATAAAGACATGCAGCAATTCAAAGTGCTACAGCGACACTTGCGCGTCTGAAAAGACGCGCGGCGCTGTAGAATGCCGCCGCCCTACTCCGCCGCCTGCGTCTCCGGCATGGGCACATAGTTCAGGATCGGCGACAGCCAGCGCTCGGCCTCGTGAACACCCATGCGCTTGCGTTGGGCATAGTCCTCGACCTGGTCCCGCTCGATCTTGGCCACGCCGAAATAATAGGCGTCCGGATGGCCGATATAGAGTCCGGACACCGAGGAGCCCGGCCACATCGCAAAGCTCTCCGTCAGCTTCACGCCGATCGCCGCCTCGGCATCGAGCAGCCGGAACAACGTTTCCTTCTCCGTATGGTCCGGCTGGGCCGGGTAGCCGGGCGCCGGGCGGATGCCCCGATAGGGTTCCGCGATCAGTTCCTCGGGCGTGAAGGCTTCCTCCGGCGCGTAGGCCCAAAGCTCCTTGCGGACGTATTCATGCATGCGCTCCGCAAAGGCCTCGGCAAAGCGATCGGCAAGTGCCTTCACCATGATCGAGGAATAGTCGTCATTGGCCCGCTCGAAGCGCTCGGCAAGCGCCACCTCCTCGATGCCGGCGGTCACCACGAAGCCGCCGACATAATCGCCCCTGCCGCTCTCGGCCGGGGCGACGAAATCGGAGAGCGCGACATTCGGCCGGCCATCGCGTTTCGCAAGCTGCTGGCGCAGCGTGAAGAGCGTTGCAAGTTCGCTCCGGCGGTTCTCATCGGTGAAAAGCCGAATGTCGTCGCCGATGCTGCCGGCCGGCCAAAAGCCGACCACCGCCTTCGGCGCGAACCACTTTTCGGCAACGATCTTTGCGACCATCGCCTGGGCATCGTCGAAGAGCTGGCGGGCGGCAGCACCTTGCTTCTCGTCTGCGAGGATGCGGGGGTAGACACCCTTCAGCTCCCAGGCTTGGAAGAAGGGCGTCCAGTCGATATAGCGCGCGAGTTCCGCCAGATCCCAGCTCTCGAAGACGCGGGTTCCGAGGAAAGAGGGCGTCTTCGGCCGATAGGCGTCCCAGTCGAGCCTATGCGCGTTGGCGCGGGCCTTTGAGAGCGGCAGGCGGCGTTTTTCCGCCTCGTTGCGGGCATGCGCCTCGGCAACCTTCAGATATTCGGCGCGGACGGTCTCCTGGTAGGCCTCCCGCGCTTCCGGCGACATCAGGCTCGAGACGACACCCACGGCGCGGCTGGCGTCGGTCACGTAAACGGTCTGGCCGAGCGTGTAGCGCGGGTTGATCTTTACCGCCGTATGAACACGGCTGGTCGTCGCCCCGCCGATAAGCAGCGGAATGTCGAAACCTTCCCGCTCCAGTTCGGAGGCGACGTGCACCATCTCGTCGAGTGACGGCGTGATGAGGCCGGAAAGCCCGATGGCGTCGACCTTCTGCTCCCTGGCCACTTCGAGGATCCTTGCGGAGGGCACCATGACGCCGAGGTCGATGATCTCGTAATTGTTGCAGGCAAGCACGACCCCCACGATGTTCTTGCCGATGTCGTGCACGTCGCCCTTGACGGTCGCCATCAGGATCTTGCCGGCGCTTTCGCGCGCGTCGCCCCCATTGGCGGCCTTCTCCACCTCCATGTAGGGGAGCAGCACGGCGACAGCCTGCTTCATCACCCGCGCCGATTTCACCACCTGTGGCAGGAACATTTTCCCGGCGCCGAAGAGATCGCCGACGACGTTCATGCCCGCCATCAGCGGCCCTTCGATGACATGGAGCGGGCGTTCGGCGGCACGCCGCGCCTCTTCCGTGTCCGCTTCGATGAATTCGGTAATGCCATTGACGAGCGCGTGTTCCAGACGTTTCTCGACCGACCATTGCCGCCAGGCGAGGTCCTTTTCCCTGCCCTGCGCGCCGCCCTGTCCGCGATAGCCTTTGGCGACCTCGAGCAGGCGTTCGGTCGCATCCGCCCGCCGATTGAGGACCACGTCCTCGCAGGCCTCGCGCAAATCGGGGTCGATTGCGTCGTAGACGGCAAGCTGGCCTGCATTGACGATGCCCATGTCCATGCCCGCCTGGATGGCATGATAGAGGAAGACCGCGTGCATCGCCTCGCGCACCGGTTCGTTGCCGCGGAAAGAGAAGGAAAGGTTCGAAACCCCGCCCGAGACGTGCACATGCGGCAGCGAGGCGATGATTTCATGCGCTGCCTCGATGAAATCGACTCCGTAATTGTTGTGCTCTTCGATACCGGTGGCGACAGCGAAGATGTTCGGATCGAAGATGATGTCTTCCGGAGGGAAGCCCACATTTTCGGTCAGCAGCCGATAGGCGCGCGTGCAGATCTCGACCTTGCGGGCCTTCGTGTCGGCCTGGCCCTTCTCGTCGAAAGCCATGACCACGACGGCGGCGCCATAGGCGCGCACGAGCCGCGCGTGATCAAGGAACGCCTCCTCGCCTTCTTTCAGCGAGATCGAGTTCACCAGCGCCTTGCCCTGGACGCATTGGAGGCCGGCCTCGATCACCTCCCATTTCGAGGAATCGATCATCACCGGCACGCGGGCGATATCCGGCTCTGAAGCGACGAGGTTCAGGAACTCGACCATGACCTGCTTCGAGTCGATCAGGCCCTCGTCCATGTTGACGTCGATGATCTGGGCGCCGTTCGCCACCTGATCGCGTGCGACGTCGAGGGCGGCGGCATAGTCGCCGGCGGTGATCAGCTTGCGGAACTTCGCCGAACCGGTGACATTGGTGCGCTCGCCGACATTGACGAAGGGAATCTCGTCGGTGAATGTGAACGGCTCGAGGCCGGAAAGGCGCATGCGCCGTTCGATCTGCGGAATCTCGCGCGGCGGATATTTTTCGACGGCCTCGGCAATGGCGCGGATGTGGTCGGGCGTCGAGCCGCAGCAACCGCCGACGATATTGACGAGCCCGTCGCGCGCAAAACCCTCGATCTGCGCCGCCATCGCCTCGGGGCTCTCGTCATAGCGGCCGAACTCGTTCGGCAAGCCGGCATTCGGATAGGCGCAGATAAGCGTATCGGCAACAGACGAAAGCTCGTCGATATGGGCGCGCATGGCATTGGCGCCCAGCGCGCAGTTGAGCCCGATCGTAAAAGGCTCCGCATGGCGCACGGAATACCAGAAGGCCTCCGACGTTTGGCCGGAGAGGGTGCGGCCGGAGAGGTCGGTGATGGTGCCGGAGATCATGATCGGGAGACGGACACCCTTTTCGGCGAAAATCTCCTGCGTCGCAAAGATCGCCGCCTTGGCGTTCAGCGTGTCGAAAACCGTCTCGATCAGGATGATGTCGGCACCGCCGTCGATGAGCCCATGGACCTGTTCGGCATAGGCAAGCCTCAGATCGTCGAAGGTGACGGCGCGATAGCCGGGATTGTTGACGTCCGGCGAGATGGAGGCGGTGCGGTTCGTCGGCCCGAGCGCGCCGGCGACGAAGCGCCGCCTCCCGTCCTCCGCCTCGGCGCGCTTCGCGGCCCGCCGGGCGAGCCGCGCGCCGTCGCGGTTCAGTTCATAGACCATGTCCTCCATGCCGTAATCGGCCTGGGCGATGCGGGTCGAGGAAAAGGTATTCGTTTCGAGAATGTCGGCGCCGGCAATGGCGTAGCGATAATGGATGTCCTCGATCGCCTTCGGCTGCGTCAGCGTCAGGAGATCGTTGTTTCCTTGCTGGTGACAGCTGCAGCCGCCAAATCGGTCGCCGCGGAAGTGATCCTCGGCGAGACCGAGCTGCTGGATCTCCGTTCCCATGGCGCCGTCCATGATCAGGATGCGCCCCGCGGTGGCCTGCCGCAGCACCCGGAAGATTTCCGATCCGTCAGGCTTGGGTGAGACATCTCCGAAAAGGAAGGCGGCGGCGGGCATGGGAAATCTCCCGTTCTGAAAACGACATTAACTAACTCACATAAAGATATATTTATGTCAACATACGAAGAGATCACGATTTGAGTTCAAGAAAAAGCCCGCCGTGAGCGCGGCGGGCGGCTTGTACTGTTTTCTGAAGCGGAAAGGCTGGCAGATACAGCCGCGTACGATTAATCTCACATTCGCTTCAGGCAATCCCAGAGTTCGTAGATCGCGCAGAGGATGTGATAGAAGCTGCTGGCCGGCGCGGGCTCGTCGACAAAGATGCCGTCCGCCCTTTGCTTGTCCCGCCAGAGGCCGCGGACGGGGGCTTCGAGAAATCGCTCCAGTGCCGCGGCTGCACGTGAAGCCGAGGCGAGGTAACGCGCGCGCGCTGCGCCCTCGCTCAAGGCTGCAAATCGGATCGCCGCTTTCAGCCATTCCGTCTGTGGCCAGAGCCGCGCCACCGGATCGGCTACGGAAAAGTCATCCAAGAGCGTCATGATGGCGACGTCGCGTTTCGGGCAGATGCCGTGCGTCTCGCCGATCTCGAAGAGCCGACGCGCCGTGACGATCGCTTGCGACTTGCCGCGCCGCTCCGCCCAGCGAAGTAGCAGCCACGCCCATTCGAATTGGTGGCCCGGTTCGACGACCCGGCCCTTTTCGCCGGGAAAGGGCGCCCAGTCATGGTCGAAGAACTCACGCAACGCGCCGGTTTCGCTATCGACGAAATGCTCCATCGCCAGATGCGCGATCTCGTCGGCGAGATTGGCCCAGGCGACTCGGTCGAAGCCCTCGACCACTTCACTGGCGAGGCAGGCCTCGAAGAGGTGCATATGCGGATTGGAGCAGAGCGGCAACCGCGGCGGATTGTCCTCCTCGAAGCCGGCGATCGGATGCTTGCAATGGGCCTCGAGGCTTAGCCTCATGCCGTTGCTGCGCTCGGCCATCTCCGACTTTCGTTCCGGCACGACTTCGCCCAGAAAAGCGAAGGCAAGCAGTGCGAAGGCCTGGTTATACATGTCGAAGCCGGCATCGATGATCTTACCGTCGGCATCTGCAAGCGCCCCGTAAAATCCGTTCGGCTGACGGTATACCCGATCGAAGTACCGGAGCCCGCCTTCGGCGACGGTCCGCCAGTCGCCGGACCAGCCGCGCCGCCCCGCTTCGGCGAAGCAATAGACCTGCCGCGGCTGCACGCGCGAGCGGCGATTGGCGCGGGTCGGCTCGCCCCGCAGGTCGATCGTTTCGACGAAGCCGCCGCCGACAGCGTCATAGCCCTTGCGCCGCCAAAGCGGCAGGGCCGCCTCACCGAGCCAGCGCTCGAACTCCCGTGCCTGCAAGAGAATATCCATGCCCTGCCCGTACTCTCAATCCTCTAGCTTCAGCGCATCATACTTAGCGCCGAGGACGTCGCAAAGCGCCTCGACGACCAGATTGTGATCGTCCCGCTGCGGCAGGCCGGAGACCGTGACGGCGCCGACGCAGCCGGTGCCCTGACGACGATCGAAAGCTGCCGCCGTGGGCCGCGTAATCGCATCGGGCAGGCCGAGCTTCGCCTGCAGGTTGTCTGCTGCTTGAGCAGGTTCAAGCCTGTGGCATAGCTGCTTCTGAAGGCGGAACACCGTGTTGCGTTTGCGCCGCACCCAGTTCGGGTTGTCCGGCGTCGCGCCCTCGAGCGCGCATAGAAGACCGGCATAGAAAAAGCGTGATGTCGACGACCACGCCCAAATTACGTTCGGCGGCCATGCGGCGAAGCGTCGAGCCGAGCCGCCAGGCAGCGTCGAGGTCGAAGCGGTCGAATTGCAGCTCTTGTTCCTGGAGCGCGATACGGCGCAGGTCATTGTCGATATTCATGATACCTCCGCAGGTTCTGTTGCAATCGGACGGATGGAAGCGGGCGAAATTCATCGCCGCGCCCGAGCTTACTCCTTCCAGAGCCAGGCAGCGCCGCGCACGCCGGAACTGTCACCGTGCACGGCCTTCAGTATCGGCGTTTCGAAACTGTCGCCGAAGATATATCTGGTGATCAGACCCGGCAATTCGCCATAGATCTCGTCGACATTGGACATGCCGCCGCCAAGCACGAAGACGTCCGGATCGACGATATTGGTCAGAAGCGCGAGGCTCCGGGCGAGTCGATCGACGAAGCGCTGGTAGACGCCGATTGCCGTCGGATCGCCTACGCGCTTCAAACCCCGTCAGCTTAGTCGATAGGGAAGAACAATTGGCCCGATGGGTCGTGTCGACCGATGCCTTTGGCAGACGTCAGAATTGCTGGAAGTAGCTCGAGCGAAATGGCAGATGTGGACGCTAGGCCTGCGGCGAAAGAGGCAAGATCGATGGCTATCAATTGGTCAAATGTCAACGTGCCAACGATCATCGCGGTAGGCTCGCTGTTTTGGTACATGGCACAGGACAACGCCAACATCAAAAGCCAGCTCACCGAGCAGGAACGATATGCCGGTGTTCGTAGCCAAATGACCGACAAGAACTTTGCGGACCTGAACGCCCAGGTGAAGCAGATGCAGGATCTGCCTTTCCGAATGGGCGCGCAGGAGGCGAAGACGGCCTCTCTGAGCGATCGTGTCGACCGGTTGGCAGATGCGATCCTGGCCAATCAGGAAGCGCTGCGAAAGGACTTCAATTCTGCCGTCGAGGTGATCCGCAAGGACTTTTCCGGCCTGAGCACGAAGGTCGAAGTCCTCGATAGCAAGATGGATTCCATCATTGACAAGCCCCGTCAGGGAGCTTCCATTCCTATGCAACCGCGCCTGTGAGGTCACCATGACAAAGGTCCCATCTCTCACGGAAATAGACGCGCTGGCCGATGAGGATATTCTGTACGTTTGGGATGCGAGCACTCCGAGCACGCCAGACAAGAAGATGCTAGGGTTGAAGCTGCGACCGGCCGGCTCCAAGATCACGCACTATCTGCGGTACGAGTCGACGATCGTCATCCCGGCCATCAACGCCGCGACGGAAGGATCGGCGGCCATCACCGTTGCTGGTGCAGCCGTCGGCGATCACGTCGTCTTCAACATGCGGGATGCATTGCCGGCCGATCTCGGCATTACGTCGGTGCGCGTCTCGGCGGTCGATACGGTGCAGGTCCGATTCCGCAATTTCCACACCGCGAATAACTATGCTGGTGGGACGCTGGCCTGCGACGCTCTGGTGATCCGCTCGATAGCGGCCTGACGTTCCCCATCATATCCGGAGATTGAGGGGAACCGGGGAACGTCCCGACACGATTTCAAACACATGACCCAAATTCCTAATCTGAGGGTCACGCGTTCGAATCGCGTCGGGATCACCAATCAATTCAATAACTTAGTGAAACATCCGTTCCCCGGCATTCCCCGGGCGTTCCCCAATTATGTTGCAGGAACGTTCTTCTGGCCGCGATGCGCAACGCGCAGCTCGGCGACTTTCTGCGTCTTTTCAAGCGTTTTTCTGTTGTAGCGCTGCGTCGTCTGAGCGTTTTTATGGTTGGCGTGATGCCGCAGGTGCTCGAGGTCGGCGCCTGCATCAGAGCCTTCAGTCACACCGCCGGCTCGGCTGTCGCGGTTCCACACGTCGGCGGGAACGCCAGCTTCGTTCGCGATCTCCCGCCACTTCTTCGAGAAGAAGCGATACCGGTAAGGCATGCCGGTCGACTCGCATTTGATCATCGGACCGACGCGCTTCTCTGGCGGCACCATGTCGATGATCTGCCGCAGGAACGGATAGGCCATCGTGTCGTGCTCGGCGACGACATCATCCACCTTGCTCGTCGTCTTGATCAGGATGCCGTTCTCGTCGATGTCGGACCACAGCAGGCCATCACGCCAGCGCTGGCCGCGATCGACGATGCCGCCGGCCTTTGCGTCGGTCACCTTCTCCCATCGGCCGATAACGTCGATCTGGCGCAAGGTGAGCTCGAACTGAAGCGCCTGGGCGAGTGCGATCGACAAGAGACCCTTTTCGATTGCCTTGTTGCAAACCGCCTGTGCCTGCTCGAACGTGATCGCCGCGGTGCGTGCCTTCGGCGACGTGAATTCGATCTGCTTCAGGATCGCCGAAAGCCGGAAGCATTCGGTGATGTTGAGCACGACACCAAACCCGATGACGATGCGCAGGAGCTGCATAGCCTTGTAGGCTCGACGGACACGCTCACCGTTCGGCGGCAGGATGATGCCCTGCTCCGCCAACTTGGCGCGGCGCTCGGCCTGCTTCTCGGTGTCCTCGGCCGGCTGCTTGAAATTCGCATACCAGCGTTTGAAGTCGAGGCCGGTCAGCTTCTCGAGCCGACGGGCGCCGACGGTCTTTTCCAGCAGGCCAAGACTCTCGTCGTACATCGCCCGGGTGTTGCTGCGGATCTCGTGATAAGGACTTTCCGGCGTCTGCTGATAGAGCCGAATCACCGATTTAAGAGTGCCGTCATAGCCGCGCTTTCCGTCGACGCCGTTGCCTGACAGCCATTCCCTGAATTCGGCCTGCAGGCCGCGGCAACGCGCCTCGATCTCCTCGGGCGTGCCTTCCAGGCGCACGGTCTTGTGCTTGTACTCTTTGGCTTTGGGCGACGAGGATTTCGCCACCCAATAGTAGGCGACACCATCGGCGCGCCTTCGGACCTTCAGGCCCGGTGCTTTTATTGCCATTTCTCTTCTCCATCGAGGCCGGGATTGGCCTCGGGCGATGATGCCGCGAGTCCGTAGCGCCGATCAAGGAAAGCCTGACAGGCGGGCCAATATCGCCGGTTTTGAAAGAGTGGATCAGGTGCCGGGAAACCCGACTTCTGCAGCGCAGGAAGCGCACCCTTCAGCAATTCCGTGCTGACACCCATGCGATCCGCGAGCTGCGCGTCTGTGAGGAAGAGCGCGCTGGCCTTGGTCACTCGGCTTCTCCTTGCTCTGGATCGGCGCGGAGCGTGGGCGGCTCAGGAAGCGGTCGCCAATGGGTGGGGCCATGGTGGTTGATGTCGCTGATCGGGCCGCCGTGGTAATCGCCTGGGGCGTTGTTCGCCCACCACCAATCGTTATCCTCGGGATGGAAGTAGGCTTCGCCCACGATGTAGTCGTCCCGGTCTTTGGTCGGCACGGCGATGATGACCGGCGTTCGGTCCTTCGGCGCGCTATCGATCGGGCGCCACTTGTCACGCTCCCGTTCTGCCAAAACGGCTTGCCCCACGGCCAGCAGCATTTCCATATGGCTCATCGGCCGGGGCAGGTGTCCGACTGCATCAAACGATAAGGCTTGGATGTCGGCGGGAAGAGCGCGGAAAGCAACGGTCGTTGGGGAGGCGGTGCGGTCGGTCATGGCTGCTCCTTGGATGCTTTTCGGCGCTCGATCTCAAGGCTCATGCTATAAGCCCACATCGCGAATCCATACTTGATCCCGCCGTCTGGCGGCCCGAAAGGGTACTGCCGAAAATTCAGATCGGTCTTCCAAATGCGCAGAGCGATCCACAAAAGCACGTCGGCTAGTGTGGTCATGGCTGCTGCTCCTTGGCTGCGAGGGCGAGGCGGTTGCGGGCGGCCATGACACGCATCATGACCCCGCTAACGTCGTCTTCGGGAAGGCACTCGGACAACGCTTCAAGTAGACTTGCGGCGCATGCCAATTCATCTTCCAGCCGCTCTATCAGCGCATCCCGGCTTTCTCCCACCGGAGAGGGAGCGGGGCATTCGCAGGATAAATATCCACCTTGCCCTCGTTCCTCATTGCCGCAGACGGCGCACGGTTCACTCTCTTCCTCCGTAACCGGAGAGGGAGAGGCGGAGAGGGCGTCAATCAGCGTTCGAACGTCGCGGTCATGTTGGCTGATGTTCTTGGTTGGGATGGCGCCTAGCTGCTGCAACAGGCGGCAGACAGCTTGCGACACTACCTCATCCCTTACCGGCGCTGCGGGAGGGGTGGAGAAAGCCGAAACGATGCGGTTTAGAGAGTTGAAGTTGATGCGCGGGACCATCTGGTGGCCGATGAACTCACCTAGATCAACGTCTATGGGGACGTCTTCTCGGTCATAGATCGCCAGCGCCACGGCCTTGACCAGATCACTGAAACTAGCTCGTCCATATGATGGCATGTCGCCGAGCATCGGCCTCGACGCAACCGGCTCCGCCTTCCTCTCGATCGCAGACCTGATACGCGCGTCGAAAGCGGATTGGGCGGCTGCTTTGGCGGCTTCGATGTTTGGGTGTTCGGTCCCTTCGTATGGCTGCTCCGATCCTACCGGGTAGCTGACATGCCAGATGGCGGGGGTCACTGTATCGTCATGCCAGAGCCGGTAGTGACCGGCTACGCTGAAGACGAACCACTCTGTCACGAACTCACCTGGCTTCCACTCAGGCGAACACTTCCACTCAAGCGCCTTGATCTCGCTCACGATCTTGCCTCCTGCGCAGCACGCGCCAAATACGTTCGATGGGAAAGGGAATTGAAAAAGGGTCTCTCGTCCGCCTCACCTGGCGCGTCACACGGGTGTGGCCGGATGGACGGGTCAGCATGAAATTCCGCAGCCTTCCGGACCCGATAACCGTCCTTGCCGATGAGATCGACGAAGTCCTCCCGAAAGAGAGACCGCCCAAGGAAAAGCCGGTCGGGGGAAGGCGGAAGCCGCTTTATGATGAGCCAGACTGAGTTCATTGGCGCACCTTGACGGCGCGATACCGCTCCCAACGCGACAGAGGGCCATTCACGTCGTAGCCCATCATTTCGTACATGGAATGCAGATCCGCATCCCACGGGACGACGGAGCGAATGCCGTGGTGTATGCCGAAGCGCTTTCCGCAGTCGGGGCAGCCGATGTGTTGAGCCGAGCCGAAAGACTGGATGACATCAAGGCGCCGATGCCAGCCGATCCGGCAACGTAGCCTACCGATCAGCTTCATTTGGACGTCTCCCCAAGTATCCGAGGAAGAGCAAGGAGAAGGGGGAGGGTTAGCATTGGTCGGCCTCCAACTTCGCGATGAGAGCATGAGCAACGTCTAGCGCTCCGTGACCTCTGTCTGGTTCGCTATCGAGATACCTATTGCCGATCATCTCTGCTTCGGTGAGCGCTTCCAAAAGCGCGGCGCGGCGGGCTTGCTCACGTTCAGCCTTGATGCGAGAGGACATCTCCGGGAAGAGTTCTTCGCGCGCGGTTGATCGTGCCAAAGCTACTGCCTGCGTCAGCCGTTCGATCTCGGCGTCTTTCTCTTCGAGCGTCACCATAAGTTTTGCGCTGAAGGCCATCACGCATCCCCCTTGAGAGATGCGCGGATTACATCGCCGGAATAGATCGATTGCGACCAGCGGATATAAGTCTCTGGTAGGCCGGCGTTGATGGCGGGCCTGCTGTCGAGAATATCTTGAAGCATTTCCGCTTCGGCCCTCAGTTCGTCGCGTTCTTTCTCGACCGCAGCGACATAGGCGGCAATCGCGCGCAACTGCCCGCAGGTCACGTTGATTGGCTCGGCACCATCGGGCATCTCAGTGCCGTCCCAATCAACCGTCGCCACTTTGATCTCCAACAGGATCTCTTTCCCCTCGTGCGACATGGAGAGATGGGTGGGGGTCATGGGCGGGACTCCGAAATCCTACGGTTGATAGCGGCGGTCACCGCGTCCTGCTGGCGATCGTTCAGCTTCATGAAGGTGCCGTGAGGGTCCGCCTGGAAATCGCGCCAGCGCTTATCAGAGATCGGGCCGGCGGCTTCGATCTGGTGGCGATCGACGCTGCAGATCGCCGACATGATGGCGCGCATGTTCGATGACGTGATCATCAGAGCCCACCTCCGAATTGCTGTCTGTGATTGTGGGTGCCGTTTCCGTCCTGATCGGGCGCATGGTTCGGCTCTGCGGCTTCCTGCTGCTCGATCAGGTCGCTGTAGCAGTGCGCTATGTCGGTCGCGATTCCGTCGGCCTCGTAGAGGTAGCCGTCATACGCGCCGTCGGTAGCGATGATCGCTGCCAGTTCCGACATCAGCACGCGGCCGAGGCGCTGTAGCGATTTGCTGTGCCTGCGCTTGTCCGAGTTCTCGATTAATTCCCGGTCGGCCTCGTCGATGGCGCGGCGCATATCCTGAAACGATCCGGCGATGTGGAGTTGCGCATTCATGTGATCAGTCTCCTAGCGAGCTTCCGCAGCTCGGCGATGATGGTTGGCTGATCCATGTTCCGGATCGCATCGCGCCTGAGCTGCTCGTGAAGGTCGTCGCGCTTCAGGCGGACGAGGATGTCCTTCGCCTTGGCGTTCGGCGCCTGCGATTCCAGAAACGCGATGATCTCCGAGCGGTTCACTGCTCACTCTCCGTCGATCAGGCCTTGCACATAGATGTTGGTGGCGTCGGCATCGGCGTCGCCGCGCAGGCGGGCAGTGTGAGCGCCGAGGATGCGTTTCGCGGTGTCGACCGTCGCCGCATCCGTGAGCCGCGGCTTGAAGCCCTCGTGCGCGGCAATGAGGCCGTCCCGGTCGATCTCGCCGGAAAGCTTCTGGTGATATTCAGTCAGAAGCGTCTTGTCGTGTGTGGGGGCCGGTTCTTGGGAGGAGGAGAGCGGACCGGCCCCCGTATCAACCTGCCGGGAGGAGGAGGCAGGCCGATCTTGTGATGTGGTTTCGCCGCGCGCCCAGGCGCGGAGCTTTCGGCCGCACTCCTCGTCCACCCGCTTGCCGGCTGGGAAGAACGGAAGGTGCTGGCTCTGGATCTTGCCGTGAACGGCTTGGCCGTCCTCGATGAGCGGAACGCCGGGATTGTCGGGCGTGACGGTGAAGCTCATCGTCATCTCGTACATGAAGCGCTTTTCGCAGATCGGCACCCATCCGGCGCTCTCGATCGCGGTCTTCTCGCGGTTCGATCTCTCGTCGAAAACTTTGACGAACTTGATCTTCTCCTCGGCGCGTAGGCAGAAGATGATGTAGGCGCGCACCTGGCGCAGCGGCGACATCAGCCGGGTTTTGTGGCGGGTCTTCGGCACCTTCCACGCCGGGGCGTTGAACTTGTCGATCTCCCATCCCTCGAGGCGGTCGTATGGCTTGCGGGCAAGGCGAGCCACCTCCTCGTCGTGCATTTCCTGCAGCCCGCCGACGCCTTCGTATTCATCCGACGTGGAGTCGATGATGATGACCTTCGCCCCTGCCCGTTCCGCCTTCTGGATCGCCTCGATGTAGGCTTCCGGGGTGAACGGCGGCTTCATGTCCATGTGCTTGAAGCGGAACTGGTCGGCGTAGTGCAGCATGCGCTTCGCCTCGGTGTCGATCGCATAGATCGGCTCGCCCTGGGCGAGTCCGGTCGCCATTTTCAAGGCGGAATAGGTCTTGCCGCTGCCTGATGCGCCAGCGATGGCGATCAGGAGGCTGGTGTCGTCGCGTACGGCGTCGGTGAATTCGGTCATACTGCTGCTACCTCGGGAAATGCGTTGTGCTCGATGCCGTCGAGGAAGCGCCCAGATGCTTTCTTCCCGACCTTTTCGATCTCGATCAGACCGACGCCCGGGAAATCGCGATTGTCATCACATTCGTCTTTGCTGACGATCTTACCGCTGCGGGTCAGGTGCAATTTGCTTTCCGCATGCTCCCAGCCCTTTGCGATCCACTCGCCGTTTTGCTTGTGGTGGAAGGGAATGCCGGCCGCGGCGCACTGATCGCGCATGCTGCGGAACCAATCGGGGTGTGTCGGCCGCGCCTTGTGTCCGCCCTGGTCGGTCTCGCCGCCGGTGATGACCCAATCGATGTCGTGCAGACTCCCGATAGTCGGTCCGAGCAAAGGTTCACAGGAAAGGAAAGCGAACAGCGGATCGACCAAGCGCTTAGCTTTGCGCAGCGCTGGCACGTTGATGTCGAACCGCGGCTGATCCTCGACTGTGGTGCCGATCGCCGCATTGCTCGGCAAACCGCCTGCCGCCTCTGCCAGCTTGACGATGTTTTGCGGACGCTTCGTCAGCAGGAGATAGACCAGGCGCGGCGTGCGGCGCATCACGTCAAAGGCCTCGGCTCGCCACTCCGGCGGCACCTGATTGTCGAAGATATCGGCGAGGCTGGCGCAGAAGACGAACGGCCGATCGCCGTCCTTCTCAGCCTGACGATTCCAGCGGATAGGATCGTTCCACGTATGGGCGCCGGTCCGGACGCGCTCGCCGTGCGGGCCCCACTGCACTTTGCCGTAGCGCTTATCCATCAGCGCTTCGGCATAGCAGCCGTCACACGCTGGCGAGACCTTGGTGCAGCCCATCCATGGATTCCAAGTGTGGCGCGTCCACGAAATTGCAGAATTCTCGGCCATGGTCGACCCTCAGAACTTAATCGAGACGTGCGGCACGTTGCCGGCGGCGATGGCGAGAACGATGTCCTTCGCCTGCTGCTCCTCGATGCCGACTTCCATGATTGCGGCCTTAGCAGCGCCCATGATCTTGGCGCGGTGCTCGCGGTCAGCCTGACGTTTGGCATCAGCCTCGCGCAGTTCCCGCTCAACACGTTCCTGCTCGGCCTTCTCGCGCTCGCGGGCCTGCCGTTCCTCTTCAATCTTGCGGGCGGCGGCTTCCTCTGCCTCACGCGCTGCACGCTCAGCGGCTTCAACACGAGCGCGGGCCTCTGCCTCGGCACGCTCGCGCGCTTCTCGCTCGATGCGTTCCTGCTCGGCCTTCTCGCGCTCGCGGGCCTGCCGTTCCTCTTCAATCTTGCGGGCGGCGGCTTCCTCTGCCTCACGCGCTGCACGCTCAGCGGCTTCAACACGAGCGCGGGCCTCTGCCTCGGCACGCTCGCGCGCTTCTCGCTCGATGCGTTCCTGCTCGGCCTTGCGGCGCTCCTCTTCGCGCTTCCGTGCCTCTTCGGCCTGACGCTTCTCTTCCTCTTCGCGGGCTTTGCGCTCTTCGGCGGCGCGGCGCTCTGCCTCCGCACGTTCCTCGGCGGCTTTCCGCTCAGCGTCCTGGCGCTCGCGCTCTTCCTTCTCAGCGCGAAGGCGGGCGAGCTCGGCGGCCTCGGCTTCTTGCTTCTCGAAAGTCTCAGCCCATCGGTTCAGAAGGTCGAGGGTCGCGGCTTGCTTGCGGGTCAGGGCCCCCGCGCTTTCCTCTCCGTAAATAGCCGGATCAAAGGTTTCGTTTTTGATGTCGGCAATCTCTGTGCGAAGGCGCGCCGACGGGCCGAAATTCGCCCTTAGATCGATGTCCATCAGGCGGGCCATCTGCTCTTCTGCCCGCTCCTGCTTCTTGGCCTGCTCGGCTTCCCATTTGTCCAGCGGCGCGCGCACCTCGTCCTTGAGCGCGTCGAAGCGCTCGCGGATCTTGCGGCGGGACGCGTCCACGGCGTTGATCTTCGCCCGGGCTTCCTCGTTCAGCTTCTTGCCGGCGTCATCGATCGCAGTCTTGGTGCGCGCGATCTTGAACGCCATCGAGGCGATGGCCTTGCGCCCCTTCTCGGTGGAGAGGTCGACCGGCATTGCCCTCGCTTCGGCCTTCACATGCTCATAGAAGTCCTCGAATTTTTTATCGTCGATAAGCACGAGAGTCGGGTTTGCTTCGACCAGGGCGACAAGCGCGGTCTCGGTTTTCGTAACGTCCATTAGACGGGCTCCACAATCTGGATCGGTTTGTAAGGAATGTTCTCGAAGGCAGGCATCGGATCGAAGCCGAGACCCTGCAGGCGCGGGTCATCGATCTCGCGGGCGCACCAACGGGTGTCGAGGTAGGCGGGAAATTCCGGGGTCACGATGCCGGTCGGGTAGCCGGGCCAATCGTTCTCGGCCATGCACTTCCGCCACAGCAGGAAGGCGGCGCTGACCATCTTGGAGCCGATCGTCTGCGCGGCCTTGTCGACGCGGGCGACGGTGATTTCGAACGGCGGCTGCTGCTCCTGCATGATGAACAGGAAGTCCAGCGCCATTTCGTGGCGATCGATCTCGGGGAAGATCTGCCGCATGACGCGGCGATAGAACATGTCCTGAAAATGATAGTTGTTGTTGTAGAGCGCGGTCTTCACCTTCTCTGGCGAAACGCTCATTTCCGTCGTCTTGTAGTCGATGATGGTCAGGCGCGGCTTCGTGACGTGAATCCGGTCCATGCGGATGCGAGTCCAGCCGCCGCAAGGATCTTTCACGCAGGCTGTCACTTCGTTGAACGGCTGGTGGATCGGCTCCACGCTGGCAAGCGAGCGCACGGCCTCGTGCTCGTTCTCGCCCAGGACGCGGCGGGCCTTCTCGACCATGGCAACCACGGTCTCATAGTCGGTCTGCGGTACCGGGATCGCGCCACGCTCCTGCGCTTCCGCACGCTCCTGCTGCGCCGCCTTCTTCTTGTAGTCGTCGTAAGGCAGGACAGCGATTTCCGTCGGCTGATTGAGCAGCATCGCGTGCGCGGCCGAACCGATCTCGCGCGCCCGGTCGTTCTTCTCTTCCTTCGCCTTCTGCTTCGTCAGCCGCGGATGTGCGGCGAAAGCATGCAGCGGGCTTTCCTCGATCAGCTTCAGCGCGATCGACCGGCTGAGGCTCGGATCAGGGCAAGGGTCTGCATGGTAGGCGACCTCGCTCATGTGGTAGAGGCCGGGCCGATCGACGGTTTCGGAGTTGATGAGCATCGTCATCGTGCGGCCTCCATCTCATCAAGAGCGACCTGCAGCGTGATCAGCGGCGCCCACCACATGACGTAGAAGAAGAAGATCGGCATCGGCTCAATCCCCGCTGTCTACGGTCATGTCGAGACCGCAATGCTTGCAGGAGCCGGGATGCCATCCACGACGCGGGTCAGCGCCGGCGCCTGCCTGGATCTCATGCTTGCAGATGGCGAACTTGACGACGCGTGCCGTCTTCTCTGGGTATGAGCGGTAGATGACGGCATAGCCGCCGCCGTCGAGGTTCGCGCCCATGCCGGCGTGCGTGAGGAAATACTGGGTCCAGACCAAGCGGCCATCGATCTTCGTCCAACCCCACTGCGGGCGCATGCTGTGACCGCAAGCCGCGAGGTTGTTGAGGAAGCCGATCGGATCCACGTCTTCGACGTTCTGAAGCTCGATCTGGCCCTTGATGATTGGCGCCAGGTCTTCGTCGAGCGTGTAGATTTTGCGAGCGACGGCTTCCATCAGACGCGCGCCTCGATCGCAAGCTGGCGCTCGTATTCCTTGACCGCCGCGAGGCTGAGCATCGCAAACATGCCAAGGGTGATGATCGTGGCGAGGAGAATGAAGTCGTTGGTGCGGGCTGCGATGCTTTTCAGCAGCGCGGCGCGGTCTGGGGCACGTTTGGAAATAGACATAGCGCTCTCCTGTGATGGGAGAACGCTACTCGATTTCGAGTGTTAATGTCAACTCGTTATCGAGTTATCTTTTCCGATAGCTGCCAACCACCAGATGGCACACAGGCCATTCCTTGCGATCAAGGGTGAATTCGGCGGGCTCGCCGTGCGGCGGATTGTATTGCTTAAGGTGCCACTTCTCGGCGGTGACCTTCGTCAGCTGTTTCAGCACCGCATAGTGGTCGCCGTTGACGTCGATCGAGCAGACAACCACCTCGTCGCCGGCCGTCGGCGGGATGTTCGGGTGGATCAAGGCAAGATCGCCCTGCCGGAATGCCGGCTCCATCGAGTCGCCGACGACATAGAGTCCATATCCGTTTTTGGCTCGGGCAAGCGGCTCCGGTCTCTTCACGTAGTCGATAGGCTCCGGTGAAACGAGCAGGGAGTCATCAACCGCGCCTCCCCTGACGGACGCGTAGATAGGAAGGTCGACACCGCCGACGAGATCAGCCTTCGGAACAACCTTCGTTGCCTGGGCTGCCGCAGCCTGTTGCGAGCCGGCGCTGAGCGGGAATGGAATGCCGAGAACAGCGGCGACTTCTGGCGCGGACCGCGACCGGGACACAGCATCGCGCTCGATCCGATCGATCGACTGCTGAGTCGTGTGCGCCATCTCCGCAAGCTGCACTTGGCTCAGCCCGCGCCGCTCGCGTTCTTCCCGCACCATTTGTCCAAACGTATTTTCCATCACTTTTAATTACCCGATTGCGGGTACTCAATCCAACTCGATTGCAAGTTACTCGATTTTGAGTTATGCGAGTAGTCATGCAAAAGAGCGATCAGCACCCCGGAATGATTAGGGCCGTCGAGTTTTTCGGCTCGCAGGCCAAACTTGTTGAAGCAATCGGCTGCTTTTCCCAGCAGACGATTTCGAGAACGTTGAACCGCGACAACGAGCCTGATCCAAAACTGGCCGTCGCGATTCACAACGCCACCAATGGTCAGGTTCCGAAGTGGATGATCCGTCCGGATCTCTTCGAAGCCCCTTCCGTCGAGGTGGCTTGATGAGTGCACAATCCTCCTTTTTCGCGGACTCTGGATTCTCGAAGCGGTGCAACAGGATTCCCCTTGTTGACGCTGTTTGTGAGATGGCGCGCCGCCTCTGGCCGTCGAAGACAGCCACCAATCTCGCCAGCCGCGCCCACATCTCCGAGCGCGCCGCTAAGCTCTGGCTTGAGGGGCGCACCGAGCCGGGCGCCGACGCCCTGGTCAACCTTCTCCGCTCCGACGCCGGCTTCGTACTGCTGCAGCAGATCATGGAAGGTTCCGGCACGCGCTGGTGGAAGGAATTCGAGCGCGGCGTGCTGATCGCCGAGCTCGAGCAGAAGCAAGAATTCCTTCGCCAGCAGCTCGACCACCTCAAGGAAGGAATGAAGTGATGCGCGGATTCGTAGCCGATCGCCTGCTTTGGCTTTCCAGCGGGCTTCATACTCTCTCTGTCTGGACCAAGGACGCTGCCCTGTGGGTTCTGACGTTCGGCCGTCGCAATCGGGGGGCTTCGCGATGATCGGCCTCCTCCTGACCATGCTCGTCCTCGCACTGCTGATCGGCCTGATGTTCGCTGCGCTCGATGCGCAGTTCGGCGAGGGCCGCAAGCATTGAACGCTTTCACGTCATTTCGCCCGGTCTGTGACTGCGGCCTGTTTCTGAACGCCGGCCTGGTCTGCGAGGACTGCGGCTATGCGCCGGCTCAAACCGATCTCGATTGCCAGCACGCAATCGAAGCAACGCCGGGCGCCCTTCCTTTCATCCGATCCACTGCCCGGCGGTTCAACCGTAGGAGCGATGGAAATGACAGACGCACAACAGGTCTCGCGGGATCAACTGAGGGCCTTCATCGAGCGCATCGAAAGGCTTGAGGAAGAGAAGAAGACGATCGCCGACGACATCAAGGATGTGTACGGCGAAGCGAAAGCGATGGGCTTCGATACGAAGATTCTGAAGCAAGTCATCAGCATCCGCAAAATGGACGGCGATGAGCGGATGGAGCAAGAGGCCATCCTCGACACCTATCTGCAGGCGCTCGGCATGGTCCCGGCCGCTGAGGATGAAGCCTGATGGCGGGCTTCTCCCGCAACAGCGTGGAGGGCAAGGCGGCTTCGGGTCGCCTTGCTCTCGGCCGTCTGAAAACTGGCGAACGCAACAAGACCGAACAGCAATACGAGGCGATGCTTGAGGACATGCGGATTGCCGGCGATGTCCTCTGGTATCGGTTCGAGGGCGTCAAGCTGCGCCTCGCCGACAACACATTCTACACCCCTGACTTCGCCGTGATGCTCGCGACCGGCCTCATGGAAATGCACGAGGTCAAAGGATTCTGGCAGGACGATGCCAGGGTGAAGATCAAGGTCGCCGCTGAACTCTATCCCTTCCGTTTTATCGCTGCCGTCCCTCGCAAGAAGAAGGACGGGGGTGGCTGGCATGTCGAGGTTTTCGAATGAGCGAATGGACAGAAGAACGCATCGAGCAACTGAAGAAGCTTCACGCGGCTGGTCATAGCGCCTCGCAGATCGCTGCAATGATGGGCGGTGTTAGCCGCAACGGGGTGATCGGCAAGATTCATCGGTTGCGACTCCCTACGATGGCTAAGCCGCGGGCCTCGGCAAAGCCTCGCGCTATCAAGATGCCGGTGCGGAAGGCTGCGGCGGTACCGGTCAAGGCGAAGGCAACACCCGTCGTTCCGCCGCGCGATCTGCCAAGAGATATTGAAAGCGTCGCGCGTCCATCTCCGGTCCTAAAGCGCATCATGGATGCCGATTGGGATGGCCGGCACGAATGCCGCTGGCCTGTAGAAGGCGAGAAGGAACAGACCCGGTTCTGCTGCCACCCTGTCTCGGGCGAATCCTCCTACTGCGAGTATCACCGCCGTGCGGCTCGGGGCGAAGGCACGAAGAGCGAGCGCAAGGTTGCGCCGATGCCGATCAAACGGGTGGCGTGATGGGAAAACGCTCCTCATTCGTTCGCCTCGAGCGCGATGCCTATCAGACCATCGATCCGCGCGCCGTCGACAAGCTGATCCCACACCTGCGCGGAGTGAAGTCCTTTGCCGAGCCCTGCGCTGGTGAAGGCTATCTCGTCGGCGAGCTGCAGCGGCATGGATTCATCTGCGCCTATGAAGGCGACATCACTACCGGCCTCGATGCTCTCGTCCACCCTTTCGACGAGGAAGCCGTCTTCGACGTGATCATCAGCAACGTGCCGTGGCGGCGCGACATCCTGCACATGATGATTGAGCGCTTTCAGGCGATGGCGCCGACATGGCTCCTATTCGATGCCGATTGGGCTCACACCAAGCAGGCCGCACTGTATCTCGATCAGTGCAGCCACATCATCAGCGTCGGGCGCCTCAAGTGGATTCCCGGCTCTCCGCATACCAGCAAGGACAATTGCGCCTGGTACCGCTTCCACGCTCAACACGTCGGCGGTCCGCGCTTCATTGGGCGTGAGGTCGCCAATGCTTGAGCGCGTCTCCTACCACGCCGTTATCCGTTACCTCGAGCGCGTGCTAGGCCTGCCGGTGGATGAATGGCTGAGGGCAAGGAGGCGCTCGGAGAGAACATCAAGGCCGCGCACTGCTGCGAGCGTGCTGGCCTGCCGGTGGATGCGGTTCGCCTCTCGATGCTGACGGAGCCCGTAATGCGCGCCATGCGCTCGCGCTCTCAGAAGACGAAGGTGATCACGCGTGAGGCGATATACGTCGTCACCCAGGGCAGCTTGGTTACCGTCCTGGCGCCGACGATGCAGGCCTACCGGAAGAAGAAATATAAGGCTCACAAGAGCCGCCGGCTGGAAGAGGTGTGATCTTGAGCAAGATGCCGTGGATCCGCTTCTTTCCGTCCGATTGGCTCGCTGGAACGCGTGGCATGAGCGCTGTCGAGACTGGCGTCTACATCACGCTCGTCGCCACCATGTACGAGCGCTGCGAACCGATCCCGGAGGATCATGCGCGCCTAGCGCGACTCTGCGGTGCCTCGAACTCGGCTTTCAAGAAGGCGCTCGATACCCTCGTTGACGAGGGGAAAATCACGCGTGTCGGCGGGGGTCTTTGGAACGATCGTGTCGAAAAAGAGCAAGTCTACCTCTCGGAAAAGTCAGAGGTAGGATCAAAGGCAGCTCGTGCGCGCTGGAATAAAAAAGATAATGAAAACAACAATTCCAATGATGCAAACGCATTGCCGACGCATAGCGAGGGCAATGCTAACCAGAAGCCAGATACCAGAATAGATTCCTCTTCACTTCGTTCAGAGGAACGCGCGCCCGCTCCCAAGCCCAATTTCAAGGCTGAATTCGAAAGCCATTTTTGGCCGATCTATCCGAACAAGGTCGGCAAGCCGAAAGCGCTTGAGGCGTTCATCAAGGCCCGGTCGAAAGCCGACCTCGAAACCATCATGGCGGGACTGCGCCGGTACGTCGCCAAAACCGATGACCGGCCGTGGTGCAATCCCGCGACCTGGCTCAATCAGGAACGATGGGGCGATGCGCCGGCGATGGTGCCGCGAGGCCAGCCGCCGCCTCGTGAGCCTGATCTGGCGGATTTGTTCAACGAGCGTGCAAGGCAACTGAGGGATTTCGACGATGACGGACGGACGATTGAGGGAAGCTACCACGGCGGAGATCTCGACCGCTCTCGGCAAGCTCTTCCGGGCATTGCCGCCCCGCAAGGCGAGCCCCGGGGAGCTCGAGGAATCGTACCTGATCGCCTGCCACAAGTGCACGAAGCACGCGATCGAGACGGTGGTGGTGAAGGCGATCCGCGGAGAGCTGGCGCAGCTCTCGAAATCATTCGCTCCGTCGCCAGCCGAACTATCGACGGCGATCCGTGAGGAAATGGAATTCGTTCAGAAACAAATCGCCCTGGCGCAAGAGCGCATGCAGCTCGAGGACAAGCGGCCTGTCGCTGCGCCTGCAAAGCTGCTGCACGAGCGCGTTGCCGACGCTGAGCGAGAGATGGCGTCGGAAGGCCGCGCGCTGCTGTTCAAGGTGTTGTCGCATGCTGACATGCTCTCCCGTCGACGTGAAATGCCGACGGGCTCGGTCTACAGGGCCATCCTCGGCGCGGTTTACGGACCGCCCGGCTCCGCCAGCGCCGCGCAGCCGCCTCCGGACGACGACGATATTCCGTGGTGACGTGAGACGAGATGATGCGGGAATGACGCACGATGAGACATTTGGCACAGCTTAAGCGATCAGAAATTTACGTCTCGGCCCGCGATGTCATGGACCGTTACGACATCTCGCGCTCCACTCTCGATCGCTGGATCAAAAAGCGCGGTTTCCCGGCTCCGCGCATGATCGTAGGCAAGCGTCATTTCCTGCTGTCGCAGGTCGACGCTTGGGATGTTGAGCAATGCGGCGTCGAGGCTGAACCGCAAGGCGAAATCGCCTTCGGCATGCCGATCGTTTCCGGGCTGGTCCAGAGCTATGACGATCTGGTTGCCGCGATGATAGAGCGCCGCAAGGATCTCGGCCTATCCTGCATCGAGCTCGACGCTCTGTCGGGCATGCAAGAGGGCTATGCGAACAAGCTGGAAAACTGGCGGAAGCAATACGGGCGCGGCATGGGGCCCGACACATTCCCGCTCTGGCTCGGCGGGCTTAGGCTCGGCCTGGTCCTCGTCGAGTTGCCACGCAGGCCGCGGAAGAGGAAACAGGCAGTAGGAGAACAAGCATGAAGCGGCGCGGTTTTCTCGGTTTCCTCGGTGGTGCTGCCGCCGCCGGTCCAGCACTGGCAAAGCAGGCTGCTGATCCTGTCCTGCGTCAGGCTGGGTTCCCTATGGGTGGTGAGGTGGCCGGCGCCGCTCTGATGCCTGCGCCTGCGCCGCCTGCCGGTGCGATCTCAAAAGCGATAAGGTGGATTCGGAAGCAAGGAATTCCGGCTTGGAAGATGCGCGAAATCAGTCAGCGCGCTAACTATGAGCGGAGATACGGCCTTGACCCTGACCTGGCGTGCCTTGTTTCCGTATCGCCTGGTTGGAAGGCGAGAACGCAACGCAGTCGCAATTTAGAGCGAATGATCGAGGAATCGGTCTCAAGGATAGGCCACCATCAAGAGCGACATGGCTATCTTGGTAAGCTGCAAGAGAAGTTCGGCATTGATGCCGACTGGTACGACTGATCGTCAATCAGCCTTCATCGTGATCTTGACCGGCCGCGTGATCACCAGTGATGTCGACAGCCAATCGAATTCGACACCGATCGAGGCAGCGGCGCAGGCCATCGTATAACGCCGGCGCGCCATCGGATCGATTTCCTTGTTCGGGCGCTCGAAGTCCTTGATTGCCGCCGCGCTGAAGCCGATCAGCGGCGCCAGTTGCTCCCGGGATAGCTCCATCACCTCTTCGCGCCACCATTTGCACTTCAAGTGCTCCGGTGCGTCGGCGGGCGGTCGTTCCATGCGTTGCTGATCCTGGGTGCTGGCGTCCTCGGCAACATGCATATTTCGGGTTACCGTGTCCATCTGGATTGCTCGACAGCTCAGGGGCGTGATAAAAGCGGGCATCCTTTCTGTGAGGATAGCCCTTCGGGGTGGGGCGCGGGTGCTGGCAAAACTCCCGCGCCTTTTTCGTGTCAGGCGGTCACCGCCTCGAGCGCATATTCCGGGAACGTGTCGCGCTGCACGCGTCCAAACGAGGTGTACTCGACGCTGTAGCCGGAAGAGGTGCGGCGCTTCACGACGCCCTCGACCTTCATCAGCAGGCGCGTGGCAATCACCTTGTCGCCTGCCTTGAACTTGTGCTGCACCTCGGCCTTGCCGGTTCCCTTCGTGACCAGATCGACATGATGCTTGCCGACGGTCTGGCAGAAGCCGCGATCGGTGAAGTTGATTGCGAAGGTCTTCGTATTGACCTTCGTCACAATGCCGACGCCATACAGGCAAGACTTCACAGTGTCGCCAACCTCGATGTTAGAGCGGGCCTGCCGCTCCTCTTCGCGCTGGCGCTCTGCATCGCCCTTCACGCGCGCCGGCTCGAGCCATTTAGCTTTCTGGCGGAGCTTATTCGCCTCGGTGCGCTCGGTCATTTCTGTTTCGAACGCCTTGTTAAAGCGGTCGATCAACGCGCGGTGGCGGCGCTCGGAGTGGTGCCCGATCTTCACCGGCTCGCCCAGGCGCAGGAAGTCGCGTTCGTGATCGCCGATGCGGCCATGCGCCTTATGCGCGCGCTTATCCGCTGCCTCTGCCTGTTTCAGCAGGCGCTCGCGGTACCTGTCCTTGCGGGCCTGCCGGATCTCGCGCAGGCGCTCCCCTGCCGCCTCAGTTATTTGCTCTTCGCGGGCCTCGTAAGGCTCGACGATCAAGCCCTGCTCGAGCGCATAGGCAGTCACCGCTTCCGCCTTGTTGGCTGCGATGATGTAGGCCTTTTCGCTGTAGTCGAAGATTGCGCCATTGGTGCGCAGCACGCGGCGGTGCGTGTAGGTGTCGCCGGTGATGATGAAAGCGTTCTTCATGGTCCCGACCTCCTTAAACGCTCAACTGTGCGTAGGCTTCGGGGCACTCGTAGCGGATGGCGTCACCATCCCACATCGGCCCGTTTATGCCGGCGAATTTCGGCTGACCGCGCAGCTCCTCGCGCTGATGCTGGTTGTCGTTCAGCCGGGTGAAGGCATAGCCGCGGATTTCCATGAAGGGGATGAGGTTCTCGGCGTCGACCTCGTGCGTGAACCATTGGCCGTCGACGATCTGAATAATGCGGGCTTTCATCGTGATTGTCCTTGTCTGTGAGTTGGTGAAACCGGCTGGCAACCGGCAGACAGATACAACCACAGGCCACCCAATCTGTCAACAGCATGGGGTGTTTAATATCCGATAAGCGGCATACTAGGGATATTAACCACCCTATCAGGATGATGCACGATGAGACACTATGGGTATTAACCACCCCACGAAATGTTTAAAGGAAATCATGCTAATTTTAAGCCATTGACAATACAGCATAAAAAACCTGTGCTTTGCGTCCTTTTCTCCACAGGTGCTTATATCGCGCGGCGGTTCCCCCTTCTCCCCTTGCTCCCGCCCTCTCCTCCCTTCGGTCGGGACAAGATCGGAGCGAACACAGAGAGCAAGACGAGCAAGCGATGGGCATGCCTTCCAAGACCACAGCCGATTACCGGCACGCCGGACAGAAGGCCGCCGCCGCCCTCCGGAAAGAGAAGAAAGAACCCCGTCTCACCGACAAGCAGCGCGCCCTCATCGACTTCATGGTCCACGAGGGTATGGACCGCAAGCGAGCCGCTGAAGCCGCTGGCGTCACTGACGAGACAGCCCGCCTCGCTCTCCGAAATCCCCAAGTGCTCGCTTATCTCAATGAGGAGATGGAGGTGTTGAGAACGGGCGCGAGGCCACGTGCCTTGCGTAAGATGGCCGATCTGCTCGACGCCAAGACCGAGCGCATCCAGTTCGAGGCGGCTAAGTATCTGGACGGTATGGACAGGCCGAGCCATGCGGTAGGCGCCACACAGGTCAATGTGCAGGTCACCAACACGGTGAACGTGACGCCTGGCTATGTCATCGACCTGAGGCCGGGCGAGTTCAACGAGGCTGCAGGTGCACAACAGATAGAGCATCTGGCGCATGAAGAGGCTATCTCATTGGAAGAGTTAGCAGTTTCGGAGGACGTTCCCCTTGAGGACTAGGGAACGCGGCCCCCGTACCCCCTTTGTTCCCCTGAAATCGCGCTTGGGAGGGGGTGGGGGGAAAAATCGTGGCTCTGCTCCCAGTCCACCCTCACCCACACGATTTCCCCTTTTGGGAGATTGGCAGTCGGAATTTTTTTAACCTCTGAGGAGTTCGAGCGATGGAACTGACGGTGACATTCGGATGGTGGCTTCTTCCCTTAGCGGTCACGCTGCTGTCTTTCGGCTTCAGCCTCGTCCGAGTGGGTAAAAGCGAGCCTTACGGCGATTACGGCATGATCGGTCAGGCCCTTGCGTTCGCGTTCATGATGGCGCTCTCGCTGATTGCCTCACTCGTCGCGTGGCTAATCTGGGCGCTGGTGGCCTGATGCTGCAGATCGAGGAACCGGATCGCCCGCTGCAGCTGCCGAAGATCGAGCTCGATGCTCAGGGGCGGAAGATCTACAAGCCTGACGGGGCGGTGTTGCGGGATTTCCTGCGCTGCCGGAAGCACGTTTCGGTGATCCGCGGTTCGATCGGGTCGGGCACGTCGACGGCCTGCATCATGAAGATGTGGATGATTTCGTGCGAGCAGCGGCCGAACGGCGATGGCGTCAGGAAGACGCGTTGGGCGGTCTGCCGCAACACCTTCCCTGATCTGAAGAACACGACGGTCAAGTCCTGGCTCGATTGGTTCCCCGAAGAGATGTACGGGCGGTTCTATTGGGATCGGCCGTATAAGCACATCATCCGGCTCGGCGACGTCGAGATGGAAGTGATCTTCCTGGCGCTCGATAGCGAAGACGACATTCGCAAGCTGCGGTCGTTCGAATTCACCGGCATATGGTTCAACGAGCTCGAGTTCATCGATAAGGCGATTCTCGACGAGGCGGAAAGCCGAACCGGCCGATATCCGGCGGTGAAGGACGGCGGCGCGACGTGGGACGGCGTGATTGCCGACATGAACGCGCCCCGCGAGGATCATTTCATTCCGCTGATGATGGGCGAGGTGCCCCTTCCCGACGATTGGACGGAAGAGGAGCGGCTTGCCTTTCGGAAGCCAGACAACTGGGGCTATCACGTGCAACCGCCGGCCATGCTCGAGATCAAGGACGCTTCCGGCACGTTGATCGGGTACAAGATGAACCCGCTGGCGGAAAACACGCGGTGGCTGAAGCCCGGCTATTACGCGGAAAAGATCAAGGGCAAGACGAAGCAGTGGATCGACAGTCGCGTCCTCAACAAGATCACGGTTTACGTCGACGGCAAGCCCGTCTGGCAGCAATTCAATTCGGACATCCACGTTTCCGACGCGCCTCTTGAGCCTATTCCCGGCTGGCCGGTCTATGTGGGCCTCGATTTCGGCCGAAATCCCGCATGCGTCGTGGGGCAGCTCGTCAACAATCGCTGGCGGATCTTCGCGGAACTGACGGCGCGCGGTGTGGGCGCGTCGATTTTCGCACCCCTGGTGAAGCAGTTGCTGGATAGGCGCCTTCGCTACTGGACGCCAGCGAACAATCACGGCGATCAAGATGCCTATCAGGTCGAATTTTTCGGTGATCCTAAGGGCGAGGACGGCACCCAGGCGGACGAAACGACGGCTTACGACATCTATCGTAGCCACGGCATGCCGGTCCGGCCCGCACCGGTCAAGAACAACCACATCGAGACCCGCATCAACGCGGTAGAATACGCGATGATCACGATGGTGAACGGCTATCCGCGGTTTCTGGTGTGCGGCACGAACTGCCGGACGCTGAAAGTCGCCTGCGCCGGTGGCTATCACTTCGCCCGCATCAAGGGCACGTCCCGGCACAAGGAAGAACCTGAGAAGGATCGATATTCCGACGTCGCCGACGCCTGCCAGTACATGGTTCTCGGCGCTGGTGAAGGCCGCGTGGTCACCGGCGGGCAGCACAAGGGCGGGGGAAAGCCCGTCGACATCAAGGTCAAGAAGAAATCGAGGCGGCGCGGTGGGTTCTGAGCGGGCATTTGGCGGATTGCGGCTTTCCGAGTGCGAGCCGAAGGATTGGTTCCTCGTTTTCCATGAGGATTCGCCGAAATGGTGGATCCGCTGGCTCGCGCGCGGCCGGTTCAAACATGTTTCCGTGTTCGGGGTCGTTCCTCGCGCGAATTCGTGGGTCTTCTACGACTTCAACCTTGACCGGTCCCGCGTTTACGTCGTCGCCAACCATGAGGCGGACATCGCGATCGGTCATTTCAGCAGCCAGGGCACCGTTGTGCGCGTGGCGCGCCCGATCGGGCGCGATGGTGAGATCAATCTTCGGCCTGGCTGGTGGTGCGTCCCGGCCGTCGCCCATATCGTCGGCCTGCGGGGGTGTGCTTTGCGACCTGATGCCCTTTTTCGGCAATGTCTCGCCCAAGGTGGCGAAATTATCGAGCCGAAAGGTGCCGGAAATGAAGGTCAAGACCCCGAGCCAGAAGGCTGATCCCGAGCTGCAGCGCCAGCAGCAGGCGGCACAGCAGGAAAAGATCAACGCCATTCAGGACAGGCTCGGTACCGAGACCGATCAGGCTCTCCGGTATTTCGGTGCCCGACGCGCGCTTTCCGGCGCGCGCGGCTCCATGCTCACGCGCTGAGGGTATAAGACTTGGCGAAAGATCCGAAGAAGCAGGCTATTGCGCCGCAGTTTCCTTCCGAGGCTGTCTCGAAAGACGCGCTTCAGCGCCTAGCCGACGCCCGCGCCCAGAAGAACGAGGCGGAGAAGGATCTTCAGGAGGCATATTTTTTCACCCGGCCGCGCCTGTGCTGGGACGTGAAATCGACGACTTCGACGAAGCGCAACAGGGATCGCGAAAGCGAGCAGGAAGACCTTGCGACCGGGATTGGATCGGAAGTTTCAGAGGATTTTGCGACGGAGGTTATTTCCGCGTTTTTCCCTCAAGGCACGAATTGGGTGGAGTCCACGCTCGATGAGTCGGCTGTCGTCGATCTCGAACCGACCGATGTCGCGGACCTGAAGAACGAGGCGAAGGAGCGGGATGGGAAAATCTTCTCAGCTATCCGCGCTTCGAACTTCGAGGCGGAGTTGGGCGATGCTCTAGATCCTGATGCCTCGGTCGGGACGGTCGGCTTCTGGATCGACAAGCCGCACAACACCCGGCCGATCTCCGTGCAGCACGTCCCGGTGCGCGAGCTCGAAATCAACGTCGAGTGCGACGGCTCGATCGGCGATCGCTTCCGCGTTCGGCACGTCCGTGCTTCGAAGCTTCGATCGGTGATCGGCAATGTCCCGCTGCCGGAAAAGGTGACGCGCAAAATTGCCTCGTCTCCGATGACGAAGCTCGAGGTGGTGTGGTGCTTCTGGCGCGATTGGAGCGATCCCGAAAACGACAAGTGGAAGCACGTGCTTCTCGTCGACAAGACGGCGGTGCATCAGTCGATGCTCGATGGCGAAGGCTGCTTGCCGCTGATCGTCGCCCGGTTCTCGCCGGACAAGGAATTCTCCTGGGGGTACGGCCCGGCGATCAAGTCGCTGCAGGAATTCCGCGTCCTCGATGTGATCACCGCGGCGACGCAGGATCGTGTCGACGTGGCGATCGCGCCTCCGATCACCTACCCCGATGACGGCGTGCTCGATTTCGAGGGCGGGATCGAGGCCGGCAAGGCCTACCCGGCGCGGCCGGGTTCCGGCCGCGATATCGCCAAGCTCTATTTCGAGGGTGATCCTGATCTCGGTTTCTACACCGCGACCGATCTCGAGCGTCGGATTCGGCGCAAGTTCTTCGCCGACTATCCGGAGCAGAAGGGCGACACGCCGCCGACGGCGACGCAGTGGGTCGACGAGATGGTCATGGCGCAGCGCCGCATCGGCACGCCCGGCAAGAAGTTCTGGCGCGAAGGGCCCTATGAGATATACCGGCGCTTCGAATGGCTGCTGAAGAAGGACGGCAAGATCCAGGACGTCAGCCTCGACGGCCAGTCCATTCCGCTGATCCCGAACAACCCGGCGACGCAGGCGGCTGATAATCAGAAGCTTCAGACCGGCGTGCAGGTGCTCGGAATCGCGAAAAGCTACTTCCCGGAAACCTCTGCCGCGGCTATCGACGAGCGCGCCACGATCGAGAATATCCAGAAACTCGCAAAGGATGATGTCGTCGTTCTGCGCAATCAGCAGCAGACGAGCGACCTCCTGCAGACCGTTCTCGGCGCGGCACAGGATGCCGGCGTTGTCCCGACAGGTGGCCCGCAATGAAGCTTTCCGACGAAGAGGTGAGGCACGCGCTGCGCTGGTTTGCGCGCCAGCCCGAAAGCATTCCGTTCTTTGCCTGTCTCGAATCCATCGTCGACGAAATCGGCCCTGTCGATACCTGTGCTTTGCACGCTCATAACGAGCGCCGCAAATTCGCTGCCAATCTGATTGCGATGGCAGAGAGTGAAAAACGCGATGGACAGGACAGCGACAGGACACATGCGCCCAAACGAGGAAATCAGCCAGGAAAAAGCCAGAGCCGGTTACGGCGCGGCCCCGCTGGCCGGTCGTAGCCCGGGCGCTTTCGTTTTCTCAGGAATCGGACCGAGGATCACGCTGGCGCCGGAAGGCGGCGACGGCGGTGGATCTGGCGGCGGTTCCGATGGCGGTCAGGGCGGTGGCGAAGGTGCGGGCGGAGACGGCGCCGGCGATAACGGCCAGGGCGCTGACGGTGGCGACGGCGGCAACGAACCGCCTGCCCGTCCCGACTATATCCCGGAAGACTGGTGGGATGCCGAAACGGGCTTCAAAGCCGACGATTTCAACGCCCTCGTCGCCTTCAAGGCGGAGCATGACGCCAACCTCGCGCAGGTGCCGGATAGCGCCGACAAGTACGAGGTGAAACTTCCGCAGGATTTCAAGCTGCCGGAAGGCTTCAAGCTGGCGGAAGGTCAGGAAACCTTCATCGACGAGAGCGACCCTCGCGTTGCCGCGGCTCGCGAGTACGCCCACGCCAACAAGTTCAGCCAGGCTCAATTCGAGGGCCTGATCGCGCTCGGCGCGCAGGCGGATATCGCTGAGCAGACCAAGCTTTCCGAGGCTGTAGAAGAGCAGCGGACGCAGCTTGGCAGCAAGGCGCAGGACCGCATCAATGCCGTCACGACTTGGCTTGGCGCCAAGGTTGGCGGGGAACTTGCCGCCGCTCTGACCCCGCTGATGTACACGGCAAAGAGCGTGCAAGCCTTTGAGGCGCTGATGCGTCTCAACAGGGGAGATGTACCGGGCAACCCCGGTGCCGGTCGCGATGCTGGAAGAACCGAAATTTCCGATGACGAGTGGGCGAAGATGTCCCCGACTCAGCGGATCAATTACGCCCGTGAGCACTCCAAAAAGTGACGGCCTGAAGGAGTCCCGAAATGCCCGAAATTATGACGCTCCCTGAATATGCCAAGGGTCTCGAAAAGACCAGCATCGAGCGCCCGCTGATCGAAACCTTTGCTGAGCACTCCGACATCGTTCAGGCCCTGCCTTTCGATGGCTTCTCCGGTGCTGCCTATGAGGGCTACCGCGAGACCGACATCGGAACCGCCGGCTTCCGTGCGATCAACGAGGCCGCTGGCTCCTCGAAGGGCAAGATCGCGCCCTTCCAGGAAACGAGCTTCCCGATCGACACGATCCTGAAGGTCGACAAGGCCATTCTTCTCCGCCATGGCGAAAGCCGCCGCGCGAAGGAAGAAGCGATGCAGATGAAGCGCCAATCGCAGCTCTTCACCGACACCTTCATCGACGGCGACAACACCTCGAACCCGAAGGAATTCAACGGGCTCAAGGCGCGCGCCAAGGACTCCGCCGGCCGGTTGATCCACAATTCTGGCGCGTCCGGTGGCGCCGCTCTTTCGCTCGCCGCGCTCGACGAGGCGATCGACAACACCGCGAACCCAACGCACCTCATCATGTCGCGAGCCATGAAGCGCCGGTTCATCGCAGCGATGCGCAACACCTCGCTGACGGGCCACATCCTTCAGACCCGCGACGGTGTCGGAAAGCCGGTCCTCTCCTATGCGGACCTGCCGATCCTCACCGGCTATCCGAAGGACAGGCACTCCCTGCTGCTGCCGTTCAACGAGGTTGCTTCCGGCGGCGGTTCTGCTGTCACCACCTCGATCTTCGTCGTGTCCTTCATGGATGGCGGTCTCAAGGGCATTCAGCTCAAGAGCATCGAAGCCCGCGACATGGGCCTCCTCGAAGACGCGGTGAACTACGGCACCAACGTTTCGTGGGATGTCGGTCTCGTCGACGAGGGTGACTTCTGCGTCACCCGCCTCGACTCCGTCGCTGACGGCGCGATCGTCGCCTAAGGCAATCGGGCCCGCTTCGGCGGGCCTTCGCCCTTTCGTTTTGAGAAGGAGAATGACCGATGGGTCAGAGGGTTTACAATCAGGATCTCGAACTGATCCTTGCCGACGGTGCTGCGGCTGTCACCGCAGACGGTCAATCCCAGGTTGGCGGCGCCGCTGCCGAGAAGAAGCTCGGCCCGGGTCGCTTTGAAGGCGTTCTGATCGTCGATGTCTCGGCCATCGACATCGTTAGCAATGACGAGCTCTATCACCTGTGCCTGCAGGGCGCCGCGAGTGGCGACGATGCGTTCACGACGGTCGAAAACCTTGCGCAACTCACGCTCGGCGCAACGGAAGTTCGCCCGGGCGGCGCCATCGATTCCGTGATCGGACGGTATGAAATCCCGTTCACGACGGAACAGCACGACACCGTGTATAGCTGGGTTCGGCTGTACGTCGATGTCGCCGGCACCACGCCGTCTATCACGTTCAAGGCTTGGATCGCAGAGCGCTACTAAGCGCTCTCGTCCACCTTTAGGCGCAACTGGAAACGAGAACGATGCCCGACAAGCAGACGATCTACCACAAGGAACACGGCGCGGCCGAAATGGCTGCGATCGACGCGCGCTCCGCGTTGCAGCGGTGCCCGAACGAGTGGGCCGCGAAGCCCTGGCCGAAGGAAGACAAAGCAGCAGCCGAAAAGGCTGCTGCTGACGCCAAGGCCAAGGCGGATGCGGACAAAGCCGCCGCCGAAAAAGCAGCAGCCGAAAAGGCGAAGGGCGAAGACAAGAAGGGCTGAGGTCAGTCGCTCACCATCGCGACCGGCTGGCTGAGGAAACCGGGGGTGGCAACGCTCCCGGTTTTTCTGTGTGCTTTGCTGGCCTATCCGGATTTCGTCACTCTCCCGGCCATGGACAAGCTCACGATCATCAATCACGCCCTCATCGCCACCGGCAATGATCCGGTGAACGTGCTCAACGATCCGTCGGATGAATACCGTGTGGCGAATGATGCATTCGACCGGTGGATCAGGTTCCTCGCGGCGCGGCATTCCTGGCCATTTGCGATGACGACGGAATTGCTTGTCCGCGTCCCGGATGCCGACAACAAGTCTCGGCGCTACTCGAAGAACGGCTTCCGCCTGCCGCAAAACACGCTGCATGTGAAGGAGGTCTTCAAGGATACGCGTAACCTCACCGATTACGAGATCATCGGGACCGTGCTCTCCTGCAATTACGATTCGGAGATCTATGCCGCCGTCGTGAAGATGCCGCCGGATCAGGATTGGCACCCAATGGCTGAGGAGGTGCTAACACGGTACGTCGAAGCTGGTTGTCTGCGCGGTCTGAACGAGGAGTTTTCGGAGGCGACGCGGCGTGAGCAGAGCGCTGAATTGCTGCTCGAGGAAGCGCGGCCGCACATCGACCAACAGAACCCGGCCCGCAACATCTACAAATCGAAGATCGCCGCAGCTCGAAGGACTCGCCGGATATGAGCCTCGAGGAAATCGTCATCCGTCAGCGTGATTTTTCCGCTGGAGAGATCGACCCCGACGCGATCAGGCGTGACGATACCGACGCGCTGCGCGCTGCGGTGCGCTATGCCCGCAACATGGTTTCGAGGCATACGGGCGGGCTGACGCAACGCCCGGGGCGTCGATTCCTCTTCGAGGCGGATGGCGTGATCGGCGAATTCAAGCCGTTCGACGATATCTCCTATCGCGTCGTTTTCGTCGCCGGCGGCGTTCGCGTCCGGACCGAGGACGGCGCGCTCGTTGCTTCCCTGTCGGCGCCGTGGGCTGCTGCAGATCTGGATTCGCTCGTGTGGGAAGCAGACGAGAACGAGATTTTCGTGTGCTGGTCGGGACAGACGCAGGTGATTTCCGTGTCACCGTCGACGGGCGCCTGGTCGATCGCCAACTACAGCTTTTCGACCGGCATTGATGGCGCGGTGCGGACGCCGTTCTTCCGGTTCACGGCGACTTCCGGGATCACGCTGAAGCCGTCGGCGCTCACCGGCAATATCACGGTCACGTTCTCGCAGGACATCCTGAACTCGCAGCACGTAGGCTCGATCTTCCGCTATGCCGGCCGGCAGCTTCGCATTACCGGCGTCACGAATGCCAAGGTCGGAACGGCGACGGTTCTGGAAAAGCTGCCGTCGACTTTCATTTTCAACGTTCCGAGCAGCGATGGCTTTTCCGTCGGCCAGACCGTCGAGACAGACACCACGAATGTGAAGGCGGAAGTGATTGCTGTTGCCGCCGGATCGGTGACAGCGGTTGCCATCACAAAACTCACGACTCCGCAGAACGGAGAAAAGCTCGTAGGCCCGACGGCGACGACGACGATCAGTTCGTTTTCGACCACGACTCCGGGCGCGACGGTCCAATGGGACGAGCAGTTTATTTCCTCATATCGGGGGTGGCCGCGCTCGGTCTCGAAGGATCGCCAGCGGCTCATCTTCACGAATTTCGCGCAACTCAAGAATGCGGTCTGCTGGTCGGCGACAGGCGACAATCGTGATTTCGAGGTCGGCGGCGATCCCGACGACGCGATGTTCGAGACGATCGATGCAGAGTGCCAGGTCTATTACATCGTCGGCGGCTATGACGAATTCGCCATCACGGACAAGGGCGTCTATTACATCCCGGTTTCTGTCGGCACGCCGCTGCAGCCGGGCTCTGTCGAGTTCCGCATCATCTTCTCGAGCGAGATCGCCAACATCAGGCCTATTCAGGTGACGGAAGGCGTGATCTTCGTCGATAAGTCGTTGAATGGGGTTTATGCGATCAGCGCCACAGGCCAGACCGCGCGGCCATACATCGCGACGGAAGCGAACCGCCTGCATCGCCACCTTTTCTCGGGCGTGAAGTCGATCGCGGTCAGCTCGGCGACGAGCGTCTTCCCGGCCCGGCAGATCTATGCGGTGAACGCTGACGGAACCGTTGTCGTCGGCCAGTTCAATTCCGACAGCGAATATATCGGCTGGCTGAAATGGGATGGTGAAGGCGAGGTGCGGAGCATCACCGGCACATATGGCCGCGTCGTCTTCATGACACGGTACACGATCAATGGCGTGATGACCGGCGTTGCGGAAGAACTTGACTATGACCTGCTGTTCGACTGCGCGACCGTGTTTGACGGCGGCGACGTGACCGACTTCCTCGAGCTCAATGACGGTTCCGCGCTCACGCTGAATGACGGTTCCCAACTGACGCTCGAAGGCTACGTGACGCAGTTCTATGCAGGTCAAGAGGTCCATATATACGCCGGCGGTTTCTATTTCGGGGAAATCGCGGTGCCTGAAACAGGAATCATTTCCGGCTTCTCGCAGTATGGCGAAGTGATCGCCGGTCTCCGGTTTGACTGGACGTTCCACCCGCTGTTCATCAATTTCGATGGCGGTCAGCCGGTCGGCCAGGCTGAGCAGCGGCGGAAGATTGCCAAGATGCTGATCACGGTGCGCGATACGCAGGAGTTTCGCTGCGGCAACCGGATCTTCGGCAGCTACCGCGGTGGCGAGGACATGGAACAGCCGGTTCCCGAGCGCGACGCAACATATCGGTATCGCGAGACCGGTCGGTCTTACGATCCTGACGTTGATCTTGGCACCACGTTCCCCTGCAAATTCAAGCTTATCGAACTGACAACGAGGTTGACGGTCTAATGCAAGCGATCGCACCAGTTCTCGGCCTCGCTGGCGGTCTCGTCAGCGCCTACGGCCAATATCAGGCGGGCAACCAAGCGGCGGCACAATCGCAGCGCGCCGCGCAGGTCGGCCGCGTGCAGGCTGATCAGATTGATGCGAGCTATCGCGACGAGCTGAACTCGACGATCTCAAACATCCGGGCGATCCGCGCTTCCGCCGGGGTCGGCGCCAACTCGCCGACGCAAATGGCGATCGAGGCAAAGCAGCAGAAAACGAGCGATCGAGACCGGAAGATCGAGGTCGGTTCGAAGCGCATGCAGGCGAGGCAGGACGAGGATGATGCCCGCTTCCGCCGATCGTCGGCAAGAATGGCGCTGTTCGGCGGTGTGGCAACCGGACTTTCGAAGTTTGCTTCGTCCGGTGGTTTTTCCGGCAGCACATACGCTCTCGGAGGCTGATCGATGGCAAAACTTCCTGAAATTCAGCCGCGCGGCGCTATCACGCGCGGCCCCGTCTCTTCGGTCTCTCCTGCCGAAGTCGCGAACCCGTTTCAGCAGATCGCCAACGCGCTCGATGCGGCCGGAGAAGTATTCGAGCGCAAGGATGTGGCAGACGCTTCCAACGACGGCGCGAACGCGGTCTATCGCGATGCCGACGGGAATTTGAAGGTCGATCTGCAGTCGAACATTTCGGCGCGTGGCCGGGCCTACAATGCCGCCGCGCAGCAGGGATATGCCGCCCGCCTGGCGGGTGACATCCGCGCTCGCGGTACCGCCCTGCAGAACGAGGCGAAGGGCAACGTCGACACATTCAACGCTTCGTGGAAGGCGTTCCGCGACCAGACCTTAACCGCCGTGCCGAAGGATTTCCGCGGCGCTGTTACGACGATGCTCGACACCGAGGGGCCGCGCTTTGCTCTCGGAGTGTCCGAGCAGAAGCGAACGGCGGACCTGAAGGAATTCGAGGGCAACATCAAAGCTGAAATCCAGCTCCTCGATGACGACATGTCGGCGCTGGCGCGCGCCGGCGGCGTGTCAACTGATGCCTATAAGCAGAAGCAATCGCAGCTTCATACGCTATGGGATCAGCTCGCGACCAACCCTGATTTCGTAGTTGGCGAGAAAGAGGCCAAGATCGCTGTTCAGCGCATGGAGTCTCGGCACCTCTCCGAGTCCATGCTGAGCACCGTCGATCGCGCGCTTGCAACCGGCGGAATCGCTGAAGCGAGGAAGATTTCGCGGTCCATACTCACCGACGAAAAGCTTGCCCTGACGCCGGCCGAACGTCGCCAGTATGCGGGGCTCGCCAACGAGCGGATCAACGGCTTCGCCGCCCAGGCAAAGGCCAACCTGAAGCCGACGCAGGATCGATCGAAGACGATACAGAAGCGCCTCAAAGAAGGTGTCGGTCTCGATAACGACGATATCGATCTGACCGCGGCGGAACTGGCGCGCGGCGGGGACATGGCCGGCGCAATGGAGCTCTACTCCGCCCGGGCAATGGCAAGGACGCTGCAGACCTTCAAGCTCTCTGATAACGAACAGCAGGTCGCGATGGCGGAAACTGCGATTGGCAATGCCAACCGCCCGTCTCCTGGCCGGTCCCGTCCGGTTTCTGTCGCTCCTCAACTTTCCGGCCGCATGCAGCAGGCGATGAAACACTACATTGCCCGGGGGGGCAGCCCGGTCATGGCGGCGGGTATCATCGGCAACCTCGTGCAGGAGTCGAGCTTGAACACGTCGGCGCTCAATCCGGGCGACGGAACCGACGGTTCGGACTCAATCGGCCTCGGCCAGTGGAACGGTCCTCGCGCAAAAGCGCTCAAGGCTTTCGCTGCAAAGAGAGGCGCGTCTCCCGACGACTTCTCTACTCAGCTCGATTTCGTTCTTCACGAGCTGGAAACGACGGAGGGCGCTGCCTACGAACGGTTGAAGGCTGCTCGCACTGTCGATGAAGCGACCGCCGCCATGATCGGCTATGAACGCCCGGCTGGCTGGTCGCCAGGTAATCCGCGGGGCGGACATGGCTGGAATAACCGTCTCGCCATGGCGGCAAAGGCGGCTGAGTTCGAGGGCCTGTCCGGTGAGCTGATCGCAGCCGAATCCGGCGCCGTCGATCCCGAGCTGGTCAAGGAATACCGTGCTGAGATGACGCGCGACTCCAAGGCTCTCTTCGACGACATCAAGTCGGGCTACGACAAAGGCCTGACGCCGGCCGTGAGCGACATCGACCTTCTGACGCGCCAACTTGCCATCGTCGACGATCAGGATTTCCGGAAACAGGTTGCCGACTATTTCAGCAGCCAGGCGGCAACGGAGGCGATCGCCGGCATGGCGCCGGCACAGGTCGAAAACCTGATATCCGCACTTCGCTCGGACGCCGCCGACGGCGCGACGATCGCGCAGCAGCAGATCATCACGGGCATGGAAGAGGCCGAGAAGGCACGCGCGCAGGCGCTCAAGGACGATCCGCTCGGATACGCCATGAACCGCCGGATCGTTCCCCCTCTCCCGCCGCTCGATCTGTCGCAGCCCGATACCTGGGCGCAGTCGTTCCAAGCCTATCAGAACGGCGTCGACGTGCTCCGCGCGCGTGGTGAGGTAGGCAACATCTCGGCGCTTCGTCCAGAGATACAGGCGCAGGTGCAGCGAGCGCTCGCGGGGGCAACGCCGCAGCAGTCCGTGCAGCTCCTCGGCGCCATGGCTCAAGGTCTGAGCCCTGACACCTATCAGGCAACGCTCAGCAAGATCGCTGCCAGTGGCGATGGCAAGGCCACGGCTGCGGCCGGCGCGCTGGTGATGGAGAACCCCGAAGTCGCCGAAGGTGTCCTTCGCGGCACTGCTCTGCTGCGGGAAAATCCGCGCCTCGCGCCTTCGAAGACAGATGCTAATCTGTCCGCAATCGACGACATTCTTCCGACGAGGGCGTTTGCTCCGTCTCTGGAAGCCTCGCGGCAGTCCCTCCTCGAAGCCGCCACTGCTCGCTATGCTGATCTCTCCAATCAGAGCGGCGACACCAGCGGACAGCTCAGCGACGAGCGCATGCAGCAGGCAATCACCGAAGTGACCGGCGGCCTTGTCGACATGAACGGGTATTCTGTGATCGCGCCGCGCTACGGCCAGACACAGGACGATTTCGACAAGACGCTTACCGCGCTCACCGATCAGGATCTCGCGGGCGCGGTCACCAGTTCCGGCCAGGCGGTCCGCGCCAGCGATCTCAGGAATGAGGGCCGGCTACGGGCGATTGCGGACGGCCGATATATCCTCGAATTCGGGAATGCCGACTACCCCACCTATGTCATGCGCCAGCCTTCGCCGGGGTCGTACACTGAACCGTCGGTCTTCGTGCTGGATCTGAGGAACCGCTGATGGCGATGCTTGTTGACGATCAGCAGATCCGGTCCGCGCTGCAGGTCGCGGCGCGCAGCCCGTTCGAAGGCGTTGATCCCGGCTTTGTCGAGCGCCTGAAATCAGACTGGACCGCGATGCGGGAATTCTCGAATTCCAACGCCGATCACCGCAACGCGCTTGCGGCGCAGAACGATTTTCAGGTCCGGTTCTTCAAGGAAAGCGGGCAGCGCCTTCCCGGCTGGATCGACAGCATGAACTTCAACGCGATGGAGGTCGCGAAGAAGCAATTCGACGCGTGGAAGGGAAGCCACCCCGAAAGCGAACTGACCTTTCCGACACCCGAAGAGTTTCGCGCGCGTGCCGATGCGAAAGCGCTCGAGGCGCGCGGCGCTTCAGAGGATTTGCAGAGGCGGTCGACAGGATGGTCCTCGGCGATTGGTGGCTTCCTCGGTACAGCCGGCGGGGCGATGACGGATCCGATCAACCTGCTTGCAGCCGGGTTCGGAGCGTCTGCATCCGCCGGCATTCTCCGCACCGCATTGACTGAGGCCGGTATCGGCGTGGCGTCGGAATCCATCATTCAAGGTGCGACGATCGATCGGAAGCAGCGGCTTGATCCGACGTTCTCGGCCGGGGATGCTCTGTTCGAGATTGGCGCAGCCGGCGTCGGTGGTGCTGTGCTCGGCGGCGGTATCAAGGGGCTTGCCAACCTGTGGCACCGCGCTAAGACAGGCGAATGGCCCCGCCACGTGCGCGACACCGCAAACGTGCTGACCCGCGAGGCGGCTATTCCAGAGAGCCGGTTTTCCAAGTCTGTGCAGGGCGAGTCCGCTCACCGCGCAGCGCTTGCCAAGGCCATCGACGATCTGACGGCAAGCCGTCCCGTCGAGCTGCCGCCGGAAGCCTTCGCACAGGCAAACGCGCGCCCTGGCCGTGTCTATGATGCCGACGGCAATAGCATCGGTGTCAGCTATGAGGTGGTGGAAGCGTCAACTCTCATCACCTCTCACGGCGACGATCTCACTCCGAACCCCGCGTTCCCGCCGGAACTGCAGCCGCGCGATCGTTCCCGCGCCCTGTCGCAGGATCAGATTTCCGGTATCGCCGCCAATCTGCAGCCCGAGCGTCTCGGATTCTCGCCACAGGCCGAGTCCGGTGCACCGATCGTCGGTCCCGATGGGCTGGTGGAAAGCGGCAATGGCCGGGTGCTCGCGCTGCGCCGCGCCTACAATCAGGGCGGCGTGCCGGCCGACAATTACCGCAACTTCCTACGCTCCCAGAATTTCGATGTCGAAGGGATGAATAATCCCGTTCTCATCGCCCGGCGCGTTACGGATCTTGAAGATGCCGCCCGCGTCGGCTTTGTCACCGCTGCGAACCGCTCCACGGCTATGCGCCTCGGTGCAGCCGAACAGGCGCTTTCCGATGCAAGGCTTCTTGATGGTCCATTGCTCGACATGCTCGAAGGGTCGGACATTCGAGCCGCCGGCAATCAGCCCTTCGCCCGCGGTTTCATGTCGAAGCTGCCGCGCTCGGAACAAGGATCGCTGATCGACAAGGATGGGTTCCTGTCGCAAGACGGTGAGCGACGGATCACCGCCGCGCTGATGGGCCGGGCCTATGGCGAGCCGGTCTTGCTCGGCCGCGCGCTCGAGGACACCGACAACAACATCAAGAGCATTGCCGGTGCGCTTGCCGATTCCTCGGCGCCATGGTCGAAGATGCGCGATGCCGTCTCGCGCGGTGAAATTCCCGCCGGAATGGACATCACCGACGATCTGCTGAATGCGGTCCGCCTGGTCATGAAGGCACGCGACGAGGGCCGCACGGTCAAGGATCTGGTCAATCAGGCTGAGATGTTCGGCGGTCCGGACGAATTGTCGAAGATCATGGCGCGAGCGATGTTCTCCGACATGGATCTCCGCCGCCCCGTCGGCCGCGCACGCCTCGCCGAATTCCTCCGCGACTATGCGGAAGAGGCGATGAAGAACGATGCCGGGCCGCGCCTCTTCGGCGAAGCGCTCGGCGCCGGCGATATCCTGAAGTCCTCGCTTGAGCGCGTCGGCCGCAATGACCTGCTGCGGGTCGCTGAGGAGCGTCTGACGCCTGAGGCGGTGGAGAAGCTGGATGATGATCCGTTGACGGCGGAAGCGGCCATCATGGACGCGCAACGCTTGCGTGCGGAGCGTTCCGGTATCAAGGTCGACTTGGGCGACGGTCTAGGTGAGCGCTCGCTAGACGACATCCTCGACGAGGCGGACGAGGAGATTGCCGCCGCTGCTGAAATCGAAGCCTGCACGATCGGACGGGATCAGACACAATGAGCATTGCCAACTGCCTGACGAAACTCGTCGCTGCAAAGCAGATCACTCAGAAGCAGGCCGATGACGCTCTCGCCCTTCACGAGGGACTGCAGGGGCGTTTGTATCCAACGATGGGTCCAACGTCGGCGGAAGCCGCCAGCGCGCTTGAGGCGGCGCGTGTGATGGCGCAGGCGGCACAGGAACGCAAACTGATGGCAGCGAAGCAGGCCATCGCCTACGCGTCCGCTATTGACCGCATGGAGAAGCACCCTTCCGGCAAGACCGTCGGCCTTCAGAGCATGCTCGTCCGCGACAATCTCGAAGGCGGCGCGGCCATGGGAACCGCGATCCACATCGACGGCCACAGCGAGAACGTGACGAAGCGGCTCCTCGGCATGATGGATGGCGCGATGAAGCCATATGCCTCGCGGCTGGCCGGTCTGAGACAGGACACGGAATCCATCTGGAATGTCGTGCGCGAGCTGTTCGGCGAGGACACCGGCGACGATGCGGCAAGGTCGGCCGCAGAAGGATGGAAAAAGACGACGGAATATGCCGTTGCCAGGGTGAAGTGCGCCGGCAAACCCCTCTCCGTGCTTGAGGACTGGCGCCTGCCGCAGAACTGGGACAGCAGCCGCGTCAAGCAATTCTCGGAGCAGCAGTTCGTTCATGACCTGATGACCGAGTTCGAGGCCGGAAACCTGAAGGTCATGGACAAGCAGGGCCAGGGCGAGGCACCGCGCGCTGCCGTCGGCGGTATCATCGCCAATGCCTACAAGGATATCACGCTCGGCAAGGCGAATAGCGGCGCCGGCGGTTTCTCCAATCAGCTCCGCGTCTTCCGGTTCCAAAACCCTGACGCCTATATCCGCCTGATGCAGAAATACGGGATCGGCGACGGCGGGCTCTACAACACGATGATGGGGCACCTTGGCGGGATGGGGCGAGAGATCGCCACCGTCGAGATCCTCGGGCCAAACTACGAGGACAATTTCCGCCGGCTCCTCGATGTCGCCCGCGAGGATGACGCGGTTCGAAACAAGGCGATCGGCGCCAAGCTCAAGCGCTCGCTGACGATGAACAGCCCGGCCGCGGTGCAGCGGACATATGACGCGGTGACCGGAAAGCTCGGGGTCGCGCAAAGCGAGCTGATCGCGGGAATCGGTGGCGGCTTGCGTAACCTGCAGACGGCGGCGCGCCTTGGGTCGGCGACGATCGCGGCCCTGCCCGGCGATAGTTTCACGGCTTCACTGGCCGCAAACCACAACGGCATTCCGGCAACTGCCGTTCTTGGCCGTCTCGTCCGCGATCTCGCCAACGACAAGGAAGCTGAGGCGATCGCGCGCCAGGTCAATTTGACTGCCGCCTCGATCATGGATCACGCTTTGGGCTCGAGGCGCTTCGCTGACGAGGTGGTGGGGCAAGGCTTCACCGGCCGCGTCGCTGATACCACGATGCGGCTCACCGGTATCAATGCTTGGACCGAAGGGCTGAAACGCGCCTGGGCGATGGAGTTCAATGGCTTCATTGCCCGGCAGGCCGATCGCACCTTTGGCGATCTTGATCCGGCATTCGGCGGCTTCCTAAAACGCTATGGGTTCACGCCCAGGCAGTGGGACAAGTTGCGCGCCACCCCGCAGATCGAGGCAGATGGCGCCAAGTTCTTCGACGTGAACGGCGTCGAGGATCAGGAGCTCGCCGATCGGCTGATGTCTGCCATTCTCGACGAGCGTCGCTTTGCCGTCATCGAGCCCGACGCGCGCATTCGCGGCGCCATGTCGGCGGGGCTGCAGCGCGGCACGTTCATGGGAGAAATCGCGCGCTCTGCCACCCAGTTCAAATCCTTCCCGATGACCTTCATGATGACGCACATGATGCGCGCGGCGATTCAGGATGGTGCCTGGGGCAAGATCGCTGCCGGCACCAAGCTCGTCGGTCTGATGACGATCGCCGGGGCGGTCACTTCACAGATGCAGTCCCTCGTCGCAGGCCGCGACCCGCAGGATATGAGCACGCCGGAATTCTGGACGCAGGCTTTCATCCGCGGCGGTGGCGGCGGCATGCTCGGCGATCTCGTCTATTCGTCTTCCACGCGCGGCGGCGACGGGCTGAAGGAATACATCCTCGGTCCTGCGCCCGGTACCATCATCTCGGCAACTGGCGACCTCTCGCAGGCTCTCATTGGCGATGGGAAGATGACCGGTAAGATGCTGGCGCAGCATATCAAGGCGTGGACACCCGGCTCGTCGCTGTGGTTTTCGAAGATCGCAACGGACCGTCTCCTCTTCGATCAAATCCAGGCCATGATCGATCCGAATTACCGGCAGTCGTTCGCGCGATACGAGCAGCGGATGAAGAAGGACTTCGGGCAAGCCTTCTGGTGGCGCCCGGGCGATGTAGCACCCGATCGCGGGCCGCGACTGCCTTAGCGCTTGCGCTCACCGAGCAGCTTATCGATGACCTTCTGTTGTTTTTCGAAGGCTTCCAGCAGCCTTTCTATGCGCTCATCCACAGCGCTGTGTTTGAAAGATGCTTCAAGACGGGACACTATCTCTGCATTCAGTGATCGACCGGATTCCTCTGCTGCTGCCGTGAGTTGAGCCCGTAGTGGCGGCAACATCCTGAGCCCGAATGGGGCAATATTTCCGATCTTTTCACCGCCTGTTTTCATGACTGCACTCTGTAGTCAAAATGCAGTTGCCATCAATGACTACAAAGTGTAATTAGCTACATTATGTAACTATATGGTTGCTAAAGGGGGAACGCAGGTGAAGGCGAAAAAGCCGCCGTTCGGACTCCGCATGCCAGAAGACGTGAAAGCTTGGGTTGCACGTCAGGCACAAGAAAACATGCGATCTCAGAATGCAGAGATCGTCATGGCACTTAAAGAAAAAATGGATCGTCTGGCCGCTATAACTATTTCTGAACAATAGGCCGGCGAAGCGCGCGTGAAACAGGGTCGCGAAACATCATCAAGGACAGTCGGAAAGTGGACGATGCTCCTCTATTCGTATCAGGCAGACGAGGTTTTCTCGGCAATGTGTTGAGTGGGTCTCTGGCGGCGGCTGTGCCGCCAGAAGTTGCGCGTGCAGCATCTGACGATCGGTCGGAAATGGAGCACGTCGAGGCGCTGTTCAAAGAATATGAAGACGCCCGCAACGAGGTAGAGGCGGCCCCGGCAGGTGAGAGGTGCTGGCGCCGCGCAAGACGACGGGAGACCGATGCATTACACGCTCTCCTCTCGTACCAAGACAAGAGCGTCTCAGCCTTCAAGATCAGGGCCGATTGCATCCAGGCCATCATTGAGCGGGACAATCTCTGTCGCCGCAATTTCGGGGCCGATGGTGATGCCTTCGAAGTCTTCATAAACTCGGTCGCCCGCTTCTAGCCCTGTGCTTTGCAGGGTTTGGCATGCGCGGGGATTATCCTGCGCATGTCTATCACCTCTCCTGACGATCGCATCAGCTTCTATAACCCCGTCGTCGCCACGACGGAGTTTCCGGCACAGTTTCCGGTCTTCGACAACGACGATATCAAGGTCTTCGTCGATGGCGTAGAGCGTGACGACTTCGCGGTTACCGCGACCTACACAGAGGGCGTCTCGACCGATGCCAAGGCGGTGTTTGCCGTCGGCATCACCGGTCACGTCCAGGTCGTAGGGGCGCGTGAACCTCATCGAACAAACCGGTTCAACAATGGCGGCCCTCTGCCAGTCAGAGACCTGAACCTTGCGCTCGATACTGTCGAGTCTGAGGTTCAGGAGCTTCGCCGAGATATGGGGCGCGCCGTGTTGGCAAGCTACGGGTCGAGCGGCCCCGCATTGCCGGCGCCAGACGGAAATAAGCTGATAGGTTGGAACGGTGCTGGTGAGCTCGAGAACAAGGCGTCTGAAAGCGAAAGTGTTGCAGCAGCTGAGGCAGCAGCTGAAGCCGCATTGGCTGCAGCGAACGCAGGATACCTGTTCGACAGCGAGAGCGCATTTGAAGCAGCAAACATCCCGCTTGTGCTGCAGCGCGCAGTGGTCGGCATCGGAATCGACAAGCACGACAAGATCCGCATCTCGACGCCGTCGCCTGCAAAACCTTGGCACAAGCAGAGTGCTGATGGAGCGTGGTGGCAGATTGACGTGCCCGCTGTTACTCTCGGCATGCTGGGCGGGACTCGTACTTACGCGTCCGACAACAGGCAGGCTTTTTTCGATGCGGTTGAATACGCGCAGACCTTTGATGTGCCTGTGCGCGACTGCGGCGTTTACGGCATCGTCGGAAATGTGGAAATCACCGGCACTCCGGTGACGATCGAGGGTGCGGTCGGTGCTCCTCATATCTGGTTCGGAACGAGCGATGATGGCGACAGCCTGCGCCCAGGCTTTAAAGATGACATCCCCGGCCTCGTTTTCATCTTCAAGAACGGCGGCACGCCAACCAGCTTTTCACTCACGAACCGCACTGACGATTACGCGACGGTGACGCCGTGCCTTGCGGTCTCGTCGGTGCAAAACACAATTCGCCGTCTCGCCATCGTGCAAGACATGAATGTCTTTGACGCAAGCGGAAACTACAACGATATCGCTGAGGTTGCCGCTTCGCTTGCTGATGATTTCGACGTTGGCGTATTGGTCAACGACACTAGGCAAAATCTTTTCGATGATGTGACTGTCTTCGGCTATTTCTCGAAGGCCGGCTATGTCGTTCACAGCAAGTCCGGAGATGACGACCCAGACTATAATCAATGGATCGGTGGGTCGGCTTACGGTCGCCACGGCGTTGCGCTAATTGGCGCCAATGACGCGCCGGCCGCTTATGGGCTCAGCGGATCGCAGTTCTACGGCGTCAGGATCGGATCTAAAGACAGCAAAGCCCGCGTAGCGACAGATAGTGCAACTGCGCATTACTCTGGCGCCGCAGATTGGCGTTGCCTCTACATTGATGGCGACACAGACGGCTCAACGGCGGAAATCAACGGTCACTACTTCACAAACTGCGTGTTCAGGACCGCGTCCGATCGCCTGATAGAGCTTGACCACGCTTCCAACGTTGTTTTCGCCGGCTGCATCTTTGAGCACAATTTCTATAGTGTCCCGAACTCGACTTCGACGCCGACGTTCATTGCCTCTGCGAACACAAAGAAGGGCGTTCAATTCCTGGGTTGTCGCATCAACTACCTGACGATGATCTTCCACGCGGATTTCGTCGGCGCATTGGCAGCCGGTATTGGCGTGTTCGTACAGGGAGATCCGATCCAGTCTCGTGCGGGTTGGGTCTATTCTGATCCAAATGTTGTCGGCGGCTATGCCGCAACGATTGTCGGTGGAGATGGGAACGTTGGCGACCCATCGGTGCAGTTTACGAAGGATGCGAACAATCAATCGGCAGGCTGGAAGATCCTTATGGATGTTTCGGCGGGAGATCCAATTCAATTTCGTTACGCGGGGTCATCTGTATTCGACATCAATACAACCGGCGTTCGCGTCCCGGCGGCAGGTGAACGCAGGCTAATTCACGAAGTGCCGGGCGCGCTCACCATCAGCGGGGATGCCATAACAGTCACTCGCTCGTACCATCTCATCGCGACCGAAGGCGGTGCGTCTACCGACGATTTGGTCAACATCAACGGCGGGGTCGCCGGCATGCGGCTCTTACTGCGCTGCTCTAATTCGGGCCAAACGATTACACTGCGCCGAACCGGAAACATCCGTTTAGATGGCTCAACGGACAAGGCTATAGCCACAACCGGAAGCTATATAGAGCTTTTCTGCGATGGCAGTCTGTGGCGTCAAATATCGCCGGTCATGGTGACTGGGTAACGATTACCAATTCGCCGAGATGATACGCCCGTCGCAATCCTTGTAGACGTGGAACGGGAAAAACCGGCTCACGTCAGCAAAGCTCCACGAACCCAACGGGATCCCTGTCGGAACCTTCTTGACGATCACGCTGATATTGTAGCCGTAGACCTTCACGGAAGCCTTGCTGCAATCGAAGCCTGCCTGAATGAGGTTGTAGATCAACGTTCCTGGATTAAAGAGATTGATGTGTCCGCTCACCAAGTCGTGCTTAAGAGGCGGGACAGAGACCGCCAAAACGCCGCCGTCGTTGAGGTCGGAATACATCTTCTCAAGGAATGAACCAAGATTGCGAATGTGTTCCAGAATGTGGCTGGCCCAAATGCAGTCGAATTTTCGGCCGAGGTCGATTGTCTCGTAATCTCCAAGGATGTCTGGCTTGAACTTGTAAAAATGGCCGGCGTCCAGGGTCGTGACCGTCTTTCCCTTTGAGGCTAGGAATTCTGCGTGGTTCCCTGCGCCGCAGCCAATATCAAGGACGGTCTGGAAATCGAAATCCTTCACCAGTTTTTCGATCGCATCGTTGCCGAGAAAATCCAACGTCGATACCGGCTTCGGTATCCTGTTTGTCCATCCTGAATCCGCAACACTCATATTTCCCCTCCTTGGTTCAACGGAGCGGGACACTAGGAAAAGTTGCGCTCGTTTACAACCCAGTTCTGACGACAACAGCCTGCCATTGAGTGCGTTTTTATTGCCCTTGTTGGTGTGCTTTGCGCCTCCCCTCCCCACCGCCGATTATCCCCACATCTTCTGCAGGGGCGATGGTCATGAGCAACGAATTCGAGAGGGCACTGACGAAAACGCTGATTCATGAAGGCGGATACGTCAATCACCCGAAGGACCCGGGCGGCGCGACCAACCAGGGCGTCACACAGCGGGTCTACGATGACTTCCGCCGCCAGATGAAGCTGACCACGCGGCCGGTGAAGGGAATGACCTCGGCCGAGCGCGACACGATCTACCGCCAGCGCTACTGGAATCTAATCAAGGGCGACCTGCTGCCCGTCGGCGTTTCCTATGTCGTCTTCGACGGTGCCGTGAACTCCGGTGTCTCTCAGTCGGTCAAGTGGCTGCAGCGCGCACTCGGCGTCAAATCAGATGGCGTCGTCGGTCCCGCCACGCTCACCGCCGTTCAGGCGGTCAACGATCATGACGCTCTGATCTCGAAGATCGTCGAGCGGCGCATGAAGTTCCTCAAAGCGCTGAAGACGTGGAAGACCTTTGGCAAAGGTTGGACCCGGCGCGTCAACGGTGTTCTTTCGACCGGTCAAGCTTGGGCGAGTGGTTCTGTCGGTCCCGCGATCGACTACGCGCCTGGTGGCGAGGCCAAGGCCTATGTCGAGGATGCCAAGAAGGCGCCTTCAACCGCCCCGGGCGACACGGCTGCTGGCGCCGGCAGCATCGGTGCGATCTTGACGCAAGCGCAGCAGGAGCTCGCTCCGTATATCACCATTGATTTTGTCGCTAAGGTCTCGGCCGCTCTGACGCTCGCGAGCGTCATCGTTGCCGTCGGCGGCATAGCCTACCGCGTATGGGCCGCACGCAGGGCAAAGGAGATCGCAGACGCGATCGATGCGGTGCCCGCATGATTGGACGCTACTTTGCAGCGACTCTCATCGCAATCCTGATTGCTGTGGCAGTGATCGCATATGTCAAGGGGCGGCGCGACGGGCGTGTCGGGCAGCTGCGGGATAGCGTCGAGGCATTCCAGAATAGGGGCAAAATCGACAATGAGACGAACGCTCTTAATCGCAGCGCTGTGTGTCGTCGCCTTGGCGGGGTGCCAGAGCAGTGCGACGAACTGCGCCGGATGGACGAAGCCGCCGCAGGTGAATGACCCCGTCAGCTTAGTCGATAGGGAAGAACAATTGGCCCGATGGGTCGTGTCGACCGATGCCTTTGGCAGACGTCAGAATTGCTGGAAGTAGCTCGAGCGAAATGGCAGATGTGGACGCTAGGCCTGCGGCGAAAGAGGCAAGATCGATGGCTATCAATTGGTCAAATGTCAACGTGCCAACGATCATCGCGGTAGGCTCGCTGTTTTGGTACATGGCACAGGACAACGCCAACATCAAAAGCCAGCTCACCGAGCAGGAACGATATGCCGGTGTTCGTAGCCAAATGACCGACAAGAACTTTGCGGACCTGAACGCCCAGGTGAAGCAGATGCAGGATCTGCCTTTCCGAATGGGCGCGCAGGAGGCGAAGACGGCCTCTCTGAGCGATCGTGTCGACCGGTTGGCAGATGCGATCCTGGCCAATCAGGAAGCGCTGCGAAAGGACTTCAATTCTGCCGTCGAGGTGATCCGCAAGGACTTTTCCGGCCTGAGCACGAAGGTCGAAGTCCTCGATAGCAAGATGGATTCCATCATTGACAAGCCCCGTCAGGGAGCTTCCATTCCTATGCAACCGCGCCTGTGAGGTCACCATGACAAAGGTCCCATCTCTCACGGAAATAGACGCGCTGGCCGATGAGGATATTCTGTACGTTTGGGATGCGAGCACTCCGAGCACGCCAGACAAGAAGATGCTAGGGTTGAAGCTGCGACCGGCCGGCTCCAAGATCACGCACTATCTGCGGTACGAGTCGACGATCGTCATCCCGGCCATCAACGCCGCGACGGAAGGATCGGCGGCCATCACCGTTGCTGGTGCAGCCGTCGGCGATCACGTCGTCTTCAACATGCGGGATGCATTGCCGGCCGATCTCGGCATTACGTCGGTGCGCGTCTCGGCGGTCGATACGGTGCAGGTCCGATTCCGCAATTTCCACACCGCGAATAACTATGCTGGTGGGACGCTGGCCTGCGACGCTCTGGTGATCCGCTCGATAGCGGCCTGACGTTCCCCATCATATCCGGAGATTGAGGGGAACCGGGGAACGTCCCGACACGATTTCAAACACATGACCCAAATTCCTAATCTGAGGGTCACGCGTTCGAATCGCGTCGGGATCACCATTTATTTCCAACTACTTATGCCGGGACCGAAAAAGCCGCAAGATGCTTCGGCCAACAAAGGGCGTGAGCGCTTAATCCCGGCACGCGTCTGTGTTGCTTTTTCCGCGTGCTCATTGGGCCGTATACGCCGGATCATCCCGCGCACGGCGCGCGCGCAGGGCAAACCGCGGCCCACGCAAGTCGATGCCCGCCAGCAAGTCGAAGCTTTCAATTGCGCGGCTCTGGAGGCGGGTGGCAATACGATGGTGCCTCGTCTGCACCCGCACTACCATGCGAACTACTATGCAGCTTTCGTCATTGGTCCGGACGGGCACAACATCGAAGCGGTTTGCCACGAACCTGAGGCCCAGCCCTTCCATCGAGGGGACGTCCACAAGCGGGGCTTCGCCCACTTACGGCCGCCGCGACCTGCGCCACAACGTCAAAGCCGCAGTCGACCTGGAAGCAACCGATCCACTATCACCGGATGGGCGACACCCGAACGACCTCCAAACCACCCTGCGACTGCGCCCAACACGAGGGCGAGGAAAGCCACTAACGCACCGGTTGAGACAGCCGATGCCGCAGCATCGGCGACTTCGATTGCCTCCTCCTTGCTTCGCTCAACCGCCCGAGTATATTGCTCCTCGATCTGGACAACCTGTGCGCGCGCTTCTTCGACCGGAATGTTGCGCGCGCTAGCTAGAGCCTGTGCGGCATTGTCCCGTGCAGCCTCTGCCTCGTTTTCGTCACCCGTCACTAGAGCGCGAATCGAGTTGATTGCGGCGTTGTTGAGGGCTTCCGGGTCGGTGCCAGTCGAACGAACCTGCCGTTCAATGGCGTCGAGCGGGTTTGCCTCCGCGATCACAGGCGCCGCGGTCTGTGCAATGGTCTGACCGAGCCCTCCAACCGCGCTGACAACACCGCTGAATGCCCCCCCCACGATGCTCCCGACAGCGGTAGTCAGGAGGTAGAGAACGAGTAACGTGGTGAACGCCCATGCTGTAAGACCGTGGAGTGCTCCAGTGATTTCATCAGTCTTTCCCGACATACGGGCGGCAATATAGCCGCCAGCAAATGCCGAAACGATCCCGGAAAGCAAATACCAGATGCCCGCGACGATCGAGAACGTGCTTGCCGCGGGGTTGTCGCCCGTACGCGGATCAAGAGTTGCTACGCCGATCCCCACCCCCAACATCGTCAGCAGGACTTGAAAGACAAGGGCCACAACCACCCCCGCGAAGATTGCTCCCCATGACACTTTGTTGACGATAATGGTATGTGCGCTCTCAACCGCCGTGATGTCCGTATGAACGGCCTCATCTCTGGCCGAAGGCCCTTCGGAGTAATCGCTCATGTTCCCGCTCCCTTCCAAGCGCCGATTCATTGACCGCCACGCATGATTCGCTGCGATTCAAACTTCAGAACCGAACAATCGTTCCGGAGGTGAGAACCCTTAAAGGGGCAGATGAGTGTCCGATCAGCGAAGGACCGCTGCAAGGGCAATGTGCGGACGTAGCGAGCAGCACCCGGACAAGCGTGAGTGCCCAGGTCATCTGGCTATGGGGGCGAGTCACGGCGCGCTCTGAGTCCTTTGGACCCTAGGGCCGCCGTCGAAAACGGCGCAACACCACGTAGCCGGCTACCGCGACAGCCGTAACGGCAATCAGAATGAACAAAACGATCATCGCGGCGGCGCCGAGAAGAGCCCCGAGAGTGTCCCAAAAGCCGATTTGAGCTATCAGCAGAACGACTAAAAGAACCAGAAGCAGCGGCATGAAGAAGCCCCGAATGTCAGTATTGGTTGGCACCCGTATCAAACACCGGATCGAATGCACATGGAAGTCGTAGGGGTAACCCGGCCTCTATCGTGGCATGAAGCCGTCGCTGAAGAAGTCGCTGGCGCCGGTCGAGGTGAGCGCAATCCATGCCGACTTGCAAGCGAAGAACTGGGCAAGGCGGCACTCGATGAACGGGTAATGGCAGCGATGCTGCGGGTGCCCCGGCATCTCTTCGCGCCCGCCCCGGCTGGGCCCTTTGCTTATCATTCGTATCGGCGGCGGGTCTCGCGGCTGGCCTGAGCGCGCCCCGCTCGACAAAATCCTGGTCACGGCGGCGGCCGAGGCGCCGCCGCCGGCTTTGCTTGAAGCTCAGGCCAATGGCCCGTTTGGCTCTGGTTCATTCTGTGGGCTCTGAAGAACAGTTGCTGACTGTCATCGACAAGTATTCAGCAGGACAGATCGAGGCGCGGCAACTCATTCCGGTTCGGTTCAGCCGGCTCGAGGGCGTCTAAGCAGGTTGGCAAGATCGACAGCCTCGACCCGAGGCGATTGTTCATCCCTTCGCCTTGAGGAGATACGAACGCGCTGCTGGCGGTTTCTCTCCCTGGCGGCGCGTTTGGCCTGTTTTATCCTAGGCACCACTTTAGCACATTCAGCCAATGAGTGGCCGAGAGACAAACATCACCCCTGCTCCACAGACTTCCTAAGCCAGTTGGTTCCGAGTTCGATTTCGCCCTCGTTAGAAGCTGCGAATCCGACAAGAAGCGCCTTTCGCGGCGATTTTCGGTTCGCGTAGTAGTAGGATAGCTGTTCGACACCAAGATTGTTTTGCCGGCAGCGTATCAGGACCGCATCCTCATCCACCGACTGATCCCTGTAATAGCAGAGATTGTAGAACCCCGACGCGAATTCGGGCGGCTCGAAGATGTCGGCAAAATCGGAACGCAAGATTTGCAGGAGCCGGTTCTGCCGCTTGGCGTAGACTCCGGCGCATCCGGTGAAGATGACGAACATAGTGGCCGTCCTCGATGAGGCGGTCGACGATCTGTTCGGTAAACTGGGGCAATGCCCTGTACCGAACCTGGATCAGCCGGCGACACTTTTCCGGAAGCGCCCTAGGCATGATCATGTAGCCGACGCGCAAGGATTTCGTGCGCGCGATGGTGCACCTCCATAAGGTGTGTCCAGCCACGACAAGTGGACTGGTCATTTTTACGATTTCTGGACATGTATACAGCACTCTTGCCGACTAAGATCCATCCCGGATCAAACAACGGCGCCGCCGACCAAGCCGCGGGCCAGGCCATTTCGGCCGGATCGGGGACCATCATGGATGAACTCAACTATCTCTCCGGCCTCGCTTCCCGAAACCACCATCGCACATGCGCCGCCTTGTCCGGCGGCGCATCATCTCACTGCACGCCATGGACGAAGCAATGCCTCTTCGCAACAAACTTCTGCTCATCATTCTCGACGGTCAGCCATGGCGAAACGCGCGCCGGCTGATGGGCAACCTGGAAGGCTGGGTGCAGGCCGGCGACGCGCGGGTTTGGAGGATGCGTTCCGTTCTTCCGTCTACCTCGGCCTCCTGCTACGCGTCGATCCACACCGGCGTACCGCCGCAGGTTCACGGCGTTCTCTCGAACGAGACGCTGTTTCGCGTCGAGCAGCCCGACATCTTCTCCGAAGTCGCCAGAGCCGGCGGCAAGACCGGCGCCGTCACCCATTCCTTCTGGTCGATCTTCTTCCAGCGCGCGCCCTTCGACATGGTGCGCGACATAGAGTACGACGAACCGGAAGGGCCGATCCATCACGGTCGTTTCCACACCATGGCGGGCTACAATCACCAAAACCAGATGACGCCAAGTGATCTCGATCTCTTCGCCACGCTGACCATTCTGACCGAGCGCTTCTCCATTGACTATGGCGTCCTGCATACCTGCACACTCGACAGCATGGGGCATCGATATGGCCATGACTGCTCGCAGATGGATGTCGCCTGCTTTACCATCGACGCCCAGCTCGCGACCTTCCTGCCGCGCTGGCGCAAGAACGGCTATGAGGTCATCGTAACGGCAGATCATGGCCAGACCAATCGCGGCCATCATGGCGGCCACGATGAGGAGATGCAGGACTTCGCCTTCTACTGGTTCGGTGGTGGCGATGGCCCTCCGGCGGACACTCTCCTCGACCAGTTGCAAGTGGCGCCAACTGTGCTTTCACGCATCGGCGTGCCTGTGCCGGCAAGTATGAAAGCGAAGCCGCTTCTCCTTTAGAGCGCTCGCGGTTCTCGCACAAGGGCAACGCGAACCCTTCGATAGAGAGTCTTGCGGCGGGGCAAGGTCACAACACCCAGACCATGTCGCGCATCTGATGGTCAACATCGGATGAGCGAACTGCGGGCGTGTAGAGCCACCGCCTCACGTCCACACAAGTTGAGGAAGGCCCAAATATTAGGCAAAACTGGGTAGAAGCACCGGCCAGCATCCGGTTAACACGACTAGTTTCTACGATAAATCAGTCAGTTGCGCCACAGCAGAATTGCACGTGGATTTAGCGACTGAAAGGCGAATTTTTCTGAGGGTCGCGCGTTCGAAGCGGGCCGGGATCACCTTTTCGGTCGCACTTCTATCCCCTTCTGACGCAAACCACTCCCGGATCATCCTCGCCCTTCGTAACGTCGAATAGCGTCGCCTCCTCGCCTTCGGTCCACCAGATGTAGCGGCCGCCGGCATAGCGCGCGCCCGAGCCGGAGATTATGCCCGACGCGGCGATGTAGTGGCCGCCGACCGAAAAAGTGACGAGCGACAGGGGGCCGGCATTGATATATTCGGCTTCGACGCCCTCCCCGCCGCAATCGTACCGCACCGTCTGCCGATCGACCGCGCCGGCGCCGGGCACATGCAGGATGACCTCCGCCCCGCCCGCGGCCGCAGCCTCCGTCGAGACGAGCCGCATAACCGGGGTGCCGTCGGGGCCCGCGAGCGTGAGCCTTGTGCCGTCGACACTCCAATCGAGCCCGTTTCGCAGAGCGTCGAAGAATTTCTGCTCCTGCTCCATGACGGCCGGTTCGCACATCTTGCGCGCCGCGGCGGTTGGTCCGAAGGTGATGGCCCTGCCCGAGAGGGTGAAGGCACCGGTGAAGATGTTGCAGCCGCCCATGCCGCCATAGGTGCCGTCCTCCCGGATCTCCAGCACAGTCTCGAATTCGTCCACGACACCTTCGCCGACGATCGCCTCGGCACGCCAGGAACCGACAAGCTCCTGCGGCACGCTCTCGGCAGCGACCGTGTTGATGGAGGCAAGTTCGATCAGAAGGCAGGCGCAGGCGGCAGCGGTCAGGGTCTTTGACATGGGAAGCTCCTCGCGCAGAACGACGCATGGTCGCAGCCAAGCGGATTCTTAGCGCATCGGCCCGCAAATCGGAACCGATTTTCGGAAAGCTCGATCCGCAGATTCAAAGAGTTGCAGCCTTTGCGCGTCTGAAAAGACGCGCGGCGCTGTAAGCCCAGCGGTACCGGAAAGAGAAGAGCCGCGGCTTCTGCCCTTGTTGCCGAAGGCTTTCGGCTGTAGAGCCTATGACAAACTCCAGAACTAGAAGAATACGGGAATTGGCAATGGCATCCGGCGAGGAGAAGCGCCGCCTGACGATACTGGGCTCTACCGGTTCGATCGGCACCAACACGCTCGACGTCATCGAGCGACTCGGCGGCCGTACGAATTTCGAGATTGCGGCGCTCACCGGGAACGGCAACATATCCCTGCTCGCTGAACAGGCGCGCCGCCTGGGCGCCGAGTTCGCGGTCACCGCCGACGAGGAGCGTTTCCGCGAATTGAAGGACGCGCTCGGCGGCAGCGGCATTGCGGTGGCGGCCGGCCGAAGCGGCCTTATCGAGGCGGCCGAGCGCGACGCCGGCTGGGTGATGGCGGCAATTGTCGGCAATGCCGGGCTTGCTCCGACACTCGCGGCCGCGCGGCGTGGCGCCGATATCGCGCTTGCCAACAAGGAGTGCCTCGTCTCCGCCGGCAGCCTCTTCCTGGAAGCAATCCGCAAGGGCGGCGGGCGGCTGCTGCCCGTCGACAGCGAACATAACGCCATCTTTCAGGTGCTCGAAAACGAGCAGCGACACGCCGTCGAACGCATCATCCTGACGGCCTCCGGCGGCCCCTTCCGCACCAAATCTCTCGAGGAGATGCGGCATGTCACGGCCGACATCGCCCGCGCCCATCCCAACTGGTCGATGGGCCTGAAGATTTCGATCGACAGCGCCTCCATGTTCAACAAGGCGCTGGAAATGGTCGAGGCGCGCCACCTCTTCGGACTGCGTCCGGATCAGATCGAGGTGATCGTCCATCCGCAATCGGTGATTCACTCGATGGTCGGCTACAGCGATGGATCGGTGCTGGCGCAGCTCGGCTGTCCGGACATGCGCACGGCGATCGGCTATGCGCTTTCCTATCCGAAGCGCTGCGCGCTGCCGATCGATCGGCTGGATTTTGCGAAACTGGCGCGGCTCGATTTCGAGGCGCCGGACGAAAACCGCTTCCCGGCGATCGGCCTGGCGCGCCGGGCGATGGAAGCGGGCGGCGTGCAGGGCGCAGTGCTGAACGGCTCGAAGGAAACCGCGCTCGAAGCCTTCATCAAGGGAAGGATCGGCTTCCTGGCGATGGCGGAAATCGTCGAGAAGGTGATGGATGCATTGGCGGACCTTCCGGCGGCCGTCACCATGGACGATGTCTTCGCGGCGGATGAAAAGGCCCGGCATACGGCTGCCGGGTTGATTAAGTAACACGCGATTTTCGGTTCGATCTGCCCTGATCCGCCCTGCCGGGCACCTTCTCCTCGCAAGCGGGAGACTCGCGGCGTGCTTCCCACCCCCCATTCACCCACAGATGAGGAAAAGGGCAGGCGCAAGATCCGCCCCCTCTCCCCGCTGCGGGGAGAGGGCTAGGGTGAGGGGCTTCGGTTCGTGCGAGCTTACGCCACCGCCCTTGCTAGCGCGCAGCGCGACCAGAGCGAATGCAGGGCGCCGACCAAGCGATCGATATCGGCATCCGAATGCAGCGGCGTCGGTGTGATGCGCAGGCGCTCGGTCTTCTTCGGCACGGTCGGATAGTTGATCGGCTGCACATAGACGCCGAAATTGTCGAGCAGCAGGTCCGAGATCCATTTACACTTGGCGGCATCGCCGACGATGACCGGTACGATATGGCTCGGATTGACCATGTGCGGAATGCCGCGCTTGTCGAGCAGCGAACGCAACCGCCGCACGCGCTCCTGATGGGCAAAGCGTTCGACCTGGCTTTCCTTCAGATGGCGGATCGAAGCGAGCGCGCCCGCGGCGAGTGCCGGCGGCAACGCGGTCGTGAAGATGAAGCCGGAGGCAAAGGAGCGAATGAAATCGCAGAGTGCTGCCGAACCGGTAATATAGCCGCCCATGACGCCGAAGGCCTTTCCGAGCGTGCCCTCGATCACCGTCAGGCGGTGCATCAGTCCCTCGCGCTCGGCGATGCCGCCGCCGCGCGGACCGTACATGCCGACCGCATGGACCTCGTCGAGATAGGTCATGGCGCCGTATTTGTCGGCAAGATCGCAAATTTCCTTGATCGGCGCGATATCGCCATCCATCGAATAGACCGATTCGAAGGCGATGATCTTCGGCGCGCGCGGATCGGCCGCCGCAAGCTTGGCTTCAAGATCGGCCACCGAATTGTGCTTGAAGATGACGCGCTCGCATTTCGAGTGACGAATGCCCTCGATCATCGAAGCGTGATTTCCGGCATCCGAGAAGCAGATGATGCCGGGGATCTTGGAACAGAGCGTCCCAAGCGCGGCCAAGTTCGACACGTATCCCGAGGTGAACAACAGCGCGGATTCCTTGCCGTGCAGGTCGGCAAGCTCGCGCTCGAGCAGCACGTGATAGTGGTTGGTGCCGGAGATGTTGCGGGTGCCGCCAGCGCCGGCGCCGCACTCGTCGATCGCCTGCTTCATCGCTTCGACGACCACCGGAGACTGGCCCATGCCGAGATAGTCGTTCGAGCACCAGACCGTGACTTCCTGGCTGCCGTCGGTCGTGTAGCGCGTCGCCTTCGGGAATTCGCCACGGTGGCGGGCAAGATCGGCGAAAATGCGGTAGCGACCTTCCTGATGCAGCCCGTCCAGCTCGGCTTTGAAGAAACTCTCGAAATCCATCATCATCTCCAGTGCCCTGCCCGCCTTGTTCCTTGAAAGCGGCCAGGGGGTCAACCCCGGAAAGCCCCCCATGCCTGCGGCAAAAGGCCCCTAGTTTTGAACTATTCCAAGATAGCTAGTCGAACTCAATTCCCTCAACTTTGATCGAAGTCAAGCATTTACGAAAGAGGACGGCCGTTGCCGCCCTTTTTCGATGCTAAAGTCTCCCCTCTCACGCGGCCGCCACGGCGCGTCTGGCCATCACCTTGATGAGATTGGCGCGATAGGGCGCGGTCGCATGAAGGTCGGAAAGCAGGTCCGAGGGATTGACCGCCACACTTGTCACCGCGTCCGGCGACCAGTTGCCGGCGAGCGCCGATTCGATGCCCGCGTGGCGGAACACCCCGTCGGAGCCGGCCCCGGTCACCGCGACGCGTACGTCGCCATTGTCGCGACGGGCGACGAACACGCCGGCCATCGCATAACGGGAGGCCGGGTTGGCGAACTTCTGGTAGCTCGCCTTTTCGGGGGCTTCGAAGCGGAGCGCGATGATGATTTCGCCGCCGTCCAGTGCCGTCTCGAATAATCCGGTGAAGAAATCGCCCGCCTTGATTTCCCGCCTGTCCGTGACCACCGTCGCGTCGAGCGCCAGGATGGCGGCCGGATAGTCCGCCGCCGGGTCATTATTGGCGACGGAACCGCCGATCGTGCCCATGTGACGGACATGCGGATCGCCGATGTGGCTCGCAAGCACGCAAAGGGCGGGACAGACTGCCTTCACCCGATCGCAGGTTGCGACCTCCTCATGCGTCGACGCCGCCCCGATCGTGACCGTCCGCCCGTCGACTGCGATGCCCTTCATTTCCGCGATGTGTCGCAGATCGATGAGGTCGCTCGGCGCGGCGAGCCGCTGCTTCATGGTGGGAATAAGCGTCATGCCGCCGGAAAGATATTTTCCCTCCGCAGAGGACCCCATCAGCTTCAGTGCCTCACCGATCGAAGAGGCGCGATGATAATTGGTCTCGTACATTCTCGTTCCTCCCGATCAATTGGCGGCTTGCGCGGCGGCCCAAACCTTTTCGGGCGTTGCCGGCATGGTGAGCGCGTTGTTGCCGATTGCGTCCGTGATCGCGTTGATCAGTGCCGGCGGCGAGCCGATCGCCCCCGCCTCACCGCATCCCTTGATGCCGAGCGGATTGTTGGGGCATGGCGTATTCGTCGTCGACACCTTGAAGGACGGCAGGTCGTCGGCGCGCGGCATGGCATAATCCATGTAGCTCGCCGTCAGCAGTTGTCCGCTGTCGGGATCGTAATGCACGCCTTCGAGCAGCGCCTGGCCGATTCCCTGCGCAAGGCCGCCATGCACCTGCCCCTCGACGATCATCGGATTGATTATATTGCCGAAATCGTCCGCTGCGACGAATTGAACGATATTCGTCTTGCCCGTTTCCGGATCGACTTCCACCTCGCAGATGTAGCAGCCGGCCGGGAAGGTGAAATTCGCCGGATCATAGAAAGCGCCCTCCTTGAGGCCAGGCTCCATGCCGGCGGGCAGGTTGTGTGCGGTATAGGCGGCAAGCGCCACCTGCGACCAGGGTAGAGCCTTGTCGGTGCCGGCGACCTTGAGGGCGCCGTCCTCGAGGACGATGTCGCTCTCGTCGGCCTCCATGATGTGCGCCGCGATCTTCTTCGCCTTGCTTTCGACCTTGTCGAGCGCCTTGACGATCGCCGACATGCCGACGGCGCCGGAACGCGAGCCGTAGGTGCCCATGCCCATCTGCACCTTGTCCGTGTCGCCATGCACGATATTGATGCTGTCGATCGGCACGCCCAGTCGTTCGGCGACGAGCTGGGCAAAGGTCGTCTCATGCCCCTGGCCATGGCTGTGCGATCCAGTCATCACCTCGATCGTGCCGACCGCATTGACCCGGACCTCGGCCGATTCCCATAAGCCGACGCCGGCGCCGAGCGAGCCGACCGCAGCCGACGGTGCAATGCCGCAGGCCTCGATATAGCAGCTCATGCCAACGCCGCGTTTCATGCCGCGCCGCTCCGATTCCGCCCTGCGCGCGGCAAAGCCGTCCACATCGGCGGCTGCCATCGCCGCATTGAGCGACGCCTCGTAATCGCCGGCGTCGTAATTCATGATGACCGGCGTCTGGTGTGGGAAGGACCGGATGAAATTGATGCGCCGGAGCTCGGCGGGCGAAATGCCGAGCTCGCGCGCCGCCGTTTCCATCGTCCGCTCCAGGAGATAGGTCGCTTCCGGGCGCCCGGCGCCGCGATAGGCATCGACCGGAGCGGTATTTGTATAGACGGTGCGGACATTGGCGTGTATCGCCGGGATGTCATATTGCCCGGAGAGCAGCGTCGCATAGAGATAGGTCGGCACGGCCGAGGAAAAGAGCGACATATAGGCACCGAGATTGGCGATCGTATCGACCTCGAGCGCCGTGATCCGATGGTTGGCGTCGAAGGCCATCTTGACCGTCGACACATGGTCACGGCCATGCGCGTCGGTGAGGAACGCCTCGGTGCGGTCCGACGTCCACTTGACCGGCACACCGGTGCGCTTCGAAGCCCAGAGACAGACGATCTCCTCCGGATAGATATAGATCTTGGAGCCGAAGCCGCCGCCGACATCGGGCGCGATCACCCTCAGCTTGTTCTCCGGAGCGACGTTGTAGAAGGCGCTCATCACCAGACGCGCCAGATGCGGGTTCTGGCTGGTCGTGTAACAGGTGTAATGGTCATCGCCCGGATCGTAGATGCCGAGGGTAGCGCGCGGCTCCATCGGATTGGGCGACAGGCGGTTGTTGAAGAGCTTCAGTTCCGTCACATGCGCCGCGCCGGCAATCGCCCGGTCGACCGCGGCGGCGTCGCCGATCTCCCAGTCGAAGATCAGGTTGCCGGGGGCTTCCGGATGGATCTGCGGCTGGCCGTCACTCAGCGCCTGCAACGGATCGGCGACCACCGGCAGCGGATCATAATCGACGATCACCGCTTCCGCCGCGTCGCGTGCTTCGGCAACGCTGTCGGCCACGACGACCGCGACCGCATCGCCCACATAGCGCACCGTCTTGTCCGCAAGCGGCCGCCAGACGCCCATCCTCATCGGTGAGCCGTCCTTCGAATGGATCATCCAGCCGCAGATGAGATTGCCGATTCCGTCCGCCAGCAATTGCTCTCCGTCGAGCACGTCGATGACGCCGGGCATGGCCTTCGCCTCCGCCGCGTCGATTCCTGCGATCCTGGCATGCGCATGCGGGCTGCGCACAAAGACCGCATATTTCATTCCCGGCACCGTCATATCGTCCGTATAGCGTCCCTTGCCGGTGAGGAACCGCCTGTCTTCCTTGCGCGCGACCGGCGCGCCAATCCCTTCAACACCCATTGCCTATCTCCTTCCGAGATATTCAGCGCAGTTCTGGATTTCCGTCGGGCAATTGCCGCTCATTCCGCGGCCTGGCGTGCGCCGCCGCCCATCTCGGCAGCCGCGGCCAGGATCGCCTTGACGATGTTGTGGTAGCCGGTGCAGCGACAGATATTGCCCTCGAGCTCGGCGCGCACCGTCGCCTCGTCTAGATTGCCGCCGTGACGGCGGATCATATCGACGGCGGTCATGACCATGCCCGGCGTGCAGAAGCCGCATTGCAGGCCGTGATGCGCTTTGAACGCCGCCTGAACCGGATGAAGCTCGCCATATTGCGCCACCCCTTCGATGGTCGTAATCGCCGAGCCCTCCGCCTGGGCGACGAGGATCGAACAGCTCTTGACCGATTGGCCATCCATCAGGACGACGCAAGTGCCGCATTGCGTGGTGTCGCAGCCGACATGCGTCCCCGTCAGTCCGAGGTTTTCGCGGATAAAGTGCACCAGCAGCGTCCGGTCGTCGCAGGTGCCCGTCACCTGGCGGCCGTTGACCGTCATCGTTATTTTCGCCATTTCGCTCCTCCGGAGGTCGGTCGGTGCCAACTCGAGCGCGGCTAGGTCGGGTGAGATCTGTTCACGCGACGGAACGCGCCCACTGAAATCAATGCCCTCTGCCAGCGGCCCGCTCCTCCCGGGCCGGCCTGGCACGCTGTATCATTTGTCTTTTTTTCAAATGCCGCAACCGTTTGCAGCCACGGGACGGCAAAAAATCCGCCGTAGTCTCTTCCGCAAAGGCGAACGCCTTCATCTTCTGTTCAGGAAAGATCGCATTATCTTGCCGCGGAAGATTCGCCGCCTCCAGTAGACATTGCCGGACAGTGGATTATCTTTCAGGTTGCAAATTCAAGGGAAGCAGGCGGTTGTGCTGCCCTCCCATCACCCAGGAGACGGACGAGGCGACAGGCTGAGATCCGTAGAGTTCGGAGAGGACAAGATGAAAAAAGCCATCGCACTTGTGCTGGTCGCCCTGTCGGTCGCAAGCTGCACGCAAACCGAAAAGGGTGCCGGAATCGGTGCCGCATCGGGCGCGATTATCGGCGGCGCCGTAACCGGCAACGTACGCGGCGCGGCCGTCGGCGCGGCCATCGGCGGCGTTTCCGGTGCGTTGATCGGCCATGTCACGGAGCAGCCGGGCCAATGCTATTACCGCGACCGCTACGGCCGCCGCTATATCGACGCCTGCTGATTGCAGCGCCGTTAGGCTAAGACGGGGCCCCGGAGCGATCCGGGGCTTTTTCGTGCGCTCCCATGCCATCGGTGGGAGCCCGGGACCGGCAGGTGACGACGCGGACCACTTGAAACACCGTCCGGCTCCTCCACCTTTTAAGGTGATACCAACTCTACGAACGTGGGAACGCCAGAAGCGAGCCTGCTGGCCGCAGATTATTCAACAGAGCACATCGCCCTGCTGTTCGTCCGTATTGACCGGCAGCATCAAGAAGCTGAGGCCTTCCCCTTCGTTCCAGTGAAGGGAGATGGAAATGGCAAAGGTCGTTTGCGTCCTCTACGACGATCCTGTCGATGGTTATCCGACCACCTATGCGCGGGATGGCTTGCCGAAGCTCGAGCATTACCCCGACGGACAGACGCTTCCCAGCCCGAAGGCCATCGATTTTCAGCCGGGAGTCCTGCTCGGCAGCGTCTCCGGCGAGCTAGGCTTGAGGAAGTTTCTCGAAAGCCAAGGGCATAGCCTTGTGGTGACCTCGGACAAGGACGGTCCCGACAGCGTCTTCGAACGGGAACTCGCCGACGCCGATATCGTCATCTCGCAACCCTTCTGGCCTGCCTACCTGACTGCCGAACGGATTTCCAAGGCAGGCAAGCTGAAGCTCGCGATTACTGCCGGGATCGGCTCGGACCACGTGGATCTCCAGGCCGCGATCGAGCGCGGCATCACCGTCGCCGAAGTGACCTATTGCAACTCGATCAGCGTGTCCGAACATGTTGTGATGATGATCCTCAGCCTCGCACGCAACTATATCCCCTCCTATGAATGGGTCGTGAAGGGCGGCTGGAACATCGCCGACTGCGTCGCCCGCTCCTATGATATCGAAGGCATGGACATCGGTACGGTGGGCGCCGGGCGGATCGGCACGGCGGTACTGCGGCGGTTGAAACCCTTCGACGTCAAGCTGCACTACACGGACCGGCACCGGCTCCCCGACGCCGTCGAGAAGGAACTCGGCGTCACTTTTCATAAAACCGCGGAGGAGATGGTGCCCGTCTGCGACGTCGTCACGATCAACGCGCCCCTCCACCCCGAGACGGAAAACCTCTTCGACGAGGTGATGATCGGCAAGATGAGGCGCGGCGCCTATCTGGTGAATACCGCTCGCGGCAAGATCTGCAATCGCGATGCCATCGCACGGGCGCTCGAGACCGGCCAACTCGCCGGCTATGCGGGTGATGTATGGTTCCCGCAACCGCCGCCCAAGGATCATCCCTGGCGATCGATGCCCCATCACGGCATGACGCCGCATATCTCGGGTTCCTCGCTCTCTGCCCAGACGCGCTATGCGGCGGGCACGCGAGAGATTCTCGAATGCTGGTTCGAAGGCAGACCGATCCGCGAGGAGTATCTGATCGTCGCCGGTGGCAAGCTCGCCGGCGCCGGCGCGCACTCCTACAGCGCAGGAGATGCGACGCGCGGGTCCGAAGAGGCGGCACGCTTCAAGACGTGAACGCGCCAGGTCGTGAGAACACCCGCGTGGATAAGCATCTAGGCGGCGATCGCCGCCTTCCGGGGCTTTTTTGTGTCTGACGGACAACAAAGCCAGTCCTTTTTGCCGGAATCGCCACCGGATCTCGGATCCGGGGTGGATGTGGCACGCCGTCACCGTTAACAGATAGAGAACCAAGCAATGCTAAACTGCCCATTGCCGCACAGGCAGGCAGTGAGTAAAGAGTCGCCTGAAACGGGATGCGGAGGGGATGTCGCCACCACAGTCGAGTACTGCGTACTGGAAGGCTGCAGCGGCGCTTGTCCTTGCAGCTTCGACCGCGCTCGGTCCGTTGTCCGCCGGCAACGCGCTTGCAATCAACATCTTCGGTCTGCGGCTGTTCGAAAGCGCGGAGGAGGAGATTCAGGTCATTGACCCGGTCCGCTATGCGCTCACCTTCGAAACCGGCACGGCTGACGCGGACCTGCGAGAGGCGCTCCAGAACGCATCCGCGCTTTACCAGGATAGCGAGGAACCGGTTTCCGGCGACCTCGGCCTCTTGATCAAGGCGCGCGACGACCGGGAGCGCCTGCTCGCGGCGCTCTATGAAAACGCGCGCTATGGCGGTGTTGTCAGCGTCCTGATCAATGGACAGGACATCGACACCCTGCCGCCGGATCCGTCTTTCCCGGAGGGCGCGCCTGTGCCGGTCACGGTGCGGGTCGCCCCTGGGCCGGTCTTTACATTGGGTAGGGTAACCTTCCAAGGCGATGCCACGCAGTTCGCCCCGTCCGCCTATGGGCTTACGCCGGGCGCCCGCGCCGACTCGACGCTGATCATCCGGGCGGGCGAGCAGATCGTCGCCGATCTGAAGGAACAGAGTCGGCCGCTTGCAAGCCTCACCGAACGCAGCGTCGTAGCCGATCACGCCACTTCGACTGTCGAAGTCACGATCGCCGCCGCGGGCGGCCCGGTCGCCCCCGTCGGCGATCTCACGGTCACCGGCACAAGAACAGTTGATCCGACATTCGTCCGCGACTACTCGCGCCTCAACGAGGGTCGGCCCTACTCGCCGGAAAACATCCGCAGGGCCGCGGAGCGTCTGCGGCAGCTGAATGTCTTCTCGAGCGTCACCATCACGGAAGCCGATCAGCTGGCGCCGGACGGCACCATCCCGATGACCATTCAGGTCTCCGAGGGCAAGCATCGCTATTTCGGCTTCGGCGGCCAGGTTTCGACGACCGACGGCCTCGGACTGCAGGGCTATTGGGGTCACCGCAATCTCTTCGGGCGCGCCGAATCGATCCGCATCGAGGGCTCCGTGGACCGTATCGGCGAGACCACAGATATCGGCGGGCTCGACTATTCCGCCAGCATCCTTTTTGCAAAACCCGGCGCCTTCGGGCCGGCATCGACCTTCACGGCGAGCATCAAGGCGGCCATCGACGACCCGGATGCCTATCGCGCCAAGACCATCACCGCGGCTGCGGGCGCCGGTTTCGAGCTCTCACCGGAAGATACGGTCTCGGTCGGCGCGGAGTTGAGCATCGCCGATGTGGACGATGCGTTCGGCTCCAACAGTTATCTCACCGCCGCCCTCCCGTTCGAATACGTCCGCGATACCCGCGACAACAAGCTGAACGCAACGGAAGGCTATCGCGCGCTGATCGGCGCCACGCCAAGCTATGAGATCGACGGCAAGACCTTCTTCAGCTCCTTCGAGGCCACGGTTTCCGGCTATCAGGCGCTCGGGCCCGAGGACGGAGTCGTGCTTGCCGGCAGGATCGGCGCCGGCACGCTTGTCGGCGGCGACGAACTCGCCGACATTCCCGCGCCCCGACGCTTCTATCTCGGCGGTGGTGGATCGGTGCGCGGCTTCGCCTTCCAGGAGATCGGTCCGCGCAATGCCGACAACGAGGAGACCGGCGGCCGATCCTATGTGAGCGGCTCGCTTGAGGCGCGCATTGCTATCACCGACACGATCGGCATCGTACCCTTCATCGATGCCGGCAGCGTCTCGGCGGACGAGCTGCCGGATTTCTCGGACGTCCGCGCCGGCGCCGGTATCGGCCTGCGCTATGCGACGCCCTTCGGACCGATCCGGCTCGATTTCGCAGTCCCGCTCAACAAGTATCCCGGCGGCACCGATTACGGGATTTATGCAGGCATCGGCCAATCTTTCTGATTTATGCCGGCCGGCCTGTTATAATGGCTATTCGCGGCACCCCGCTTCCGTCCTGCCGATTCCAGAGCGGCGCAACATGGGCTATGGATAGGATATGAATCAGGTCATCCGCTTTCTTCGGGTCGCATTGCGCTATCTATCCGCCGTCTTCGCGGCTGCGCTGGTGGCGCTGCTCCTCGCCATCGGCTTTCTCGGATTCACGGCCCCCGGCGCGCGAGTGGTCGCCTGGGCGATCGAGAAATACGCGGCAACGCCCGACCAGATTGTCCGCATCTCCGACCCGAGCGCTTTGCTGACGGGGCACTTTACCGCCGGCAGCGTGACGCTCTTCGATGGCGAGGGCGTCTATGCGGAGGTACGGGACTTGGCAATCGACTGGTCGCCGGCGGAACTGCTTTCCCAGCGCTTCGATGCGTCGAAGGTCTCGGCCGGCTCCGTTCGGCTGGAACGAATGCCGATTCCATCGCAGGAGACGCGGGAGGTACGCTCGACCTTGACGCCGCCGCTCGATGTAAAAATCGACGCCTTCGACCTGAGTGAAATCGTGATCGGCGAGGCGATCGCGGGTGAGGACCAGGTCCTGACGGCGACCGGAAGGGTTCACGCCACCGATTCGAGCGTGGCGCTTGCCTTCGAGGCATCCGAGCGCGACCGGCCCGAGGCGCGCGCCGTGGTCGATCTAGTGTTCGATCCGGCCGGCAACCAGTTGAAGATCGAAGCAGAGCTTTCCGAACCGAAAGGCGGGCTGCTGGCGAAGCTGCTGCGTCTGCCGGGCGAACCGGCCGTCGATATCGCGTTGACCGGCGAGGGTCCGCTGTCCGACTGGACAGGATCGGGTACGGCCAGGCTCGCCGGCGACGAAATTCTTCAACTCCGAGGGCGCCACCTCCTGACCGCCGACGGCATGCACAATCTCACGGTTTCGGGCGGCGGCGCCTTCGCGCCGCTTATGCCCCCTGCTTTCAAATCGCTCTTCGAGGGCACGACCGATATCGACATTGCCGCTGCCTTCGACGGCGAGAGCATGGTCCGCATCGACTCCGGCAGGCTTTCCACCGGCGCGATGACGCTCAATGCCTCGGGAACGATCGACAGCCGCGGCAAGAACAATCTGCAGGCAAGCCTCGCCGGCACGGACGGCCCGGTCGACTTTCGCTGGCCGATCGGGGAAGAAGATCTGCGGACGCTGATCAACAGGGCCAATCTGTCGCTGGTCGGCGAGGGGCAATCGGCAAACCTCGATATCTCCGCCGATGCAGCTTCCGTCGAATTTCCGCAGGGAACTCTTGGCGACATACGGCTTTCCGCACAAAGCGACGCATTCGATCTTCAAGCGCAGACGGGAGTGCTGAAGACGACCGTGGAAATCGGCGAAAGCCGCTTTGCGAGCGCGGAGCTCGACCGGGCGATACAGGCGCCGATCAACGCCGAAGGCATGCTTGCCGTCGCCCCGGAGACGATTCGTTTCGATCCGCTGACGATCGAAAGCCCTAGCATTGGCGGCACCGTCATCGGCACGCTTGACCGCTCCAGCGGGCTGATCGATGCTGCATTGAACCTTTTCGCGGTCCCCGAGGTTCTGCCGCCCGCGATCGCCGGCAAGTTCGACGGCACGATTGCCCTTTCCGGCAATCTCTCGACCGAGGCGGACGGCCGGATCGAACTGAGCAATCTTGAGGTAAAGTCGGAAACGGTCAACGCCTCCGGCTCGCTCGCCTTTGCCGGCGAGACCCTGACGGCCGACCTCTCCGGCCGGCTACCGGATCTCGGCAGGCTCATTGACGATGCCGAAGGGCCTGCCGCCTTCCACGCAGCCATCGAGGGTCCGCTCGCCAAGCCGGATATTATGGCGGAGGTAACGTCCACCGGCGCCACGCTTGGCGGCCGGACGCTCAGCGATCTTACGATCAACGCCGATGGAACGGTGATATCCGGCGCTCCCCAGGCGAAGGTCACTGCCAGCGGCACGCTCAACGGTCAGCCGATCGACCTGCGCGCTGACGTGGTTTCGCAATACGGCCGCACCTCGGTACCGACGATCGAAGGAACGGTCGGCGGCAACCGTTTGACCGGCAGGCTAGATCTCAGCTCCGGATTCAGGCCGAGCGGCACGATCAATTTCGACCTGTCGGACCTCAGCCTCATCACACGCATGCAGGGCCAGCAGGTCTCCGGCGATCTTTCCGGCACCGCGACGTTAGAGACGACCGACGGCACGACATCCGTCGCCATCGAGGCAGAGGGCACCCATATCGGCTTCGGCGCGGTTACGGTCGCCAGGCCGGAGGTGGACATCAACATTGCCGACATGGCCAGGCCGGCAATCATGAGCGGCCAAATTCAGGCGGAGAGCTTGGCGATCGGGGAAAACCGCGTGTCGGACCTCGGCATCACCCTCGAACAGCGGCAGGCCGCAACCGGCTTTTCGCTGCAGGGCAGCTTTGACGGGGCGCCGCTGACCGCATCGGGCGAATTGACCCAGGATGCGGATCGCACCGAAATCAGCCTTTCCTCCGTCTCCGCCGCGCCGAGAGGCGTGCCGCTCGAGCTCGCTGCCCCGGCGGTCGTGGCGATCGAAGGGGGCGCGGCCCGTCTCGACGGCCTGACGATCCGCGCCGCGAGCGGCACCGTCACCATCACCGGCACCGCCGGCGACACGCTTGATCTGACGGCGCGACTCGATGCGCTGCCCGCCAGCCTGATCGATCGCTTCGCCCCGACGCTTGGGGCGCAGGGGACGATCTCGGGCAGCGTCGATGTCAGCGGCGAGGCTCAAGCGCCGGTCGTCGATTACGACCTCGCCTGGAGCGAAGCTTCCGTCGCATCGACGCGATCGATCGAGATTGCCGTGCGCGACCTGAATGCCAATGGCAGGGTCACCGTCGCCGAAGAGACCATTCGCTTCGATCCGACGGCGATCGAAGGTGCGGGATTCCGCGGCAGCGTTACCGGCACCCTCGACCGGACCGGCACGACAGCCGAGGCCGACTTCGAGTTCACCGCCGAACCGGATGCGCTGCCCGCCGGGCTGGCGGCCCGTTTCGACGCACCCGTCACCGTTTCGGGCAAGATCGAGACCGGCGGCGAGGCCACGAGGTTGAGCGCGCTCGAGATCACCTCTGAGACGGTCACCGCCATCGGTTCCGCCACCCTTGCCGAAGGCGCGCTCACGGCAGAGTTCGAGGGCACCCTGCCGGACCTCGGCAAGCTGCTGGGCGATGCGCAGGGTGAGGCGTCCTTCAACGCGGATATTTCCGGCCCGCTCGACGCGCTGAACCTGAAGGGGGAGATGACCTCGAGCGGTGCCACACTCGCCGGCCGCTCGCTGACGGACCTGACGATCACCGCCGATGCGACGCTTGCACCGGGCAGTCCCCAGGCAAATCTCACCGCCACGGGTGCACTCGACGGGCAGGCGATCGACGTCCGGGCCGAAGTGGTTTCGAGGGAGGGCCGCACGTCCATTCCCACGCTCGAGGCGACGATCGGTGACAACCGCGTGACGGGCGCCCTCGACCTCACACAGGATTTCAGGCCCGAAGGCACGATCAATTTCAACCTGCCCGATCTCGGCCTGATCGCCGCAATTGCCGGGCAGCAGGCCTCCGGCGACCTTTCCGGCTCGGCATCCGTGCGCACCGCCAATGGCACGACCTCGGTTTCGCTGAACGCCTCCGGCAGCGCCATCAGGCGCGGCGCACTGACGATTGCCAATCCGGTCGTGGACATCAGCATCGCCGATGTCAGCGAATTGGCGATCCGGGGCAGCGTCAGGGCCGAAAGCGTCGCTCAAGGTCAAAACCGCGTGACCGACGTCAGCCTCACCTTCGACCAGCAGGGCGACAGGACGGGCTTCGCGGTCGACGGAAGATATGACGGCAGTCGGCTTGCCGCCGAAGGCGATCTGGCGAGAGCGGGCGACCGCACGGAAATTCGCCTCACCTCCTTTACAGCCGCTCCGCGGAACATCCCCTTGAGCCTTGCCGAACCGGCCGTGATCACCATCGAGGACGGCGTCGTCCGCCTCGGCGAACTGACCGTGCGGGCGTCGCGTGGCACCATTGACGTTAATGGCACTGCGGGCGAAATGCTGGACATTTCGGCAAGGCTGAACGCGCTGCCGGCCGGCCTTATCAATACCTTCGCCCCGACGCTGGAGGCCGCCGGCGCGATCAACGGCACGGTCGAGGTCAGGGGAAGCGCGGGCGAACCCGTGATCACCTATGACCTCAGTTGGAGCGATGCCTCGGTCGCGACCACCCGCGGCGCCGGTGTGGCTGCACTCGACGTTTCCGCCACCGGCCGATACGCCGGCAATCGCGTCACGGTCGAGGCGACGGTGTCCGGACCAGGAGAGCTGTCTTTCCGGGGCGGCGGCCATGTCGATCTCGGCGGCACCATGCCGATCGAAATGAGCTTCACAGGAGACGTGCCCTTCGCGCTGATTGCCGGCGCCATGGCGGAACAGGGTTTCACGCTCACCGGATCGGCCGATGTCAATCTTTCGCTCTCGGGCTCCGCACGGGCACCGCGGATCGCCGGTACCATCTCGACGACAGGCGGCCGCCTCGTCGACGTCCGGCGTAATCTCGCCTTGAACGACCTTGCGGCCAATGTCAGACTCGACGGACAGCAGGCAACGATCTCGAATCTCTCGGCCAATCTCGCGACCGGTGGATCCATCGAGGCAAGCGGCACTGTCGGCGTAGCGCCCGGCTCCGGCTTCCCGGCGGACCTCAGGATCCGCCTGAACAATGCCACTTACATCGACGGCACGCTTTTCATGGCCGACCTGGCGGGGGATCTCACGCTCACCGGTCCGCTCACCGCAACTCCGGTGCTCGGCGGCCAGTTGACGGTCCGCAGGGCGGCAATCACGATTCCTGAGAAGTTGCCGGCCTCGCTGGCTGCGATCAACATCGAGCACAGGAACGCGCCGGCCGGGGTCCGTCAGATGGCGAATGAAGTGCTCCAGGACACGCCGATCGATGCCGGCGTCAACGGCAACGGCATCATTGCCTTCAATCTCGACGTTCGGTCCCCCGGGCAGTTCTTCGTGCGCGGACGCGGCATCAATGCCGAACTCGGCGGGAATCTCACGATCCGCGGCACCGCCAACCGACCGATCGTCTCCGGCGGCTTCGACATGCGGCGTGGCCGCCTCGAAATTCTCGGCAGGCGCCTGACCTTCACGGAAGGCCATATCGGCTTTGGCGGCGACCTCGTTCCGACCCTCGACCTCGACGCAACCTCGAGTGCGGGCTCCACGACCATTACCGTCAACATCGCCGGCGCCGCCAACAATCCGACGGTGACCTTCTCCTCCTCCCCGGCGCTGCCGCAGGACGAGATCCTGGCGCAACTGATCTTCAACCGATCGCTCAACAACCTATCGGCATTCCAGATCGCGCAACTTGCTACCGCCGTCAGCCAGCTCGCGGGCGGCGGCTCGACGTCGCTGCTCGGCGGCTTGCGCAACAGGCTCGGCGTCGACGACCTCGACATCACCACCGACGAAAGCGGCGGCGCACAGTTGCGCGCCGGCAAGTACATCAACGATCGAACCTATATAGAACTGCAGCAGGGCTCCGACACGGCGTCCACCAAGGCGACCATCAATCTCGACATCGGCCGCGGCGTGAAGCTGAAAGGCTCGGCCGCCGGCGACGGCTCGGCATCCGGCGGCGTCTTCTTTGAGCGGGAGTACTGAGCGACGATTTTCCCCGCGCTGTAGCGTTCTCCCCGGAACCCCTCCCCACAGGTGGGAAGGGTTGGGGAGGGGTTTCGAGGAGCTGCCGAACGGCGAACTCCATTTAAGCGGCATTCCGCTCGACGCTGAATGCGTCAACGATCTCGCCCTCGTCGATGGCGGTGAACAGTGCCCAGATATGACCGAACGGATCGATCAGCGCGCCGACGCGATCTCCCGTCGGCAGCGTCTCGGCTCCGTTGCGCAGGCTCGCACCGGCGCCGATCGCGCGTTCGAGCACCCGGTCCACGTTGTCGACATGGAGTTCCAGAATTGCCGCTGTGGTGCCGAGAGCGTGCGGCGAGCGCGGACCGCCAAGCCGCGGTTCCGCATCCCGGCGCGGATTGGCGCCTGCCACCCTGAAAACGGAATCGCCGATGCAGAGATCGGCGCTCGTCAGAATCCCACTCCACTCGTGGCGACGGAGGAGTTCGGCACCGAAGACCTCACGATAAAAGGCGATCGCGCTTTCCACTTCACCGTGCCTGACGAACAGCTTGATACAGATCTGCCGCGCCATCGGGTCCCCACGAAAACTGACCATGACATCCTCCATGGGTCGCGGCCGTCCGGATCGGCTTGACCCAAGACCGTAAGCGCGACTGTTCTGACGGTTGAAACGGAATAGCGGCCGAAGACCGCGTCGTTCCTTGTGCCTCTCTTTGTGCTGAGGCAGCTATAATATACCAGGATTGGAACAAAGCAAGAACAAAAAGCCACCCCGAACGCTGGACCGCCAACGCCTCAAAAGGGCCCGGCCATCTTGCTTGTCTTGAGCAGGATGTTCGATTCCGTGACCGTGATGCCGTCGATCAGCCGGATGCGCCGCAAGGTCTCGTCGAAGCTAGCAAGATCGCGATCCTGGAGTTCGGCAATGAAGTCCCACCGACCATTGGTGCTGTGCAGCGCCCGCACCTGCGGCAGACCGCGCAATTGCTCGGCCACGCGGTCGGCCATCTTGCCGTGCACCTCGATCATGACCACCGCGCGAACGCCGGAAGCGGGGATTTCCGATCCGGTGCGGATGGTGAAGGCGGCGATCGTGCCATTTGCCACCAGCCGTTCTATCCGTGCGGCAATCGTCGCTCGCGAAACGCCGGTCAAGGCGGAAAGCGTCGACACCGGTATTCGCGAATTTTGTCGCAGCGCGCTGATGAGCGTCTGATCGAGATCGTCCATACACATCACTTTGTAAAGCGAGGTTGCCAATCTGTAAAGAATAGCTTTCTGATCGACAGTTTTCCATCTTTTTGCCGTCGTCGCTTTTGAGGATAATCCGCGCGACTCCAGGGAACCGAATAGAGGAAGAGGCGGAGATGAAAACCATCGCATTGATCGGCGCACCCATCGAGGAAGGCTCCGGCCGCCGCGGCGCGGCCATGGGGCCGACGGCGCTCCGGATCGCTGGCATCGATACGGTTCTTGCGGGACTCGGCCACGGGGTTGAGGACGAAGGCGATCTCCGGCCTTCGGCGGCGAGCGATCTCGCCAACCACCCGGGCGCCAACAACCTGCAGATGGTTGCCGCCTTCACCCGTGCGCTCAACGACGCGGTGCGCGACACCGCCCGCAAGGGGCATGTCCCGATAATTCTCGGCGGCGACCATGCGCTCTCGATGGGCAGCGTCTCCGGCATGGCGCGTTATGCCGACGAAGTCGGCCGAGCCCTCTTCGTGCTCTGGCTCGACGCCCATGCCGACTTCAATTCGCCGGCCACCTCTCCCTCGGGTAACATGCATGGCATGCCTGTCGCATTCTTCTGCGGTGAGGCTGAATTCGCTCCTATCCTCCCGAAAGACCGGCCCTTGGTCGATCCGAAGCGGGTCTTCCAGGTGGGCATCCGCTCGGTGGATGCGCGCGAACGCGACGAAATCGCCGAACATGGGGTAAACGTCTATGATATGCGGACCGTCGACGAACTGGGCATGGCTTACATCATGCGCCAGATCCTCGATGAGGTGCGCGCTGCAAACGGCCTCCTGCATGTGAGCCTCGATGTCGATTTCATGGATCCGGAGCTCGCGCCGGGTGTGGGCACCACGGTTCCGGGCGGCGCCACCTTCCGCGAAGCCCATCTGATCATGGAGATGCTCTACGACAGCGACCTCGTCTCCTCGCTTGACCTGGTCGAGCTCAATCCCTTCCTCGACGACCGCGGCAAGAGCGCCCGCATTCTGGTGGAACTTACGGCAAGCCTGTTCGGCCGCCGCGTCCTCGACCGCCCAACCCGCGGCGCCTGAGGGCGGTGCAACGCCGGCCGCGGCGGCCGCAGCCACAGATCCGAACGGATCCCGATTACGGAAAAAGCAAGTCTTAACGATTCCCGCGCTAGAGTAATCTCTGACGCGCAAAGCGGATTACCGCGCATGATGCAGCTTGCGCTTGGCCGAATGCCATCGGCGGACCATGGTTCCCGACCGAACCGGCGCGGCGCGCAGTCGAAGGGAGCCTCACGGATTTGGCGAAGTCGGCGCCGGCGGCGTCGACCGAAAAGTTTGAAGGACCTTCGATGACAGGCACATTGAAAACGGCTGGCTTCGACGGCGAAACGCTGGAAATCATCGCGTTCCGCCTCCACGACCAGGAATTTTGCGTCAAGACGACGACGATCCGCGAGATCCGCGGCTGGGCGCCGTCGACGCCCATTCCGCATTCGCCGCCGGAAGTGATCGGCGTCATGAACCTGCGCGGCACGGTGATCCCGATCATCGACCTTGCCCACAAGCTCGGCATGAAATCGACCGTCGCCAACGAGCGCAGCGCCATCGTCGTCGCGGAAGTCCACAATATGGTAATCGGCCTCGTCGTCGATCGCGTCTCCGACATCCTGACCGTCCAGGGCAGCCAGGTGCAGCCGGTGCCGGAAGTAACCGCCTCCTTCGATAAGAGCTTCGCCGAAGGCATCATCGCCAACGAGACCGGCATGATCTGCTTCCTCAACCTGTCGCGCATGTTCAAGGAGCGCGAGATCGAGGACCTCGCGGCATAGTGCATCGGCCCGAAAATCAGAACCGATTTTCGGAGGAACGCACTGCCGCGAGCCACAGGATGTCGCTGTGGAAAGCAAGATGCGCAGATTCAAGGTCTTGCAGCGCCCTTTGTGCGGCCTGAATCGCCTGAAGGACGCACGGCGCTGTAGTGCCAATGGCAGAAGATGCGCGGTGCTTCGATGCAGGATGAGAAAAAGCCGCCTCGTCATGGCGGCTTTTTTGTGCGGACTGAACCGTGGACGCTGCGTTGTTCGGAGACAACCCTGGCGTTCAATGTACGCCACTGCTATTTTAATGCGTCATTAAGAGTATAGCTCTAATTTAGGTTGTACTCGGATTTGACGTCTCCGAGTTCGATATCTTCCATATGAGCATAACTGCCTCCTCAAGGGCGGCGCAATAGAACAGAAAGCATCCACGAGTCGACCGCTTGGCCTTGGTCCCGCTGAGTTGAGTCGTATCCCGTACTCCGCTGCCAATGACCAGCCTCTTTTTCAAGCAACGGATTTCAGAGGAGAATCATGTTTTCTTTCGCGAAAAGCGCGGATGCGCACCACATCATTGAAGCATTGTCCAAGTCGCAAGCAATCGTTCAGTTCGATCTCGCCGGCAATGTCCTCGGCGCGAACGACAACTTCTGCAAGGCGCTCGGCTACCGCCCGGAGGAAATCACCGGCCGGCACCATCGTTTGTTCTGCGCCCCCGAATACGTCTCGACCGATGAATATCGCGATTTCTGGTTGCGACTTGGCCGCGGCGAGTTCGAGAGCGACACCTTCAGGCGCATTGCCAAGGGGGGCCGGGAGATATGGATCCAGGCGACCTACAACCCGGTCTTCCGCAACGGCAAGCCATGCAAGATCGTGAAATTTGCGACGGACATCACCGCCGCAAAGATGAGGGCCACGGAAGATGCCGGCAAGCTCGATGCCATTTCCCGCTCCCAGGCTGTGATCGAATTTACCCCGACGGGCGAGGTGCTCGCGGCCAATGAAAACTTCTGCAATGCGCTTGGCTACGAACTCACCGAAATCGTCGGTCGGCACCACAGCATGTTCTGCGAGCCCGGTTATGCGGGCACGGCCGAATACGCGGATTTCTGGAAGAGGCTGGCTCAGGGCGAATTCATTGCCAACGAGTTCGTCCGTTACGGGAAGAGAGGCAAGGAGGTCTGGATTCAGGCAGCCTACAACCCCCTTCGCGATCCGAATGGCCGCGTATACAAGGTCGTGAAGTATGCGACCGACGTCACCGAACGGATGGGCGCGATCAACGCACTCGGGGCCGGCTTACGGGCCCTTGCCGAGGGCGATCTGACACTGTCGCTCGATGCACCCTTCGTGCCCAGTATGGAACTGGTGCGCAAGGACTTCAACGAGGCGTTGGCCCGCCTCCGTCGGGCCATGCAGACGGTCGGTGAAAACGCCAGCGGCATCGCAGGCGGAGCGCGCGAGATCCGATCGGCCGCCGACGATCTTTCAAAACGAACCGAACAACAGGCGGCTTCGGTCGAGGAAACGGCGGCGGCACTTGACCAGATCACCACCACCGTCACCGACACGAGCCGCCGAGCGGAGGATGCGGGCAATCTGGTCGCCAAGACCAAGGAGGGCGCGGAACGCTCCGGTCTCGTCGTCAAGAGCGCGATCAACGCGATGGGCCAGATCGAGCAATCCTCCCGCGAGATCAGCAACATCATCAACGTGATCGATTCGATCGCCTTTCAGACCAACCTCCTGGCGCTCAATGCAGGGGTCGAGGCGGCCCGCGCAGGCGAGGCCGGCAAGGGCTTCGCCGTCGTGGCACAGGAGGTGCGCGAACTGGCACAGCGTTCGGCAAACGCGGCGAAGGAAATCAAGACGCTGATCACGACCTCCGGCGAGCATGTGAAGAGCGGCGCTTCGCTGGTCGGCCAGACGGGTACCGAACTGGAAGCAATCATCGCCCAGGTCAATGATATCGATGTCAACGTCTCGGCGATCGTCGAAGCGGCGCGTGAGCAGGCAACAGGTCTGCGGGAGATCAACCAGGCCGTCAATGCCATGGACCAGACGACGCAGCAGAACGCGGCCATGGTGGAGGAAAGCACTGCCGCGAGCCACAGGATGTCGCTGGAGGCTGATGCATTGCACACCCTGCTTCGCCAGTTCCGGATCGGACCGGCTACAGCAGAAGCATACCAGCCGGCCGCACCCCTGCACGCCACCGGCAAGGCGGCGCGCAGCGGGACAAGATCGAACCTTGCCCTCGTTCCGGCCGGCAACCAGTGGGCGGATTTCTGAGCCCTTACGGCACGCCATAAAGTAGGACCGAGGGAGGACGGCGATGGCCGCTCTCCCTCGCGCCGGCATTTTCTGAGATTAAAGGCATGCTGCGGGATCTATGGCCGCTTCCGGCCGCCTGATCTTCGAGGCCGCTTCCAGCACCAGAGGCTTCAGCCCCTCGCCGCCGTGGTCGATATGCTCGAACAGCTTGCGACGCATGCGTGGTTCCCAATATTTGTTGATGTGAGTGGCGACGCCTTGCGCCGCCTCGTTTGCCGGCTGGCTCTGGAAAAACGTGGCGATCTGGTTCGCCATATAGATGAGCTTGGCATTGGTGCTTTCAGTCGACATCGGAAAACTCCGGTTTCCAGAATCAGAGCGGCATGCGGGCGGAAAGCCGAGCGCTACCCCCGTCCCACTCTATGCGTTCGGCGTGGGTGAAGATTTCGAATTCGTCGCCGCGCACGAGCGCGACCAGCGTTATCCCCGCCTCTTCAGCGGTGCGGATCGCAAGAGCCGTCGGGGCGGAAATGGCGATGATCACCGGACTGCCGGTGATCGCCGTCTTCTGGACCATCTCGAGGGAGACGCGCGAGGTGACGACGACGGCGCCTTGGACGCCCTTGAAACCGGCCCGCGCGGCCGCCCCCGTCAGTTTGTCCAAAGCATTGTGTCGACCGACATCCTCGCGGACGGCGATCAATCCGCTTCCCGGCACATAGAATGCCGCGCCATGCACGGCGCGCGTTTCGCTGTGCAGAGGCTGCTTGCCGTCGAGAAGCGCGACGGCCTGTACGACGTCCTCATCGGTGAGTCTTAGCGGCGAAGCCGAAACACTCGGCGTGGAGCGCACGGCCTCCTCGATCGATTCGATACCGCAAAGGCCGCAGCCGACCGGCCCGGCCATGTGGCGGCGGCGCAGCCGCAACGCTTCGTTCACCTCGTCCTTGAGAGTGATCTGCAGATCGATGCCCTTCTCCTCGGCCACGACATCGATTGCGTCGATCTGATCAGGATCGGAGATGATGCCCTCCGTCAGGCTGAAGCCGACGGCGAAATCCTCGAGATCGGCGGGCGTCGCCATCATCACCGCATGCGTGGAACCGCCATAGGTCAGGGCTACCGGCACTTCTTCCGGCACCACGCGCGATTGACCGACCCGCACGCCAACACGCCGCGCGCTCTCGGGAACCGTCTGCGTCGTGCGGAAGCGGGTCATGTCGGCCGCCCTGATCGGGGCGGCCGGAAAGGGGGTAGATTGCTTGTCCGCCATCCCGCCCCCTATTCCGCCGCCTCCAGCTTGCCGGCAATGCGCCGCGACTGGCGGGCCTGCTCGTCATAGTCGCGCTGCCAGTCGGTCGGGCCGTTAGAGGGCGCTACCTGCACCGCCGTCACCTTGTATTCCGGGCAGTTCGTCGCCCAGTCCGAGAAATCGGTGGTAATGACGTTGGCCTGCGTCGTCGGGTGATGGAAGGTGGTGTAGACGACACCTGGCGCGACGCGATCGGTGATCAGCGCCCGAAGCGTCGTTTCGCCCGAACGGCTGGCAAGCTTCACCCAGTCTCCGTCGCGGATGCCGCGCTGTTCGGCATCGTGAGGATGGATCTCCAGCAGGTCTTCGGGATGCCAGGCGACGTTTTCCGTACGCCGCGTCTGTGCGCCCACATTGTAGTGGCTGAGGATTCGGCCCGTCGTCAAAAGCAGCGGGAAGCGCGGGCCGGTCTTCTCGTCGGTCGCCACATATTCCGTGCGGATGAACTTGCCCTTGCCGCGCACGAAGCCGTCGACATGCATGATCGGCGAACCGAGCGGCGCCTTCTCGTTGCAGGGCCACTGCACGGAGCCCATCTTGTCGAGATAATCATAGGAAACCATGGCGAAGGTCGGCGTCGTCGCTGCGATCTCATCCATGATCTCGGACGGATGCCCATAGTTCCAGTCGAGCCCCATCGCCTGGGCGAGCTTCTGCGTCACCTCCCAGTCGGCATAGCCGTTCTTCGGCCGCATCACGCGGCGCACACGGTTGATGCGCCGCTCGGCATTGGTGAAGGTGCCGTCCTTTTCCAGGAAGGTCGAGCCCGGAAGGAAGACATGGGCGTAGTTGGCCGTCTCGTTGAGGAAGAGATCCTGCACGACGACGCATTCCATCGCGGCAAGTCCGGCGGCCACGTGCTTCGTATCCGGGTCGGACTGCAGGATGTCCTCGCCCTGGATGTAGAGGCCCTTGAAGGTGCCGTCGACGGCAGCATCGAGCATGTTGGGGATACGCAGGCCCGGCTCGTTGTTGAGCGTCACGCCCCAGAGCTTCTCGAAGGTCTCGCGCGTGGCGTCGTCCGAGATATGCCGGTAGCCGGGCAGCTCGTGCGGGAAGGAGCCCATGTCGCAGGAGCCCTGCACGTTGTTTTGGCCGCGTAGCGGATTGACGCCGACGCCCGGCCGGCCGATGTTGCCGGTGGCCATCGCGAGGTTGGCGATCGCCATGACAGTGGTCGAGCCCTGGCTGTGCTCGGTGACGCCGAGGCCGTAATAGATCGCGCCGTTGCCGCCGGTGGCATAGAGCCGCGCCGCGCCGCGGACCAGTTCCGCCGGAACGCCGGTATAGGATTCGGTCGCCTCCGGGCTGTGATAGGGCTCGGAAACGAAGGCCGCCCAATCCTCGAATTCCGACCAGTCGCAGCGCTCGCGGATGAAGGCCTCGTTTGCCAGTCCCTCTGTGACGATAACGTGGGCGAGCGCCGTGAGGATGGCGACGTTGGTGCCCGGCTTGATCGGCAGGTGGTAGGCGGCTTCGACATGGGCCGAGCGGACGAGGTCGATCCGCCGCGGATCGATGACGATCAGCTTCGCGCCCTGGCGCAGCCGCTTCTTCAGCCGCGAGGCGAAGACCGGGTGGCCGTCGGTCGGATTGGCGCCGATGATGACGGCGACATCCGTATGTTCGACGCTGTCGAAATTCTGCGTGCCGGCAGAAGTGCCGAAGGTCTGGTTGAGGCCGTAGCCGGTCGGCGAATGGCAGACGCGGGCGCAGGTATCGACATTGTTGTTGCCGAAGCCGGCGCGCACCAGCTTCTGCACCAGATAGGTCTCCTCATTGGTGCAGCGCGACGAGGTGATGCCGCCGACCGAATCGCGGCCATACTGATACTGGATGCGGCGGAACTCGGAAGCGACATGCGCATACGCCTCCTCCCAGGTGACCTCGCGCCAAGGATCGGTGATCTTCTCGCGGATCATCGGATTGAGGATGCGGTCCTTGTGGGTCGAATAGCCATAGGCGAAGCGGCCTTTGACGCAGGAATGGCCGCGATTCGCCTGACCGTCCTTCCACGGCACCATGCGCACCAGCTCCTCGCCGCGCATTTCCGCCTTGAACGAACAGCCGACGCCGCAATAGGCGCAGGTGGTGACGACTGAATGCTCCGGCTGGCCGATTTCGATCACCGATTTTTCAGTCAGCGTCGCCGTCGGGCAGGCCTGCACGCAGGCGCCGCAGGAGACGCATTCGGAGGAGATGAAATCCTCGCTCATGCCGGCGGAGACACGCGAATCGAAGCCGCGGCCGCTAATCGTCAGCGCAAAGGTGCCCTGCACCTCTTCGCAGGCGCGCACGCAGCGCGAGCAGACGATGCATTTCGCCGGATCGAAGGTGAAATAGGGATTGGTTTCGTCCTTCGGCACCCAGTTGACGTTGATATCGCCATTGTTGCGCGCCGTGACGTGATTGGCGCCGTCATAACCGTAGCGCACGTCGCGTAGGCCAACCGCGCCCGCCATGTCCTGCAGTTCGCAATCGCCGTTGGCCGCACAGGTCAGGCAGTCGAGCGGATGATCGGAGATATAGAGCTCCATCACGCCGCGGCGGACATCCTTGAGGCGCTGCGTCTGCGTGGAGACGCTGATGCCTTGTGCCACCGGAGTGGTGCAAGAGGCGGGCATGCCGGCACGCCCTTCGATCTCGACGAGACACAGCCGGCAGGAGCCGAACGCGTCCATCATGTCGGAGGCACAGAGCTTCGGCACTTCTATGCCCGCCTCCATCGCCGCGCGCATGATCGAGGTGCCCTCCGGCACGGTGATCTCGCACCCGTCGATCGTCAGCGTCACCAGCTTTTCGGAGTTAGAAGCAGGAGTGCCGTAGTCGATTTCATGAATGAGGGACATTACTGGGCCTCCTGGGAATTTGCGTTCAGGGCGGTTGATTTACCCCTCGCCCTCGATGCCGGCGCCTGGCCCTCCGGCTGCCGCCACCTTCTCCCCGCGCGAGGGGAGAGGGCTGGTGGTCCTCGGGTTAAACCCGAGGAGAGGGGCAAATCTCGACGCGTAAATGTCATTCCGCCGCCTCCCTCACCGGCGCCGGCTCGAAATCCTCCGGAAAGTGAGTCATGGCACTCACCACCGGATAGGGCGTGAAGCCGCCGAGGGCGCAGAGCGAGCCGAATTTCATCGTGTTGCAGAGATCGGCGAGCAGCTCGCGGTTCTTCTCCGGCTCGATCCCGTCTCTGATCTTGTCCGCAACTTCAACCCCGCGCGTCGAGCCGAGGCGGCAGGGCGTGCACTTGCCACAGCTCTCGACCGCGCAGAATTCCATGGCGAACCGCGCCTGCTTCAGCATGTCGGCCGTATCGTCGAAGACGACGATTCCGGCATGGCCGATGAGGCCGTCCTTCGCCGCGAAGGCCTCGTAGTCGAAAGGCGTGTCGAACAGCGTCCGCGGGAAATAGGCACCGAGCGGACCGCCGACCTGCACGGCCTTGACCGGCCGGCCGCTTGCAGTGCCGCCGGCGATGTCGTCGACGATCTCGCCGAGCGTCAGGCCGAAGCCGATTTCGAACAGTCCGCCATGCTTGACGTTGCCCGCGATCTGGATCGGGATCGTGCCGCGCGAGCGCCCCATGCCGAAATCGCGGTAATAGGCGGCCCCCTGATCGAGGATCACCGGCACCGAGGCGAGCGAGATGACGTTGTTGATCACCGTCGGCTGGTCGAACAGGCCCTTATGGGCGGGAAGCGGCGGCTTGGCGCGCACGAGCCCGCGCTTGCCTTCGAGGCTGTTCAGGAGCGACGTCTCCTCGCCGCAGACATAGGCGCCGGCGCCGGTGCGGACTTCCATGTCGAAGGCGTGGGCGGACCCGAGAACAGAGCGGCCAAGCACGCCGGCGGCCCGCGCAACCTCGATCGCCTGCGTCATCGCCGCGATCGCGTGCGGATACTCGGAGCGCGTATAGATATAGCCCTTGGTGGCGCCCGTCGCGATGCCGGCGATCGCCATGCCTTCAATCAGCACGAAGGGATCGCCTTCCATGATCATCCGGTCTGCAAAAGTGCCGCTGTCACCCTCGTCGGCATTGCAGACGATGTATTTTTGCGGCCCCTGCGCTTCGAGCACCGTCTTCCACTTGATGCCGGTCGGGAAGCCCGCGCCGCCGCGGCCGCGCAGGCCGCTTTCAGTGACCTCGGCGACGATTGCCGCAGGGTCCATCACGACCGCCTTCTCAAGGCCGCGCAAGCCGCCATGGGCGCGATAGTCGTGAAGCGACAGCGGATCCGTAATGCCGCAACGGGCAAAGGTCAGCCGCACCTGGCGCTTGAGGAACGGAATTTCCTCCGTCTTCCCGAGACAGAGCGGGTGCGGGCCGCCGGTGACGAGACCGGCATCGAGGAGTGATGCGACATCGCGCGCCTTCACCGGGCCATAGGCAATACGGCCCTCGGGGGATTCGACCTCGACCAGCGGCTCCAGCCAATGCATGCCGCGCGACCCGTTGCGAACGATCGTCGCATCGAGACCGCGGGCCGCCAGTTCCTCGGCCATCACCGTCGCCACTTTTTCGGCGCCAAGCGCCAGCGCGGCCGCATCGCGAGGAATATAGATCTTGACGGTCATCGGCGTGCCTCCGCGACCAGCGCCTCAAGCGCTGCATCATCGAGCCGGCCATGCACCTCGCCATCGAGCATTGCCGATGGCGAACAGGAACAGAGCCCCAGACAGTAAACGGGTTCGAGTGTCACCCCGCCGTCGGGTGTCGTTTCGTGGAAATCGATGCCAAGCAGGGCCTTCGCCCGGTCGGCCAGCCTGTCCCCGCCCATCGACTGGCACGCTTCGGCGCGACAGAGCTTCAGCACGTGGCGCCCGGCCGGGTGCTCGCGGAAGTCATGATAGAAGGTGACGACGCCGTAGACCTCGGCGCGCGAGAGATTGAGCTCGCGCGCAATCACCGGCAAGGATTCCTGCGGCACATAGCCGAACTCGTCCTGCAGGGCGTGCAGGATCGGGAGCAACGGGCCTTCAAGCCCCTTCAGCTCGTCGATGATCGCCAGCGTTTGCTCGGCCACGTCCGCGCGCGGCAGATGGATATTCACGCCAAGAGCCCTCCCGGCTCACGGCGCGGCGCGCTCCAGACCTTAAGGCCCGATCGCTTTTCCGCACCGAATGTCTCCAACACATTCCGGCAGGGGCCGGAGCCTCATCGGCCCTGCACGTCGGACAAGCTTCGCGCTTATAGCCGAATGGGTCAATAATGCTGTTCCGTTGGGTGATAGAAAAAGCCTATCAAGCTGCGTTGCGCTCGGCAAGGATGCGCGCCTCATGCAGCAGCGCCGACACCAAGGGCGTAAAGGGTTCGCGATAGGTGGCGACCAGTCCGACGGTATGCCGCACATCCGGCTCGACGATCGGAATCATCCGTATGTCCTCGTGAAAACCGAAGGATTTCGCGACGTTATAGGGCATGATGCTCGCCCAGCGGCCGGTGCGGACATGGGAGAAAAGCACGATCATCGAATTGGACTCGAGCGTCGGGCTGGCGACGGCTCCCGCCTCGGCGAAGTGCTGATTGATGATCCGCCGGTTCTGCATGTCGGCAGTCAACAGACAAAGCCGAATGTTGCTAACTTCTTTCCATGTCACGCTTTCGCGATCCGCAAGCGGCGCCCCGGCGGCCGTCACCAGATGATATTGCTCCATCTGCAGCGGCACGCTGGTGACGCGACCGAGCGGCTCGTTTTCCAGGTAAGTCAACCCCGCATCGATCTCGAGATTCTCCAAAAGCGCCAGGATCTGCAGCGACGTCGTCGAGAGAACCGAGAAAGTCACGTCCGGGTGCTTCTCCTGAAAGGGAGCCGTGATCATCGGCACCATTGCAAGGGTCGTCGGGATCGCCGCAAGCCGGATATGCCCGGACAATCCCTTGCGCGCCGCCCGCATCTCCTCGCGCATGGTGCGGGTGTCGCCGACGATCCGTCTCGCCCATTCGAGCACCCGCTGGCCCTCGGGCGTCAGCCCCTGAAAGCGCGAGCCGCGATTGACAAGCATCACGCCGAGCTGATCCTCGAGCTGCCGGATCGCCGCCGACAGCGTCGGCTGCGTCACGCCGCATTCCTCGGCCGCCCGACCGAAGTGCCGCTCGCGGGCGAGCGCGAGAAAGAATTCCAGCTTGTCGATCATGTTTCAGCCCCTCAGGACGAATTCGTGTCGCCCCCTCACTCTAACACTCGCCTGACGCGGAGATTTCGCCCCTCACCCTGGCCCTCTCCCCGCAGGCCGGGAGAGGGATTGAAGCGCCGCAGCCAACCTCCTTATCCCCGCCTGCGGGGAGAAGGTGCCAGCATCCCCGCCTGCGGGGAGAAGGTGCCAGCGGGCGGATGAGGGGCAGAAGCAGCACAGAGTTTCCGGTGGCAGCCGCCCTAGCAGATCAGCTGACCGCCGTTTACTTCCAGCACCTGGCCGGTGATATAGCCCGAAAGCGCATGCGAGGCGAGGAAGAGATAGGCAGGCGCGCAATCGTCGGCTGTCCCGAGCCGCCCGAGCGGAATCGATTTCCGTGTCGCCTCCAGCTTTTCCGGCGTGGAATAGCGCTGATGGAAATCGGTGGCGATCGTGCCGGGCGAAACGCAATTGACCCGGATTCCTTCCGGCGCCAGTTCGCGCGCCAGCGCCTTCGAATAGGTGGCGACGAAGGCCTTGGTGGCAGAATAGATCGACGAACCGGCACTGCCACCCGTGCGCGCAGAGATCGACACGGTGTTGACGATCGCCGGATGCGGACCCTTGCGCAACAGCGGCAGCATGGTGCGCGTCATCTCGACGACCGAGGTCTGGTTGAGCTGAAGGATGGTGCGGTATTCCTTGTCGGTGAGTTCCGCGGCCGGGAAGCGACCGACCATCGTGCCGGCATTGTTGACAAGCACATCGAGACTGTCGAAGCGGCTCCGCACCTCGTCCGCAAGACCATCCACGCTGCCGGCTTCGAGAAAATCCGCCTCATGGAGAAAGGCCCTGCCCTCGCTCGTCGCGAGATCGAGGAAATCGGGACGGTCGCGGGGCATCGCCCGCCCCATGTGAACGACCACTCTTGCGCCGCAATCGAGGAACTGCCGTGCAACCTCGAGACCGATGCCGCGCCCGCCACCGGTCACCACCACATTCATGCCCCTGAATAAGGCCGGATGATACATTGTCTCGCATCCCTTCCCATAGCAGGCGAGGCTGGCGCATCGCGTGACGGATTGCAACGGCTACATCGGTGCCCATGTCGAGCGAAAGTGGACTCTGCGCAATTGCGCCGATTCTGAAATTGCGCAGTTTTCGTTTTTGCATATTATGAAAGCAAACGAAAACAGAGGGAGCGAAACATGTATCTCACCGGAAGGCAGGAGGAAATCCTTGCGCTCGCCAAGACCGAAGGCCGGGTGCTCGTCGAGGAACTCGCCCAGCGCTTTTCGGTGACGCCGCAGACGATCCGCAAGGATCTGAACGACCTCTGCGACGCACGCGTCCTCAATCGCATTCATGGCGGCGCCATCTTCCCGAGCGGCAAGGAGAACGTGAAATACGATGCCCGGCGCCAGATTGCCGCTGCGGAGAAGCAGGCGATCGGCCGCGCGGCAGCGGCCCTGATCCCCGATAGCGCCTCGCTCTTCATTAATATCGGCACCACCACGGAGGCGGTCGGCGAGGCGCTGCTCGACCACAAGGAACTGATGGTCATCACCAATAACATCAATGTTGCAAACCGGTTGCGGATATATCCGTCGATCGAGGTGGTGATCGCCGGCGGCGTCGTGCGCGGTTCGGACGGCGGTATCGTCGGCGAGGCGGCCGTCGATTTCATCCGGCAGTTCAAGGTGGATTTCGCCGTGATCGGCGCCTCGGCAATCGACAACGATGGCGCGCTTCTCGATTTCGATTATCGCGAAGTGAAGGTGGCGCAGGCGATCATCGCCAATGCACGGCACGTTATCCTGGTCTCGGACTCGACCAAATTCGAACGCACCGCACCGGTTAGAATCGGCCATATCTCCCAAGTCAAGACCTTCATCACCGACCGCTGTTTCCTTGAAAATGTTCGAAAAATTTGCGCCGAACAAGGTGTGAGACTGATCGAGACCGAGGCGTGAGCGCACACAGTTTCGCTTCCGCGAAGATTTCGCTGAACATTCGTTTGACATTCGAAATATTTTCGTTTTAACTACCATCACTTTCGCATCAGCACTCACTTTGTGCATCGCGAAAAGCGGAGGGGCAATCGCAGTGTCAGACCAGAAAGTCTTCGACGTCTTTGTCATAGGCGGCGGCATCAACGGATGCGGCATCGCGCGTGATGCGGCCGGCCGGGGCTATTCCGTCGCGCTGGCCGAGATGAACGATTTCGCCTCCGGCACCTCGTCCGGCTCCACCAAGCTCATCCATGGGGGCCTGCGCTATCTCGAATATTACGAGTTCCGCCTTGTGCGCGAGGCGCTGATGGAGCGCGAAGTGCTTTGGGCCATGGCGCCGCATGTCATCTGGCCGATGCGATTCGTGCTGCCCTACCATAAGGGCGGACCGCGCCCGGCCTGGCTGATACGGCTGGGGCTGTTTCTCTATGACCATATCGGCGGCCGCAAGCTGCTGCCGGCAACGAGCACGCTGGACATGACCCGCGATCCCGCCGGCGAGCCGTTGAAGCGCCTCTTCACCAAGGCTTTCGAATATTCCGACGGCTGGGTGGACGACGCCCGCCTCGTGGTGCTCAACGCGCGTGACGCTGCCGACCGCGGCGCACGCATCATGGCGCGCACCCGCGTCGTCTCGGCCCGCCGCGAGGGAGGCGTCTGGGCTATCGAGGTCGAAAACGCAGTGACCGGCACCCGCGAAACGCTCCGCGCCCGCATGCTCGTCAATGCCACCGGCCCCTGGGTGGACCGGGTGCTTAGCGACGCGCTGCACAAGAAGGACGTGCACAATGTCCGCCTCGTCCAGGGTAGCCATATCGTCGTGAAGAAGAAGTTTGACGACCCGCGCGCCTATTTCTTCCAGAATCCGGACGGGCGCATCATGTTCGCCATCCCTTACCAGGGCGATTTCACCCTGATCGGAACGACCGACCGGGACTTCGGCGGCAATCCGGCGGAAGCGCGTATCAGCGATGCGGAGATCGACTATCTCTGCAAGGCTGCGAGCGAGTACTTCGCCGGCCCGGTGACCCGCGACGACATCGTCTGGAGCTATTCGGCCGTGCGCCCGCTCTATGATGACGGCGCGAGCAAGGCACAGGAAGCAACCCGCGACTATGTGCTGCGGCTCGAGGGCGAGCCCGGAGCGACCCCGCTTCTCAACGTTTTCGGCGGCAAGCTCACGACCTATCGGCGGCTTGCCGAATCCGCGCTCGACAAGATCGGCGAGGCGATCGGCGTCAGGGGCGGGAAATGGACCGCCTCGTCGCACCTGCCGGGCGGCGACTTCCCTCCGACCGCCTACGAGGCGGAGGTGGAGAAGCTGAAACGACGCTACCCTTTTCTCACCGCGTCGCACGCTCGCCGGCTTGTCCGGCTTTATGGGACTTTCGCGGCGCGGCTCCTCGGCAAAGCGGCAAGCAGGGCCGACCTCGGCAAGCACTTCGGCGGCGATCTTTACGCGGTCGAGGTCGACTGGCTGATCGAACGGGAATGGGCGCGGCGCGCGGAGGACGTGCTGTGGCGCCGCACGAAGCTGGGATTGCAGCTCTCGCGGGCTGAAGCCGCGGAACTGGAGGATTACATGCGCGGCGCCGTCAACGCCGCCGCCTAGAGGAGAGTGGCGGGACGAAGCCCACAACTGCTTCCCCCATCCCGCCGATCCCGCAATTGAACTGCCGATGGCTGGGTGGAACACCGGAGAATTCAATGCTTGAAATGAAGAACATATCCAAGGTCGTGGGCGGGGAGACGCATATCTACCCGACCAACCTTGCCTTGGAGAGGGGGTCGCTCAACGTGCTGCTCGGCCCGACGCTTTCCGGCAAGACCTCGCTGATGCGGCTGATGGCCGGTCTCGACAAGCCCGCCTCCGGTTCGCTCCATTTCGACGGCGCCGATGTCACCGGCCTGCCCGTGCAGAAGCGCTCGGTGGCAATGGTCTATCAGCAATTCATCAACTATCCGGCGATGACGGTCTACGACAACATTGCCTCGCCCATGCGGATCAAGGGCCTCGACAACGCCACCATCGACCGGGACGTGCGCAAGGCAGCCGAGCTCTTGAAGCTCACCCCCTATCTCGACCGCACGCCCCTCAACCTTTCCGGCGGCCAGCAGCAGCGCACAGCGCTTGCCCGCGCCATCGTCAAGAATGCGGATCTGGTGCTGCTCGACGAGCCGCTTGCCAATCTCGACTACAAGCTGCGCGAGGAGCTGCGGGAGGAATTGCCGAAGATCTTTGCCGCGTCCGGCGCAATCTTCGTCTATGCCACGACGGAGCCGTCGGAGGCGCTGCTGCTCGGCGGCAATACCGCCACCCTCAGCAAGGGCCGCATCACGCAGTTCGGCCGCACCATCGACGTCTATCGCCGCCCGGCCGACATAGTCACCGCCCGGACCTTCGCCGATCCGCCGCTGAACACGATCGACCTTGTCAAATCGGGGTTGCATTTCACGCTGGACGGTAAGCCGGTGCTTTCCGTTCCGCAGCATCTGGCGGCCGTTGCGGACGGGCCCTGCACGGTGGCTTTTCAGCCGCACCACATTTCCTTCAGGCGGCAGAACGGCAGCGGGGATTCGCTCACCGTCAAGACGGCGATATCGGAGATCGCCGGATCGGAGAGTTTCATTCACGTCGGCTTTGCCGATGCTCGCTGGGTGATGTTGGCGCCGGGCGTCCACGATATCGAACCGGATGCGGACCTCGAGGTCTTCGTCGACACCCGCCATCTGATGGCCTTCGGGCCGGACGGCCGGGCGACCGGCGGCAGGGCCTGAGCGGGGAGGGGACCATGGCACGTATCAATCTCGAGCATATCCGTCACGCCTACGGAGCCAAGCCGAAATCGGAAGCCGACTATGCGCTGAAGGAAGTCCATCACGAATGGAACGACGGCGGCGCCTACGCGCTGCTCGGTCCTTCGGGCTGCGGCAAGACGACGCTGCTCAACATCATTTCCGGGCTCATCAACCCGTCGGAGGGCCGCATCCTTTTCGACGGCACAGATGTGACGCATCTCGCGACCCAGCACCGCAACATCGCGCAGGTGTTCCAGTTCCCGGTCATCTACGACACGATGACGGTCTACGACAATCTCGCCTTCCCGCTGCGCAACCGCCATGTGCCGGAGGCGGAGGTCGATCGCCGGGTCAAGGAGATCATCGAGATGATCGGCCTTGGCGGCTGGGCGAAGAAGACCGCGCGGGGGCTGACGGCCGATCAGAAGCAGAAAATCTCGCTCGGCCGGGGCCTCGTGCGCTCCGACGTCAGCGCCATTCTCTTCGACGAGCCGCTGACCGTCATCGATCCCGAAATGAAATGGGTGCTGCGCTCGCAGATCAAGCGGCTGCACAAACGCTTCGGCTTCACCATGGTCTACGTCACGCACGACCAGACCGAAGCGCTGACCTTCGCCGACAAGGTCGTTGTCATGTATGACGGACAGATCGTCCAGATCGGTACGCCGGCCGAGCTCTTCGAACGGCCGAGCCACACCTTCGTCGGCTATTTCATCGGCTCGCCGGGCATGAACGTGCTGCCGGCCCAGATCGATGGAGCCACGGCGGCGGTCGGCGGCGAAAGCATCGCCCTCGGCTTCCAGCCGAGGATCAAGGCCGGCGCCACCACCGAACTCGGCATCCGCCCGGAATTCATTTCGCTCGGCCGCGAAGGCATGCCCGTCGCGATCACCAAGGTCGAGGACATCGGCCGTCACAAGGTCGTGCGCGCCCACTTCGCCGACCGGCCGATCTCGATCATCGTCGACGAGGACGGCGAGATCCCCGCCGAGCCGCGCGTCACCTTCGATCAGAAGGCGATCAATATCTATGCCGATTCCTGGCGCGTCGGCGAGGAGGCCTGACATGGAAAAGACCTGGAACAACAAGGCCTGGTTCATGGTCCTGCCGGTGCTGGTGCTCGTCGCCTTTTCGGCGGTGATCCCGCTGATGACCGTGGTCAACTATTCCGTGCAGGATACATTCGGCAACAACGAGTTCTTCTGGGCTGGCACCGACTGGTTCCAGGACGTGCTCGAATCCGGCCGCTTCTGGGACGCCCTCACCCGCAACCTCATATTCTCGGCGATCATCCTTGCGATCGAAATCCCGCTTGGTATCGTCATAGCGCTCAACATGCCGAAAAAGGGCATCGGCGTGCCGATCTGCCTTGTCTTGATGGCGCTGCCGCTGCTCATTCCGTGGAACGTCGTCGGCACCATCTGGCAGGTCTTCGGCCGCGTCGATATCGGCCTGCTCGGACGCACGCTCGCCTCGCTCGGCATCAATTACAACTATGTGCAGAACCCGGTCGATGCCTGGGTGACGCTGATCGTCATGGATGTCTGGCACTGGACGAGCCTCGTCGTGCTGCTCTGCTATGCCGGCCTCGTCTCGATCCCGGACGCCTATTACCAGGCCGCCAAGATCGACGGCGCATCACGCTGGTCCGTGTTCCGCTATATCCAGCTTCCGAAGATGAAGCGGGTGCTTTTGATCGCCTTCCTGCTGCGCTTCATGGATAGCTTCATGATCTATACGGAACCCTTCGTCGTCACCGGCGGCGGTCCCGGCAACTCGACGACCTTCTTGTCGATCGATCTCGTCAAAATGGCGATCGGCCAGTTCGACCTCGGCCCGGCCGCGGCCCTTTCGATCATCTACTTCCTCATCATCCTGCTGCTCTCGTGGATCTTCTACACGGTGATGACCACGAGCGACGCAAAGGGCTGAGCGAAGGAGGGAGGAGAAAACCATGATCACTACCAAGCAACCGCTGTCGCAGCGCCTCTCCTGGCTGGTGCCGACGCTCTACATCGTCTTCCTGCTGCTGCCGATCTACTGGCTCGTCAATATGAGCTTCAAAGAAACGAGCGAGATCCTGAGCACGTTCTCGCTTTGGCCGCAGAACCCCACGCTCCGCAACTACACGGTGATCTTCACCGACCCATCCTGGTACAACGGTTACATCAACTCGATCACATATGTGGTCCTGAACACCATCATCTCGGTGTCCGTGGCACTACCGGCGGCCTATGCCTTCTCGCGCTATCGTTTCCTCGGCGACAAGCACCTGTTCTTCTGGCTCTTGACCAACCGGATGGCGCCGCCCGCGGTTTTCGCCCTGCCCTTCTTCCAGCTCTATTCCGCCTTCGGCCTGATCGACACCCACATCGCGGTCGCGATCGCGCACTGCCTGTTCAACGTGCCGCTCGCCGTCTGGATCCTGGAAGGCTTCATGTCCGGCGTGCCGAAGGAGATCGACGAGACCGCCTATATCGACGGCTATTCCTTCCCGCGCTTCTTCGCGAAGATCTTCGTGCCGCTGATCGCCTCGGGCATCGGGGTCGCCGCCTTCTTCTGCTTCATGTTCTCGTGGGTCGAACTCCTGATCGCCCGTACGCTGACGACGACCGACGCCAAGCCGATCGCCGCGACGATGACGCGCACGGTCTCGGCCTCCGGCCTCGACTGGGGCGTGCTCGCCGCCGCCGGCGTGCTGACGATCATTCCCGGCGCGCTCGTGATCTATTTCGTCCGCAACTACATCGCCAAGGGCTTTGCCCTGGGGAGGGTCTGATGGCAACCATCGCCACTCGCAAGAACCGCTGGCCCGTCGCACTCGTCGCCGTGCTCGTCATCTATATCGTCGCCGCGGGCCTGCTGCTTTCCGCTCTGCCGGTCAAGGACGGCGAGCGCGACTGGTTCGCCCCACTGATCCCCGGCGGCTGGATGGCCTGGTCCTTCCCGACCGCCATGTTCTTTCTGACGATCTTCGCGCTGCTGTCGCTGATGGCTGTTTGGGAATATGCCCGGCCCGGCGGAAACCCACGCGTCGGCATCCTGCGCTTCGAAACGACGCGCGGCGACCGTCTCTTCGTGTCGCTCCTCGGAAGCGCATTCATTCACCTCGCCTGGCTGGGGCTGATCGGCGCAAATCTCTGGTGGGCGATTGCCCTCTCGGTGATCTACGCCATCGGCGTGTTCCGCTACGTCTGAGGCACCGGAATGAAGGGTAGGCCTCGGGGCGCCCTTCGAAACTGCAAGGCAACGCAATCGCAAAACCCAAGGGAGGACTTAATGCGAAGGCACCTTTTGACAACGACGGCAGCCATGCTGCTGGCCATTACCGGCTCGGCCTTTGCCGGCATGGATGAGGCAAAGCAGTTCCTGGACAAGGAGGTCGGCGACCTCTCTTCGCTCGACCGCGGCGCCCAGGAAGCGGAAATGCAATGGTTCGTCGATGCGGCGAAACCCTTCGCCGGCATGGAGATCAAGGTCGTCTCCGAAACGATCACCACCCATGAATACGAATCGAAAGTGCTGGCGCCGGCCTTCACCGCGATCACCGGCATCAAGATCACCCACGACTTGATCGGCGAAGGCGACGTCGTCGAGAAGTTGCAGACGCAGATGCAATCCGGCGAAAACGTCTACGACGCCTATATCAACGACTCCGACCTGATCGGCACCCATTGGCGTTACCAGCAGGCCCGTAACCTCACCGACTGGATGGAAAACGAAGGCAAGGACGTCACCAACCCCAACCTCGACGTCGACGATTTCATCGGCAAGTCCTTCACCACCGCTCCGGACGGCAAGCTCTACCAACTTCCCGACCAGCAGTTCGCCAACCTCTATTGGTTCCGCTACGACTGGTTCAGCGATCCGAAGATTCAGGAAGAGTTCAAGGCCAAGTACGGCTACGACCTCGGCGTGCCGGTCAACTGGTCGGCCTATGAGGATATCGCCGAGTTCTTCAACGGCCGCGAGATCGACGGCAAGAAGGTCTATGGCCATATGGACTATGGCAAGAAGGACCCGTCGCTCGGCTGGCGATTCACCGACGCCTGGCTGTCGATGGCCGGCAATGGCGACAAGGGCATCCCGAACGGCCGCCCGGTCGACGAGTGGGGCATCAAGGTCGACGAGAACTCCAGGCCCGTCGGCTCCTGCGTCGCCCGCGGCGGCGACACCAACGGCCCGGCCGCAGTCTACTCGATCGACAAGTACCTGACCTGGCTCAAGAACTACGCGCCGCCGGAAGCCCAGGGCATGACCTTCTCCGAAGCCGGCCCGGTTCCGGCCCAGGGTGCGATCGCCCAGCAGATGTTCTGGTACACGGCCTTTACCGCCGATATGGTCAAGGACGGCCTGCCCGTAGTCAATGCCGACGGCACGCCGAAGTGGCGCATGGCGCCCTCCCCGCACGGCGTCTACTGGAAGGACGGCATGAAGCTCGGCTATCAGGACGCCGGCTCCTGGACGCTGCTGAAGTCCACGCCGGAAGATCGCGCCAAGGCCGCTTGGCTCTATGCCCAGTTCGTGACGTCCAAGACCGTCGACGTGAAGAAGAGCCATGTCGGCCTCACCTTCATCCGCCAGTCGACGCTCGACCATCCAAGCTTCACCGAGCGCGCTCCGAAGCTCGGCGGCCTGATCGAGTTCTATCGCTCGCCGGCCCGCGTGCAGTGGACCCCGACCGGCACCAACGTGCCTGACTATCCGAAGCTGGCGCAGCTGTGGTGGCAGGCGATCGGTGATGCCTCTTCCGGCGCCAAGTCCGCGCAGGAAGCGATGGACTCGCTTTGCGCCGAGCAGGAGAAGGTGCTGCAGCGCCTGGAACGCGCCGGCATCCAGGGTGATATCGGACCGAAGCTCGCCGAAGAGCACGATCTCGAATATTGGAACGCGGAAGCCGTCAAGGCCGGCAATCTCGCTCCGCAGCTGAAGATCGAGAACGAGAAGGAAAAGCCGATCACCGTCAATTACGACGAGCTGGTCAAGAGCTGGCAGACCAACTAAGCCACGACAAAGGCGCCGCCCGGGCTCTGGGGCGGCGCCAGAGAAGCGGAGATGCGGCGCCGGGGCTGGAAACAGCCCCGGTTTTCGTCGTTGGTATGGAACGATCGGAAACGGCGGAATTGAGGCGGAGTGCGTCCCTTACAAGAGCCATTAGGCAGGCCCTTCTTTGCGATCGAGGCATCGCCGCCACGAAGCGTCCAACTCAATCCTTGCGCTTGCGGCAATAGAGCTCCAGCCGGTGGCGCACGAGCTCGTAGCCGAGTTCTGCGGCGATCTCCGCCTGCAACTGCTCGATCTTGTCGGAGCGGAACTCGATCACCGCGCCCGTGTCGATGTCGATCAGGTGGTCGTGATGCGGGGCGTCGGCAGTCTCGAAACGAGCGGTGGCATTCTCGAAGGCGTGCCGCTGCACGACGCCCTGCTGCTCCAGCGCCGAAAGCGTCCGGTAGACGGTCGAGAGCGACACGGTCGCATCGATCTCCTTGGCGCGTCTGTGCAACTCGCTTGCGTCCGGATGGTCTTCGGCTTCGGCCAGGATCTTCAGGATGGCGGCCCGCTGGCGTGTCACGCGCACGCCCCCATCGCGCAGGATTCCCTCCAGTTCCTCGACCTTATTCTTCGTCTTTGTCATCCGCCGACACTAGCCAAGGGCCGCGAAATTGAAAATAGCTAGTTGCAAATGGTTCTCATTTGCATTGACTTATTCAGGCTATTCGCCTACCCATAATGGGAGCTAACGAATGGAGATACGAATGATCGATCTGACGAGGCGTGCGGCGCTGGTGGCCGCCGCGGCAATTGCTACCCTATCGCTCGCTCCCGCCAGCGCGACGGCGGCGGAAAAATTCAAGGCCGTCACCACCTTCACGGTCATCGCCGACATGGCCCAGCACGTCGCGGGCGATGCGGCGATCGTCGAATCGATCACCAAGCCCGGCGCCGAGATCCACAACTATCAGCCGACCCCGCGCGACATCTTGAAGGCGCACGACGCGCAACTGATCTTCTGGAACGGGCTCAACCTCGAACTCTGGTTCGAGAAGTTCTTCCAGAACCTCGACAATATTCCGGGCGTCGTGGTCTCCGAGGGGGTCGAGCCCATGGGCATTGCCGAAGGCCCCTATACCGGCAAGCCGAACCCGCATGCCTGGATGTCGCCGACGGCGGCGCTGATCTATGTCGACAACATCCGCGATGCCTTCGTCGAACATGACCCCGAAAACGCGGAGACCTACAAGGCGAACGCCGACGCCTACAAGAAAGAGATCGAGGCGACGATCGCGCCGATCCGCGCGGAGTTGGACAGGATTCCTGCCGAAAAGCGTTGGCTCGTCTCGAGTGAGGGCGCATTCAGCTATCTCGCCCGCGATTTCGGCCTGAAGGAGCTCTATCTCTGGCCGATCAATGCCGACCAGCAGGGTACGCCGCAGCAGGTGCGCAAGGTGATCGACGCGGTCAGGGCCAACAACATACCGGTGATCTTCTCCGAGAGCACGATTTCGCCCGATCCGGCCATGCAGGTGGCGCGCGAGACGGGTGCAAAATATGGCGGGGTGCTCTATGTGGATTCTCTGAGTGAGGCCGGCGGTCCCGTTCCCACCTATATCGACCTGCTGCGCGTCACCTCCGAAACCATCGCGAAAGGTCTTTCGCAATGAACCTTCAGACAAAGGCTCGGCCGCTAACGCGGCCGGCACCCCAAGACGAGGGAAGCGGCATTCGCGTCCGCGACGCGACCGTCATCTATCGCAATGGCCACCGGGCGCTCAGCGATGCTTCCTTCGCGATTCCGACCGGGACGATCACCGCCCTGGTCGGGGTCAATGGCAGCGGCAAGTCGACGATGTTCAAGGCGATCATGGGTTTCGTCCGCCTCACCAAGGGCGATATCTCCGTTCTGGGCCTGACCGTGCCGCAGGCGCTCAAGAAGAACCTTGTCGCCTATGTGCCGCAGGCCGAGGAAGTCGACTGGAACTTCCCGGTCCTCGTCGAAGACGTCGTCATGATGGGCCGCTACGGCCATATGAACATGCTGCGCATGGCGAAAAAGGCGGACCACGAAGCGGTCGAAGCGGCTCTGGCACGCGTCGGCATGAGCGATTTCCGCAAGCGCCAGATTGGGGAGCTTTCCGGGGGGCAGAAGAAGCGCGTCTTCCTCGCCCGGGCGCTCGCGCAGGATGGCCGGGTCATCCTGCTCGACGAGCCCTTCACTGGCGTCGACGTCAGGACCGAGGACGCGATCATCCGACTGCTCCTCGACCTGCGCGATGAGGGGCGGGTGATGCTCGTCTCCACCCACAATCTTGGCAGCGTGCCGGAATTCTGCGACCGGGCCGTGCTCCTGAAGAACACCGTGCTCGCCTACGGCCCGACCGAGTCCACCTTCACCCGCGACAATCTCGAACTCGCCTTCGGCGGCGTGCTGCGCCATTTCGTGCTCGGCGGCGAAAGCCTGCATGAGGATGCGGACCCGCGGCAGCTTTCGGTCATCAGCGACGACGAGCGGCCGCTCGTCATGTATGGCGCGAAAGGCCAGATGGTGCCGCAACCGGCGAAGCCCGAAACAGAAGCGGAGACGGACGCCGAATGATCGTGACGCTCCTGGAGCCGTTCACCTATTCCTACATGGTGAACGCCATGTGGGTCAGCGCGCTGGTCGGCGCCGTCTGCGCCTTCCTCTCGGCCTATCTGATGCTGAAAGGCTGGTCACTCATCGGCGACGCGCTCTCCCATTCGATCGTGCCCGGCGTCGCCGGCGCCTATATGCTCGGCCTCCCCTTCTCGCTGGGCGCCTTCTTCTCCGGCACGCTTGCCGCCGGGGCCATGCTGTTCCTCAACCAGCGGACGCGGCTCAAGGAGGATACGATCATCGGCCTGATCTTCACCTCCTTCTTCGGCCTCGGGCTTTTCATGGTCTCGCTGTCGCCGACTTCAGTGAACATCCAGACGATCGTGCTCGGCAATATCCTCGCCATTACCCCCGCCGACACGCTGCAGCTCGCGATCATCGGCTTCGTCTCTCTCGCGATCCTCTCGGCGAAATGGAAGGATCTGATGGTGACCTTCTTCGACGAGAGCCATGCCCGCTCGATCGGCATCAACACGACACTCCTGAAAGTGCTGTTCTTCACCCTGCTGTCCGCCTCCACCGTTGCCGCACTACAGACCGTCGGCGCCTTTCTCGTCATAGCCATGGTCGTGACGCCCGGCGCGACTGGCTATCTGCTCACGGACCGATTCCCGCGGCTGATCCTGATCAGCATCGCCATCGGCGCGCTCACCAGCTTCGTCGGCGCCTATGCGAGCTATTTCCTCGACGGCGCCACCGGCGGCATCATCATCGTGCTGCAAACGCTGATCTTCTTTCTCGCTTTCGCCTTCGCGCCGAAGCACGGCCTCATTGCCGCCCGCCGCCGCGCATCCGCAGCCCTGGAGGCTCAGCGATGATATCTCTCGACATGCTGACCGCCGTCTTCGAATTCGAGTTCATGCGTAACGCCCTGATCATCTCGGTGCTGGTGGCAATCCCCACCGCCATGCTCTCCTGCTATCTCGTGCTGAAGGGCTGGTCGCTGATGGGTGACGCGATCTCGCATGCGGTTTTCCCGGGCGTCGTCGTCTCCTACATCGTCGGGCTGCCGCTCGCCGTCGGCGCCTTCGCCGCCGGCATGTGCTGCGCGCTCCTGACCGGCTATCTCAAGGAAAACAGTCGCATCAAGCAGGACACGTTGATGGGCGTGGTCTTTTCCGGCATGTTCGGCTTCGGGCTCGTGCTCTACGTGAAGATCCAGAGCGATGTGCATCTCGATCACATCCTCTTCGGCGATATGCTCGGCATCGGCTGGGGCGATATCCTGGAGACGGGCGCGATAGCCGTCTTTTCCGCCGGCGTCCTCGCGTTCAAATGGCGCGACCTGCTGCTTCACGCCTTCGATCCAGCCCAGGCGCGTGCTGTCGGGCTTCCGGTCGCGTGGCTGCATTACGGCCTGCTTGCGATCCTGTCGTTGACGATCGTCGGCGCGCTGAAAGCCGTCGGGCTGATCCTCGCAATCGCCATGCTGATCGCACCCGGCGCGATTGCCTATCTCCTGACACGCACCTTCAGCGGCATGCTCGTTGCCGCGGTCCTGATCGCCGTCGTCGCGTCCTTCTCCGGCGTATACATCTCCTTCTTCATCGACAGCGCACCGGCGCCGACCATCGTGCTGCTGATGACGGCGATATTTCTTCTCGCCTTCGGCTATTCCACTTGGAAGACAGCACGGATAGAAGCGCAGCGCGGTCGAATTCACTAGCTGCGAGAAGCCTCTTGGAGAGCGGCACCCTCGTCCCGTATTGTGCGCCCTTCCAATTGGGTGAAAGCGAGTTGCAGGTCGATGGAGAGCAAGCATAGGGGCCGCGCCGGCATTGCTTTCTTCATGGGTACCGTCGTGCTGATCTTCACGGCGATCCTCGCCACCGTGCTTCTTGCAAACGAGCATCGCAATCTGAAGCAGCTTCTGGCGGCACTGGGACTGCCGGAAAGCGCACCGAAACCGGAAGAGTCGCCTCGCCCCCCGCCGCGTGCGCCACCGCCGCGTGAGCCACAGCCGCTGGAAGTGATGCTCCCGGAGCGGATCTTCGCAGACCTCGACGCGCCGGGACAGCAGTTCCACCGACAGATCCGCAGCGATCCGCGCACGCTTTGCGATGGCCTGCGCGAGGCCGGCTTCAGCGATCTCGAATGGAAAGCAGCCGAGAGCAGCCGCTGGGAGTGCTCGTCGCTCGTCCCCTTCCCCCGGCCAGGGGAGGAGAAAAGCTCGTCGATCTTCATCTTTGTCAAAGGCAGCGGGGAGGACGAAATCACCTCTTTCCGCGTGAAGTTGAACATCGAACACCCCCAAGACGCCCAGGCCGTGACCAGCGCTGCGGCAAGAGCTGCATCGGTGTTTCTCACGCATGTCCGCTGGGCCGACCGCGAGAGCATCGCGCTGAAGATCCAGGCGCTCGACGAGTTCGATCTCAAGCGCTTCGGCAGCCGAATCCGGTTCAGCCAAGAATCCGGCGCGACGCCGCGTTACAATTTTCTTGCCAATCGGGCAGCCAGAACGCAGCCGAAGACCATTGCTGCAGCCTATTTCGATCGCGAGAAATGGCTGACCCCGGGCGACGGCTTGCCGGTTTCCTTTATCCTTGGCCCCACGGCCTGGAATGCCGATGCCATCAAAGGGATCGATCGACGCTGAGGGCGAATCTCAGCGATCGATGCGGGTCGAGAGGATGATCGAGGAGAGCGTCTTTTCTACGCCTTCGATTTCGCCGATGCGGTCGATCAACAGATCCAGCTCGCCGATCGAGCTTGCCGCGACGATTGCAATGAGATCGAAACTGCCGCTGACCGAATGCAGCGTCCGGATTTCCCGGATAGCGGCAAGCTCGGGCGTAACGCGGTTCAACGCCCGCGGCGCGATGGTGATCAGCATATGCGCCTTCACCAGGCCCTTTTCGTAATTCTCCGAAAGCCGCACGCCGTAGCCCGCGATCACGCCGTCGCGTTCGAGCCGTTCGATACGCGCCTGCACGGTCGTGCGCGAGAGGCCGAGCCGGCGCGCGAGCGTCGCCGTCGGCATGCGGGCGTTGTCGCTAAGGATGGCGAGAAGTTCACGGTCCTTATCGGAAACCTGCATAATGTCGATCCTGATCGGCGAAATGCCGAATGTGTTCGTCGATTTAGTCATTTCGGCGCTTTAAAGCAATGGCCGAAAGGAGGACAATGACATTGAAGAGCTCATATCAGGGGAAGAACAATGAAAGAGATCGTTGTCATCGGTGCCGGCAAGATCGGATCGACGATCGCGCGCATGCTCGCCCACTCCGGCGATTATCGTGTCTGCGTCGTCGACCGCAGCGCCGAGCAACTGCAGGAAATCGAAAAGCACGACGCCATTTCGTCAACCGCCATCGACATCACCGACAGAAAAGCGCTTATCGATCTGCTCAAGGGCAAGTTTGCCGTCTTGAGCGCCGCACCGTTTCACCTGACGGTAGCGATCGCCGAGGCTGCCGCCGAGGCGGAAATACATTATCTCGACTTGACGGAAGACGTCGAATCGACCCGGCGGGTCAAGGCGATCGCCGCAAAGGCCATCTCCGCCTTCATCCCGCAATGCGGGCTTGCGCCCGGCTTCATCTCGATCGTCGCCAATGATCTCGCCGGGCGCTTCGACAAGCTCGAAAGCGTGCGCATGCGCGTCGGCGCCTTGCCGCAATATCCTTCGAACGCGCTCAACTATAACCTGACCTGGAGCACGGACGGGGTCATCAACGAATATATCGAGCCCTGCGAGGCCATCGTCGAAGGCACGCTGGTCGAAGTCCCCGCCATGGAAGGGCGCGAGGAGTTTTCGCTCGACGGTATTACCTACGAAGCATTCAACACATCGGGCGGACTTGGCACGCTCTGCGAAACGCTCGAGGGCAAGGTCCGCACGCTGAACTACAAGACGATCCGCTACCCCGGCCATGCCGCGATCTTCAAGGCGCTCTTGAACGATCTCGGCCTGCGCCATCGCCGCGAGGTCCTGAAGGACATTCTGGAAAACGCCTTGCCGACCACCACCCAGGACGTTGTGGTCATCTTCGTAACCGTTTCTGGCTTCCGCGACGGACACCTCGTTCAGGAAACCTATGCCAACAAGGTCTATAGCGGTGTCGTCGCCGGGCGGATGCAGAGCGCCATCCAGATCACCACGGCCGGAAGCATCTGCGCCGTGCTCGACCTGCTGGCGGAGGACAAGATCCCGAACCGGGGTTTCGTTCGCCAGGAAGATATTGCGCTCGACACCTTCCTCGCCAACCGCTTCGGCCACTACTACGCGCAGCGGAACGGCACGGAAAGGGCTGCAAGCTGAAGCGGTGCCCCTTGGGCGATCGAATGATGCGCATTCCCGGCGCGTCCTCGGAACAGAATACGGAAAATGCCCGGACATGGTCCGGGTATTTGCGTTGACGGCGAACTCTCCTGGAGCCAGGCGTCTCCCTCATCCGACCTGCCGGCCACCTTTCTCCCCCCAAGCGGGGCGAAGGTGACTCGCAACGCCCCGCCCGTTCCTCTGCCATGAAGAGGGCGGTCGCGGCAGTGCTCATCCCCTCTCCCCGCGCGGGCGGGGAGGGCCAGGGTGAGGGGCAATTCCGCCGCGCTAAAGCGGTTTCGCCGACCCACAAAAAACCCCGCCTGCGAACTGAGGCGGGGTCTGAAGTTCTACTCTTCGTTTCCCTTGTCGGGATGACCCTTTCAGGCGGGGATGACGACCTCGCCAAGCTTGGTCAGTTCCGCAATGAACTGTTCGAGACGGGTCTTCTTCTCGTCGCCGGCACCTTCGAGCTCGGCGCGAACCGAGGCGATGCGATTCTCGAGCACCGAGCGGTCGAGTTCGTCGACATGGACCGCCGATTCGGCAAGCAGCGTACAACCGGTCGGCAGGATATCGGCGAAACCGCCGAACACGGCGAAACGCTCGTTCTTCCCATCGGCCATCTTGACGGTGACGACACCCGGCTTGACGGTCGTCATGGTCGGCGCGTGATTGGCCATCACGGTCATTTCACCCTCGGTTGCCGGGATGACGACTTCGATCACCTGTGCGGAAAGCAGCAGGCGCTCCGGGGAAACAAGTTCGAAATTGAAACTGTCGGCCATGACCATTCACTTCTGGTAAGCGCACCGCGACGAACGGCGGCTGTGCATGTTCTCAACCGCTGACGCCGCGGCAGAATGAAAACCGTGGCGCCAGGCGCCACGGTTCACGATCTCAAGATCAGGCGGCTTCGGCAGCCAGCTTCTTGGCCTTCTCGATGGCTTCCTCGATGGAGCCGACCATGTAGAACGCAGCTTCCGGCAGGTAGTCGTACTCGCCGTTGACGAGACCCTTGAAGCCCTTGATCGTGTCTTCGAGGGCCACCAGCTTACCCGGCGAGCCGGTGAAGACTTCGGCGACGAAGAACGGCTGCGACAGGAAGCGCTCGATCTTGCGGGCGCGGGCAACCGTCAGCTTGTCCTCTTCGGAAAGCTCGTCCATGCCGAGGATGGCGATGATGTCCTGGAGCGACTTGTAACGCTGCAGCGTGCCTTGGACCTTGCGGGCAACCTCGTAGTGCTCTTCGCCGACGATCATCGGGTCCAGCATGCGCGAGGTCGAGTCGAGCGGGTCCACGGCCGGGTAAATGCCCTTTTCGGCAATCGAGCGCGACAGAACGGTCGTTGCGTCGAGGTGGGCGAACGAGGTCGCCGGAGCCGGGTCGGTCAAGTCGTCGGCCGGAACGTAGATCGCCTGAACCGAGGTGATCGAGCCCTTTGTCGTCGTGGTGATGCGCTCCTGCATGGCGCCCATGTCGGTGGCCAGCGTCGGCTGATAGCCCACGGCCGACGGAATGCGGCCGAGCAGAGCCGACACTTCCGAGCCCGCCTGGGTGAAGCGGAAGATGTTATCGACGAAGAAGAGAACGTCCTGGCCTTCGTCACGGAAATGCTCGGCAACCGTCAGGCCGGTCAGAGCGACGCGGGCGCGGGCACCCGGCGGCTCGTTCATCTGGCCGTAAACGAGCGCAGCCTTGGAGCCTTCGCCGCCGCCGTGCTTGTTCACGCCCGATTCGATCATTTCATGATAGAGGTCGTTGCCCTCGCGGGTGCGTTCGCCCACGCCGGCGAAAACCGAGTAACCACCATGCGCCTTGGCGACGTTGTTGATCAGTTCCATGATCAGAACGGTCTTGCCGACGCCTGCACCGCCGAAAAGGCCGATCTTGCCGCCCTTGGCGTAGGGAGCGAGCAGGTCCACGACCTTGATGCCGGTGACGAGGATCTGCGCTTCCGTCGACTGCTCGACATAGGCCGGAGCATCCTGGTGGATGGCGCGGCGGGAGGCGGTCATGAGCGGACCGGCCTCGTCGACCGGCTCGCCGATGACGTTCATGATGCGGCCGAGCGTTTCCTTGCCGACCGGAACCGAGATCGGGCTGCCGGTATCGGTGACCGACTGGCCGCGGACGAGACCTTCGGTCGAATCCATGGCGATCGTGCGGACAGTGTTTTCGCCGAGATGCTGCGCGACTTCGAGAACCAGGCGGTTGCCCTTGTTGTCGGTCTCGAGCGCGTTCAGGATCTGCGGCAGGTTGCCCTCTTCGAAAGCGACGTCGACGACGGCGCCGATGACCTGCGTCACGCGGCCGACAGCACCCGTTGCCGCAGCGGCTGTCTTGGCGGAAGCTGCCTTCTTGGTAGCAGCGGGCTTGGTCGCCGCTGCGGTTTCTTTCGGGGTAGCTGCCTTAGCCATAATTCTTACCCTCTTCTCGTAACCTTAGAGCGCTTCCGCGCCAGAGATGATTTCAATGAGTTCCTTGGTGATCTGCGCCTGCCGCTGACGGTTGTAGTTGAGCGTCAGCTTATTGATCATCTCACCGGCGTTGCGCGTCGCATTGTCCATGGCACTCATCTTGGCGCCCATTTCACCGGCGACGTTCTCGAGCAGGGCCCGGAAGATCTGCACGGAGATATTGCGGGGAATGAGGTCGCTCAGGATCGCGGCTGCATCCGGCTCGTACTCATAGATAGCCGATGCGCTCTGTTCTTCGGCGGCCGCGATCTCGCCGGCCGATGCCGGGATGAGCTGCTGGGCCGTCGGCACCTGCGATATGACGGACTTGAACTCGGAATAGAACAGCGTGCAGACGTCGAACTCGCCATTATCGAAGAGATCGATGACCTTGTGACCGATCCGGTCCGCATTCTCGAAGCCGATCTTCTTGACTTCACGCAGGTCGACACGGTCGATGATAAGCGATGCGAATTCGCGCCGCAGAATGTCGAAGCCCTTCTTGCCGACGCAGATGATCTTGACCGTCTTGCCCTGGGAAAGCAGCTTGCGGGCATGATCGCGGGCAAAGCGCGCGATCTGCGAGTTGAAGCCGCCGCAAAGGCCGCGCTCGGCGGTGCAGACGATCAGGAGATGCGTGTCATCCCTGCCGGTCCCGGTCATCAGCCGCGGTGCGCTGTCATCCGCACCAACCGCCTGGGCGATATTGGCGAGAACGGCAGCCATCCGCTGCGAATAGGGCCGGGCGGCCTCGGCCGCCTCCTGCGCGCGCCGAAGCTTCGCCGCGGCGACCATCTTCATCGCCTTGGTGATCTTCTGCGTCGCCTTGACGGAGGCGATCCGGTTTTTCAGATCCTTAAGTGAAGGCATCCGTTGTCCGTTCCTACTTGAAGGCTACTCAGGCGAAAGACTTGGCGAAGCTGTCGATTGCCGCCTTAAGCTTCTCCTTGGTGTCGTCCGAGATCGCTTTTTCGGTGCGGATCGCATCCAGGACGGCTTTGCCTTCCGAGCGCAGATAGGACAGCAGCCCCTGCTCGAACTTACTGACCTGGTTGACCGGCAGCTTGTCAAGGTAGCCGTTGACGCCGGCGAAGATCACCGCGACCTGCTCTTCCGTCTTCAGCGGCGAGAACTGCGGCTGCTTCAGGAGCTCCGTCAGGCGGGCACCGCGGTTGAGCAGGCGCTGCGTCGCGGCGTCGAGGTCGGAGCCGAACTGGGCGAAGGCCGCCATTTCGCGGTACTGGGCGAGCTCGCCCTTGATCGAGCCCGCGACCTGCTTCATCGCCTTGATCTGGGCGGCGGAACCTACGCGGGAAACCGACAGACCGACGTTAACGGCCGGACGGATGCCCTGGTAAAACAGGTCGGTTTCGAGGAAGATCTGACCGTCCGTGATCGAGATCACGTTGGTCGGGATGAACGCGGACACGTCGTTGCCCTGGGTTTCGATGACCGGCAGAGCCGTCAGCGAGCCGGCACCGTTGTCCTCGTTGAGCTTTGCGGCGCGCTCCAGAAGGCGCGAGTGCAGGTAGAAGACGTCGCCCGGGTAGGCTTCGCGGCCCGGCGGGCGGCGCAGGAGCAGCGACATCTGACGGTAGGCGACGGCCTGCTTGGAAAGGTCGTCATAGCCGATCAGCGCATGCTTGCCGTTGTCGCGGAAATATTCGCCCATCGTGCAGCCGGCGAACGGGGCGAGATACTGCATCGGCGCCGGATCGGAGGCGGTGGCCGCGACGATGATCGAGTATTGGAGAGCGCCACGCTCTTCGAGGACCTTCACGAACTGGGCGACGGTCGAGCGCTTCTGGCCGATAGCGACGTAGACGCAGTAGAGCTTGTCCTGCTCCGGGCCGTTGTCATGAATCGGCTTCTGGTTCAGGAACGTGTCGAGGATGATCGCGGTCTTGCCGGTCTGGCGGTCGCCGATGACGAGCTCGCGCTGGCCGCGGCCAACCGGGATGAGGGCGTCGATGGCCTTGAGTCCGGTCGACATCGGCTCGTGAACCGACTTGCGCGGAATGATGCCGGGCGCTTTGACGTCGACACGGGCGCGCTGCTTGGCATTGATCGGGCCCTTGCCGTCGATCGGGTTGCCGAGCGCGTCGACGACGCGGCCGAGCAGTTCCGGACCAACCGGGACATCCACGATGGCGCCGGTCCGCTTGACGGTGTCGCCTTCCTTGATGTCACGGTCAGAGCCGAAGATAACCACACCGACATTGTCAGCTTCGAGGTTCAGCGCCATGCCGCGAATTCCGCCGGGGAATTCGACCATCTCGCCTGCCTGAACATTGTCGAGGCCGTAGACGCGGGCAATACCGTCACCGACGGAAAGCACCTGACCGACTTCGGAGACTTCTGCTTCCTGGCCGAAATTTTTGATCTGATCTTTGAGAATTGCGGAGATTTCCGCGGCGCGGATATCCATCAGCCGACCTCTTTCAGTGCAAGCTTAAGGGTAGAGAGTTTGGTGCGAAGGGAGGTGTCAATCTGGCGGGACCCGACCTTGACGATCAGACCTCCAAGAATAGACGAGTCGACGGTGACGTTGATCGCCACGTCTTTGCCGGTGACGCCTTTCAGCGTCGCCTTCAATTCTGTTTTCTGCGCTTCGGTCAGCGCATGCGCCGACCTGACGTCGGCGGTAATTTCGCCCCGGTGGCGGGCGGCGAACAGGCGGAAAGCCTTGACGACGCCCGGCAGCGCAAAGAGGCGACGGTTCCGCGCAACGACCTTGAGGAAGTTGCCGACCAACGAGGAGAAGCCGGCCTTCTCGACAATCGCCGAAACGGCCTTGAATTGATCCTCGGCGGAAAAGACCGGGCTCACGACCAGGCGTTTCAGGTCGTCGCTGCCGTCGATCAGCGCCTGAACGCGATCGAGTTCGGCGCCAACCGTCTCGACCGAGCCGGCCTCGAGCGCCAACTCGAAGAGCGAAGAGGCATATCTTTCTGCAACACCGGAAATAAGCTGGGATGTGTCTGCCACGGGCACAAGCTTCTCTCAAAATCATCCAAGAGCGTCAGCGCCAGCGAACCGTTTCGCCTAACCTCTTGAATTTGCTGCAATAATTCGCAGGATATCGAGGCCGTGAGACCCACTTCCCCCGCAATTCGCGGTTCGTCTAGCATAGGATGTTTGGACTCGCAACACGCCAGCGCCAGGAATGCGGCATTACCCGGCGGGTTCGGCCGAATTTTGCCGTAAATTCCGTTGCGTCGTCGCGGCTCCGGTCAGATCAGCCCGAAGACATAGGCAAGCGGAAGGGCCGCAAGCGCCGACTGGACGGCGAGTGCGAGCCAGTTGAACAGCGTTGCGCCATTGTCGCTCATCATCGACAGGGCGCGACCGAAGGCCGCAAGTGCAAAGGCGGCTCCGACGGCGAGATAGACCATCGGCTGGGCGAGCAGTATGGCCCCGAGACCGAGACCGACATGCATGCCGCCCATGGTGGACCGCGCCTCAGCCAGGCCGCCGCGGCGCCCTTCGGAAAGGCCGATGCCGGCCGCGCGAAAGGCAAGGCGTGGCGCAAAGAGCATGACGAGACCGATCAGCGCCGCCACAGCGGCCGCGCAGAAGGCCGCGAACTCCCCGGTTTCCGTCGGAATATAGAACTCCATGTCCACCCCCCGCGGCAGATGATCTTGCGCGCGTCCTCTATGGCGGTCTTCGGATTGCAGCATCTCCGACATGCTGCAGGTGATTCGCCGCGGTGCGCCTCACGATCTAGCGCATGTGAGCGGCGATGGGAATCGGCAGTCTCTTGCAATGCGATCACAGGAAACTCTGCGGATCGACGTCGAGCTGGACGCTGACCGATCCGCGCTCCTTCGGACCCGCTGCGATCATCGCTCTCAGGAAGGCCTGCATGTCGCTGCTGCGCCGCCCGTGGACGAGCAGACGGAAGCGATGGCGGCCGCGGATCAGCGCCAGCGGCGCCTCGGCCGGCCCGAGGATCGAAATGCCGTCGACGCGCGGCGCGGCGTTGCGCAAGGATCGCGCATGCCCCTCGGCGTCCTGGCGGGAGTCGGCGGAGACGATGATAGAGGCGAGCCGGCCGAAGGGCGGCAGCACCGCGCGTTCGCGCTCCTGGATCTCGCGCTCGTAGAAGGCGTCGGAATCCCCCGATACGATCGCCTGCATCACCGGATGCTGCGGCTGATAGGTCTGCAGCAGGCCGAGGCTCTTGAGACCCGTCCGCCCTGCACGGCCCGTCACCTGCGACAGCAATTGGAAGGTTCGCTCGGCGGCGCGCGGATCGCCATTGGCAAGGCCGAGATCGGCGTCGACGATGCCGACCAGGGTCATCATCGGAAAGTTGTGCCCCTTGGCGACGAGTTGGGTGCCGATGACGATATCCGCCTCGCCTTTGGCGATCGCCTCGAGTTCCAGCCGCAGCCGCTTGACGCCCATCAGGTCGGAGGACAGCACGATTGTGCGGGCCTCGGGAAAATGCCGCTCGACCTCCTCGGCGATGCGCTCGACGCCCGGACCGCAGGCAACGAGATGATCAAGCGTGCCGCATTCGGGACAAGCCTCCGGAGTCCGCTCCGAATAGCCGCAATGGTGGCACTGGATCTGGCCGCGGAACCGATGCTCGACGAGCCAGCTCGAGCAATCCGGGCATTGAAAGCGGTGGCCGCAGACGCGGCAGAGCGTCAGCGGCGCATAGCCTCGGCGGTTCAGGAAAAGAAGCGCCTGCTCGCCCCGGGCGATCGTCTTGCCGATCTGGTTCAGGAGCACCGGCGAGAGAAATCCGCCGCGCTCCGGCGGCTGCCGGCGCATGTCGACGATGCCGAGATGCGGTAGCGCCGCATCTCCGAAGCGGGTCGGCAGATGAATCGGCCGGTAGCGCCCGACCTCACCATTGACCCGGCTTTCGACCGAGGGCGTTGCGGAGACGAGCACGACCGGAAAACCGCTGATCCGGCCGCGCACCACCGCCATGTCGCGGGCATTGTAGAAGACGCGATCCTCCTGCTTGTAGGCGGGATCATGCTCCTCGTCGACGATGATGAGGCCGATATCCTCGAAGGGCAGGAAGAGGGCCGAGCGGGCGCCGGCGACGACGCGCACCTGGCCGGTCGTCACCTGCCGCCAGACCTTTTCCCTTGTGCGCGGCGCAAGGTCCGAATGCCACTCCGCCGGCTTCGCCCCGAAACGACTCTGAAAGCGTTCGAGGAAGCTGGCGGTCAGCGCAATTTCGGGGAGCAGGATCAGCACCTGCTTCCCCGCCCGAAGCGTGGCGGCAATCGCCTCGAAATAGACCTCCGTCTTGCCGGAGCCGGTAATCCCGTCGATCAGCGACACCGAGAACTTGCCTTCCTCGACCGTCGCGAGCAGATCGGCAGCCGCTTGCCTCTGCTGCCCTTCGAGGCGGGGAGCGGCGAAATCGGGATCGGGGGCGGCAACGACCGGAGGCGGCGGCATGAACAGGGTTTCGAACACGCCCCGCGCCTGAAGGCCGTCGATGACGCTCGAGGAGACGCCGGCCGCATGGGCAAGGCCGGAGCGGGTCCAGGAGTAGCCGTCACTGGCCGCAGCGATCACGCGCTCGCGCGCCGCCGTCATCCGTTCCGGCCGAATCTCCGTCAGGCGCAGCGCTTCCACCATCGGTTCGGGATCGAAGGCGGTTGGCGCCCGAAGCGCCATGCGGGCGACGAGGCCGGGCGGCGTCACCGTATAGGCGGCGACCCAGTCGAGAAAGGCGCGCATGTCGCGGGTGAGCGGCGGGCAGTCGAAGACCTTCTCGATCGCTTTCAGCTTCTTGCGATCGACCGTGCCGTCCTCCTGACCGTCCCAGACGACGCCGACCACGAGCCGGGGACCGAGCGGCACCTGCACGATCGAGCCCGGCTCGACCGCCATGCCGTCAGGCACGACATAGGAATAGGCCCTCGGCGCCGGCATCGGCAGCAGAACGGGCACCGCGCGGCGGTCGAGTACGGCCCCGAATAAATCGGTTGAATCCAGAGTCATTTTGCCGTGACCTTGCCACCGCTTTCAGATAAAGAAAACTGCGCAGCGAACCGCTGCCTTGTGGATAGCAGGGTTTGTCACGGTTCCACCCGACTTTCAACGCGCGCGATCTCCGCCATGGATTCTCCCGACAGGGGATATGCGCCCGAACGGCTGAGTGCCAAAGGAAGGCTCCCATGAAATTTTTCGTTGATACCGCCGATGTGAAGGAAATCCGCGAACTGAACGATCTCGGCCTGCTCGACGGCGTCACCACCAATCCGTCGCTGATCCTGAAATCGGGCCGCGACATCGTCGAGGTCACGAAAGAAATCTGCTCGATCGTCGAAGGCCCCGTTTCGGCGGAAGTCACGGCCACCGAATATAGCGAGATGATGCGGGAAGCGGCCGCTCTCGCGACGATCGCCGACAATATCTGCATCAAGCTGCCGCTCACGCTGGACGGCCTCAAGGCCTGCAAGGCGCTGACCTCCGATGGCCATCAGACCAACGTTACGCTCTGCTTCTCGGCCAACCAGGCCCTGCTCGCCGCCAAGGCCGGCGCGACCTTCGTCTCGCCCTTCATCGGCCGCCTTGACGATATCGCCTTCGACGGCATGGACCTGATCCGTGAGATCCGCCACATATTCGACAATTACGGCTACGAGACCGAAATCCTCGCCGCCTCGGTGCGTACGGTCAACCACGTCAAGGAAGCCGCTCTCATCGGCGCCGACGTGGTCACCGCGCCGCCGGCGACGCTAAAGGCCCTCGTCAAGCACCCGCTGACCGACAAGGGGCTCGAAATGTTCCTGGCCGACTGGGCCAAGACCGGCCAGAAGATCGCCTGATCGACGAAGATCATGCGCAGAATTTGAGGGCTCCGCACCAAATGCGGGGCCTTTTCATTCGTCCTCGTCGTCTATCGAGCCCGTGACGCGCATGCCCTCGATCCATGTGGCTCCGTCCTTGCGGACCACCCGCCGCGGCCGCACGCCGCATCGCTCTTCCACCGCCGATGCCAGGCGTTCGGAGTGGGTGACGATCCAGATCTGGCTGGCGCGGGAAGCGCTCGCGATTATATCGGCCAGCGCCGGCAACATGTCCGGATGCAGACTCGTTTCCGGCTCGTTCAGCGCGATGAAAGGGGGACGGCGGTAGGAAAGCAGCGCGGCGGCAAGCGCCAGGAAGCGCATCTGCCCGTCGGAGAGCTCACGCGGCGAGAAGGGTCGCTGTGGAAACTCGGGCAGGACCAAAGCGAATTCGGCGAACTGGCCGGGAGGCGGCACCTCGAGCCGCGCACCGCCAAAGGCGCTTGCCACGGCCCGGTCGAGATCGAGCGTGTCTTCGCGCGTGTGGTAGAGCGTCGCGAAGACCGCAGCCATGTTGCCGCCGTCTTCATCGAGCATCGGCGCCGTCACCGCAAGGCACGGCGCCCGCAAGGGCGAATCGTGATCGGTGCGGAAGCCGTGGAAGAAGCGCCACTGGCCGATGACCCGGCGAACCGTGCCAATCTCCGGATAGTGACCCGCATCGCCGAGAAGCGATATCGCCGTTTCCGACTGCATCGCCACACCCGGATAATCTTCCAAGCGCCCATGCTCGCCGCGAACGGCTATGCTCGGCCCCGCCCGCTTCATCATGGGGACGGGCCGGCGGGCGGTATCGACGCTCAGTTCCTCCTCCTTCACCTGCGGCTCGAACGCGAAGCCGGCGGCTGCCGGGGGCTTGAGACCCGCGTCGATCCGATATCGGAACGTGATTGCGCGCTCCGCATCGATCAGTTCCACCTCGAGGCGGATGCGTACGGCCTTACCGGCGCGGCGCGGACCGCTCCAGAGGGCGGATGACATCCCGCCTTCCACGGCAATGTCGCGCGCAAAGCTGCCAAGCACGGCCGCCTGCACCAGTTGCAGCGCACGATAGAGATTGGATTTACCGACGCCGTTCTCGCCGATGAACAGGTTGACGTCGGCCGTATCCATGCGGATCGACCGTAGCGAGCGATAGTTTTCGGCAGAGATGGAGCGAAGCAGCATGGCCATTCTTTTAGCGCCGCGCGTCCTTTCAGACGCGCAAAGGTCGCGCATCGAGCTTCAGTCCGATGTTCAGGTCGATGCGCTAGACCGGCCCGGCCGGCTCGTAGCCGGAACCCTCACGCCTCGACCTTGTACTCCGGATCGAAAACCGCATCGCCGTCCCGCGCGAGCGCGACGACGGTGTGATGCTCGAGCGCGCGGGTGACGTCCGTCGGATCGCCATCCAGCGCCTCGGGCGCGATCAGATTTCCGATCCGGAAGTCGAAGACGTCGCCCTTCTTGTTCAGAAGCTCGTGGAAGACGGTCATGTCGCGCAACTCCGTCGACCACTTGGCGAACCAGTAGAAGAGGCCGGAATTGCGCGCGTTCATATGGACCGGCAGGATCGGCACGCCGTATTTGCGCGCAAAGCCCACGGCGGAACTTTTCCATGGACGTTCGTTGAGACGGCCATCCGCCCAATAGGCGATGCGGCCGGAGGGGAAAAGCACGGTGGCCTTACCCGCTTCGATCGCGCGGTTGGTGATCTGCAGTGTCTCGCGCGCCTTGAGCTTCGACTTGTGCTCCTCCCGCCACTCGACCGGGATGATCATCTCGACGAAGCGCGGATTGACGCGGATGGCATCGCGATTGGCGAAGAACATCATGTCCGGCCGCCGGCTCTTGAGAAGATCGAAGACGGCGATGCCGTCGGCAATGCCGGTCGGATGATTACTGACGAGCAGGAAACCGCCCTCGGCCGGGATGCGCTCCGGCCTGTCGACGCGCACGTCGAGCGCCAGCAGCGAGCTCACATGTTCGAAGGCCTGGAAGCCGGGCACGTTCGCGACCGCATCGGCGAATTCGATCGCCTTGCGGTAATTGAGCAATGTGTAGAGAAAGGGACGCATTACCGGCCAGAGGGGATGGCGAACGATCTTCCGGCCGCGCTCGGCGATCAGCGCGTCGACGATATGGCCGGGCTGCCCCTGCGAGACCAGGGCAACTGCCTCCGCAAAATGCGCCAGCGCGCTCGCCGAATCACGTCTCGCCATGGTCCCACCCGCTGTTGCTGATCGAACATCGCAGTTCAATATGATCGAACAATGACAAATTCCAAGGGTGCGTCACCAAACAAAATGCACGTTAGCAAAAACATAAGGCACCAGATGGCATGGTCGAGGCAGGATTTACGACCGGGCCGACGATGAACGAATTTCTTGTAATAGGCCATCCCGAAGTGATGGCGGTGCGTCAACGGTGGCTTGCAAGCCTTGCCGGAGAACGCCGCCTCTCGGAAAAGACGATCGAGGCCTATGAACGCGACACGCGGCAATTCCTCACATTCCTGACGGGGCACCTCGCCAGCCCTCCCCGGCTTGCCGATATCCGCGCTCTGCGCCCTGCCGATCTCCGCGGCTTTCTCGCGCAGCGGCGCAAAGGCGGCGCGGGCGCGCGCACGCTCGGGCGCGGACTTGCGGGCTTGCGCTCCTTCCTGCGCTATCTCGAACGGAACGGCCTCGCAAACGCGGCAGGCGCTGCCGCCGTACGCTCGCCGAAACAGCCGAAATCGCTGCCCAAACCGCTCACCGATCGCGAAGCGCTGCACGTGGTGACGACGGATGCGCAACTTGCCGAAGAACCCTGGATCGCTGCGCGCAATGCCGCCGTGCTGACCCTTCTTTACGGCTGCGGCCTGCGCATATCCGAAGCGCTCGACCTGACGCCCGACGACATTGCCGGCGCCGCGTCGCTGCGCGTTGCGGGAAAGGGCGGCAAGACCCGCATCGTCCCCCTCATCGCCGCGGCGACCGAGGCGGTTGCGGCCTATCGCAAGCTCTGCCCCTATCACCTCGGCCCCGGTGAGCCGCTCTTTCGCGGCGCCCGCGGCGCCAAGCTGCAGCCGGCGATCATCCAGCGCGAGATGCAGAAGCTGCGGGCCGCCCTCGGTCTTCCCGATTCGGCGACGCCGCATGCGCTCCGTCACTCCTTCGCGACGCACCTGCTGGCCGGCGGGGGGGATCTGCGCACCATTCAGGAACTGCTCGGTCATGCCAGCCTCTCGACGACGCAGGTCTATACGGGGGTCGATTCGAGTCGGCTGCTCGAAATCTATGATCGCGCCCACCCGCGCGCCTGAGGAGGGACAGGAAGCGTGTGCGCTTTTCCGGCCGAAAGGCATGCAAACGCATTATGACCCGTTCTCGAACCTATCCCAAAAAGTACGGCGCTCTCCTGGCCGACATGCATTAATATCCGGCGCTTGCCCGTTAACCACGCCCGTTAAGGGTCCTGTGACCACGGGAGCGTAGGATTCCTTGTTATCACTCGGGAACAGACAGCCATGTCGACGATGCTCAGCCCCGTTCGCACACTCGCGGCCAAAACCGCCGACGGCCTCATCTGGCTGATCGCGCTCATCCACGTCCTGATGGCCGCGAGCCTCGTCGTCGCCCTGCTCACCCTTTCGGAGGCGCACGCCGCACAAGAGGTGGAATGCGGCGGCAGCAATATCCTGGCGGGTCTGGAACAATCAGATCCGGACCGGCTCGCAACGCTCCGCGAGGAAGCGGCGGCCGTGCCCAACGGAAAGGGCTTGCTCTGGAAGATCGAAGGCAGCGGATCGGCCCCTTCCTTCCTGCTCGGCACCATGCACGTGACCGATCCACGCGTGCTGGCCATGCCCGCAGGCGCTGCGGATGCCTTTGCAGCGGCCGCCACCGTGATCGTCGAATCGGACGAGATCATCGACGAGAGGAAAGCCAGCGCCGCCATCATGATGCGGCCCGACCTCACCATGTTCGCCGGCAACAGGACGATCAACGATTTCCTCGAGCCGCAGGACCGGGAGCGCCTCGAGGCCGGCCTCAAGGCGCGCGGCATTCCGCTGCCGCTGGTCTCGAAAATGAAGCCGTGGATGATTGCAAGCTTCGTGGCGCTGCCGGCCTGCGAATTCAGCCGCAAGGCGGCCGGCGCTTCCTTCCTCGACAAGAAGCTCGCCGAAGACGCCGTAGGCCAGGGCAAGAGCTTGAAGGGCCTGGAGACGCTGGTCGAACAGCTCTCGGCCATGGATTCGCTTCCGGTCGAATGGCATCTTCAGGCCCTGATCGACACGCTCGCGCTCGGTAGGACGATCGATGATGTCCTAACGACGATGACCGACCTGTACCTCACGGGAGAGATTGGCATGATCATGCCGATGATGAGGGCCGTCTCGGCAGAGGTATCGGCCGACGATCTCGGCTATGCCGATTTCGAACAGCGGATCATCATCGACCGCAACAGGACCATGGCGGCTCGGGCCGAGCCGATGCTGAAGGAGGGCAGCGCCTTCATGGCCGTGGGTGCGCTGCATCTTCCGGGCAAGGAAGGCCTTGTCGAACTCTTGCGCCAGCAGGGTTTTACCGTCACGCCGGTTGATTGACCCTCATCGCCGCGCGTTCAGTTCGGCAAGCAGCGCGGGAACGATCGCCTTGTGAAAGGGCGTGACGGCGGCGAGATAAAGATAACCGAACAGATTTCTGCGGCGCACCAGCGTGGTAATGCCGATGACCTGGCTCTCCGCCGGTCCGTCGCGGACCTCGACGATAATTCGGAAATCCAGATGGCGGTCGTCGAAGCCAAGAACAGTCTCATGCTCACCGCCGCGCACGATCGGAAAAGCGCCGACCAGGCCTGAATCCGCGGCGGGTGCCGTGGCTTTGAGGCCGAGGGGTGAGGTAAGACGATTGCGCAATCCCAGCAGAGTTCGAACCCAGCGTGGTGCGCTGCCAAGCGTCCGACTTGCCGCTTCCAGCGCGCTCACGCGCTCGCCGATAAAGAGAAGTTCATGGCAATCGGCCCAGTCGGCCCCGGGCAACCACGCATTCGGAAGGCGGGCGGCTACGCTTCGCGGTCTCATGAACTCCTCATTCGCTCTCGCCAGGCCCTTCGGCACGCAGATTCAAAGAGTTACAGGGACCTTTGCGCGTCTGAAAAGACGCGCGGCGCTGTATGGCTGCGGTGGCGTGTTCATGATTGCGCCCGATCAGGAGGCAGTGGCAGGGGGCCGCTTGTCGCAGCCCCCCGGCCAATTGTCACATGAGCCCGATTGTCGCGTGCCCTTGCAGCACCATGCGTTCTTCGCAACGGCCGGAAATCGGGTCCGATTGTCGGGCTGATTCGGTGGTGTCACATGTGGATCGGCTTGGCGAAGGTCGCGAGCGCCGCCTCCTTGACCGCCTCCGACATGGTCGGATGCGCATGGCAGGTGCGGCCGAGGTCTTCCGACGAGCCGCCGAACTCCATCAAAACGGCGATCTCGTGGATCATTTCGCCGGCGCCGAAGCCGATGATATGGCCGCCGAGCACGCGATCGGTTTCCTTGTCGGCGAGGATCTTCACGAATCCGTCCGTCTGAAGCATCGCGCGGGCGCGGCCATTGGCGGTGAAGGGGAACTTGCCGACCTTGTAGGCTACGCCTGCGGCCTTCAGTTCCTCCTCGGTCTTGCCGACGGAGGCGACCTCCGGCTGGGTATAGACGACGCCCGGAATGACGTCGTAATTCACGTGGCCCGCCTGCCCCGCGATGATCTCGGCAACGGCCACGCCCTCGTCCTCGGCCTTGTGCGCGAGCATCGGACCGCGCACGACGTCGCCGATCGCGTAGACGCCGGTGATACTCGTCTGGAAGTGATTGTCGATCTCGATGCGGCCACGCGAATCGAGCACGACGCCGGCTTTCGCGAGGCCCATATTCTCCGTGCAGGGCTTGCGGCCGGTCGCGACCAGCACGACCTCGGCCTCGAGCGCCGTCGATTCACCACCCTTAACCGGCTCGAAGGTGACTCTCGCGCCAGAGCCCGGTTTTTGGACGCTGGTCACCTTGGCGCCGAGCTTGATGTCGATGCCTTGCTTCGTCAGCATCCGGTGGAGCTGCTTGGAGACTTCGCCATCCATGCCGCCGAGGATCGTGTCGAGATACTCGACGACCGTTACCTTGGCGCCGAGGCGCGCCCAAACCGAGCCGAGTTCGAGGCCAATGACGCCGCCGCCGACCACGATCATGCTCGCTGGCACCTTTTCCAGCTCCAGCGCGCCAGTCGAGGAGACGATCATCTTCTCGTCGAACTCGAGATCGACGCCCGGAATGCCGGCGACATCCGAACCGGTGGCGATGACGACGTTCTTCGCTTCGAGGATCTGCTCCTCGCCCATGTCGTCGGTGACGGAGACCTTGCCCTGGCCCAGCACCTTGCCGAGACCCTTGAACCCGTCGATCTTATTCTTCTTGAAGAGGAAGGAGACGCCGTCGACATTCGCCTTAACGGTTGCGTCCTTGTGCGCCATCATCTTCTCGAGATTGAGCTTCGGGCTTGCGACCTCCACGCCCAGTGCATCGAGGCCATGCGCAGCGTGGTTGAACATCTCGGAAGCGTGCAGCAGAGCCTTGGAGGGGATGCAGCCGACATTCAGGCAGGTGCCGCCATAAGTGCTGCGCTTTTCGATCACGGCGACCTTCATGCCGAGCTGGGCCGCCTTGATGGCGCAGACATAGCCACCCGGGCCGCTTCCGATTACGATGAGATCATAGGCCATTTGATAATCCTTCTTTCAGGAGCGGTCACCGGCCGCCGCTGACATTGAGAATGGCTCCCGTCACATAAGTCGCCTTGTCGGACAGGAGATAGAGAATTGCATCGGCAACTTCGCCGGGCGTGCCGGGACGCTGCATGGGGATGGAGGGCGAAAGATCCCGGGCGCGGTCGGGCAGACCCCCGGAGGCGTGGATCTCGGTGTCGATGATGCCGGGGCGCACGGCGTTGACGCGAATGCCTTCGCCGGCAACCTCACGCGCGAGGCCGACCGTCAAGCTGTCGATCGCCCCCTTCGAAGCCGCGTAATCCACATATTGCTCGGGCGCGCCGAGCACGGCCGCGACGGACGAGAGATTGACGATAGAACCGCCGCGCCCGCCGCGTCGTGTCGACATGCGAAGCACCGCCTCGGCCGAACAGCGAAGGGCGCCGGTCACGTTGACGCGGAACATCCGCTCCAATCGCTCGGGCGAAATCTCGACGATCCGCTGCGGCGGACCGACGATGCCGGCATTGTTGACGAGCCCGTCGAGACTGCCGAAAGCCGCGTCGACCGCCGCAAAGATCGCCTGCACCCCATCTTCCGTTCCGACGTCGCCCTGAACCGCGATCGCGCAGCCCCCGCTTGCGGAAATGCGGCGGACCACGTCTTCCGCCGCCTGGGCGTTCGTGGCGTAGTTCACCGCGACCCGCCAGCCTGCGCCCGCGGCCCCCAGACACACGGCCGCCCCTATGCCGCGGCTGCCGCCGGTCACGAGAAGAACGCGGTCGTCGCTCATGCGGTGCATCCCTTGAACCGGAAGACGTCGGAACTGTCCGACTGCGCCTTACCCTCTCCCCAGGCGCTCGATGCGCGCAGCGAAGGCCCGAAATCCGGAAGCAGGATCTGCTCGGCAGCCGGTGCGTCCTCCGATCCGAGCAGACCGATCGTGCCTACGCTGTCGACCGTATAGATCGGTCCCTGCCAGACGGTGCAGGCAGAAAGCTCGGCACCGGTTACGTCGCCCGTCGGACAATCATGCATGACGATGCCGTGCGGGCGTTCCAGATCGCCGGAGACCATGACCACGCCGTCGAGAGACAGGCTGGTGCCGGCAAGCCTGATCTTGAAGTGATTGCTGGTGACGGCCGCTTCCGATCCGACCGGCTCGAAGCTGAGTTCATAGCCGCCGGCCTGATCGGCATAGATCGCCTTCGCCTGGCTGCATTCGTCCGCCTGCGCCGGGCAAGCGCCGAGCGCCAATGTGAAGGAGGCGCAGAGGATATTGCGGCGGCGCATCGTCAGACAGCCTTTTCGGTCGCGAGTTTGAGGCCGAGCGCGATGAAGACGAGCCCGGTCGCCCGATCGATCCACTTGCTCGCGCGGGTGAAGGCCGCCCGCATCCTGGGCGTCGTCATGAAAAGGCTGACGCCGACGAACCAGAGGATCAACGCGCTCGCCATGACCAGGCCATAGCCGAACTTGACCGCCATCGGCGTATGGGCGCTGACGACGGTCGAAAAGATCGACAGGAAAAAGAAGACCGCCTTCGGATTGAGCGCATTGGCCGCGAAGCCGAGACCGAACGCCTTCAGCGCTGACTGACCCTTGGCGGCGCCGGGCTCCCCCGCCTCGACGGTGATCCGCGTCTCGCCGGCCCTGAGTGCCTTGATGCCGATATAGATCAGGTAAGCGACACCGCACCATTTGACGATGTTGAAGAGGTAGATCGATTGCGAAATGATCAGCCCCAGGCCGAGAATGGTGTAGGTGACATGGAACATCAGCGACGCACCAATGCCGAAAGCGGTGATGATTGCCGGGCGGCGACCATGGACGAGCGACTGCCGCATCACCATGGCGAGGTCCGCACCGGGCGAGACGATGGCGAAGCAGAAGATCGCCATCAGGGATGCCAGTTCGAACAGGTAATTGCTCATGGTTTGCGACCGATAGGTTAGGACCGAGTTGATGCCGGGTAGAGAACTGAATACGCGCAGAGCGTGCGTTTCAGAGCCTACCCGCTGGCTCCGTGCCTGTCGATGCGCCTTCCGGTACGGGACCGAACGGTTCGCATCGAAACCGTGCGTGGGGGAGAACGAAAGGGGCTCGCGCCCCTCCCTTAGAGATCGAGCACCAGGCGTTCGGGATCCTCGAGGCTTTCCTTGACGCGGACGAGGAAGGTCACGGCTTCCTTGCCGTCGACGATGCGGTGATCGTAGGAGAGCGCCAGATACATCATCGGGCGGATGACGACCTGACCGCCGATCGCCACCGGCCGATCCTGGATCTTGTGCATGCCGAGGATGCCGGATTGTGGCGCATTGAGAATCGGCGAAGACATCAGCGAACCATAGACGCCGCCATTGGAGATGGTGAAGGTGCCGCCCTGCATGTCGGCCATCGACAGCGCGCCGTCGCGCGCCGCTTTACCAAGACGGCCGATTTCCTTCTCGATCTCGGCGATCGACATCTGGTCGGCATCGCGCACGACCGGCACGACAAGGCCCTTGTCGGTTCCGACGGCGACGCCGACATGGCAGAAGTTCTTATAGATGATGTCGGTGCCGTCGATCTCGGCATTGACCGCCGGCAGTTCCTTGAGTGCGTGGGTGACGGCCTTGGTGAAGAAGCCCATGAAGCCGAGCTTCACGCCGTGCTTCTTCTCGAAGATATCCTTGTACTTCGAGCGCAGGCTCATGACGGCGCTCATGTCCACCTCGTTATAGGTGGTGAGCATCGCCGCCGTGTTCTGCGCATCCTTCAGGCGCTTGGCGATCGTCTGGCGCAGGCGGGTCATCTTGACACGCTCTTCGCGCACGGCGTCTTCGGCAGGCGCGGGTGCGCGGGCCTGAACCTTTGCGGACTCGGCGGCGGCGGGGGCCGAAATGCCCTTGGCGACGGCGGCGAGCACGTCGCCCTTCAGCACCTGGCCGCGCTTGCCCGAACCGTCGATCTGGTCGGCAGAAAGGTTGTTCTCGGCCAGAAGCTTGGCGGCAGCCGGGGCCGGCGGCATCGAAGAGGCGGCCTGCGGTCCAGCCGGAGCGGCGGCCGGTTGCGCCGTTGGAGCGGCAGCGGCCGGCTCCGGCTTCTTTTCTGCCGGGGCGGCTGCGGCAGCGCCCGCGCCTTCGGCGATCTGTCCGAGCAGCGCGCCGAGGCCGACGGTCTCGCCCGCCTCAGCGACGATTTCGGAGAGCGTGCCGGCGGTCGGCGCCGGAACCTCGATCGTCACCTTGTCGGTCTCGAGTTCGAGGATCGGCTCGTCTGCCTTGATCGCATCGCCGACCTTCTTGAACCAGGTGCCGACGGTAGCTTCGCTGACGGATTCGCCAAGGGTGGGAACGCGGATTTCTGTTGCCATGATTTTTGTTCCGTTGATCAGATATCTGTTTCTGTCGATTGGCAGACCGTGGAGGGTTTGATCAGCCCCCCAGCGCGTCCTCGAGGAAGGCGGCAAGCTGCGCCAGGTGCTTGGACATCAGGCCCGTGGCAGGCGACGCCGCGGCGGGGCGACCCGTGTAGCGAACCCGTTGATACTTGGCGTCGATATGAGCGAGCACCCATTCGAGATAGGGATCGATGAACGACCAGGCGCCCATGTTCTTCGGCTCTTCCTGGCACCAGACCATCTCCGCGTGGCGGAAACGGCTGAGCTCGTTGATCAGCGCCTTGGCCGGGAACGGATAAAGCTGCTCGACGCGGAGCAGATAGATGTCGTCGATGCCGCGCTTCTCGCGCTCTTCCAGGAGGTCGTAATAGACCTTGCCCGAACACATCACCACGCGGCGGATCTTCGAGTCCTTCTGCAGCTTGATCGGGCCGTCCTTGACGACCTCCGCATCGTCCCAGAGCAGGCGGTGGAATGAGCTTTCGCCGGCCATTTCCGAGAGGCTGGAAACGGCGCGCTTGTGGCGCAGCAGCGATTTCGGCGTCATCAGGATCAGCGGCTTGCGGAAGTCGCGCTTCACCTGGCGTCGCAGGATGTGGAAATAGTTCGCCGGCGTCGTCACATTGGCGACCTGCATGTTGTCTTCCGCGCAAAGCTGCAGGAAGCGCTCGAGTCGGGCCGAGGAGTGCTCCGGTCCCTGGCCTTCATAGCCGTGCGGCAACAGGCAGACGAGGCCCGACATGCGCAGCCACTTGCGCTCGCCCGAAGAGATAAACTGGTCGAAGACCACCTGCGCGCCGTTGGCGAAATCGCCGAACTGGGCTTCCCAGAGCGTCAGCGCGTTCGGGCGGGCCAGCGAATAGCCGTACTCGAAGCCGAGCACCGCCTCTTCCGAGAGCATCGAATTGATGACCTCATATCGCGCCTGCGTCGGCGAAAGGTTGGCAAGCGGGATGTAGCGTTCTTCGGTCTGCTGGTCGTAGAGCACCGAATGGCGCTGCGAAAAGGTGCCGCGTTCGCAGTCCTGGCCCGAAAGCCGGATTTTCGTGCCCTCGGTCAAGAGCGTGCCGAAGGCCAGCGCTTCCCCCATGGCCCAGTCGATGCCCTCGCCGGTCTGGATCATGTTGGCGCGGTTTTCCATGAAGCGCTGGATGGTGCGATGCGCGTTGAAGCCCGTAGGGATCTCGGAGATCTTGCGGCCAACTTCCTTCAACTGCTTCATCGGCACCGAGGTCCTGCCGCGGCGCTGCTCATCCTGGTTGTCGGCGGTGCGCAGGCCCGACCAGACGCCGTCGAGCCAGTCGGCCTTGTTCGGCTTGTAGGACTGGCCAATCTCGAACTCTTGCTCGAGATGGGCGCGCCAATCCGCCTTCATCTTTTCGACTTCGCCTTCGGTCATGAGACCTTCGGCGATCAGGCGTTCCGAATAGAGCTGCACGACCGTCTTGTGGGCGCGGATGGCGCGGTACATCTTCGGCTGCGTGAACGCCGGCTCGTCGCCCTCGTTATGGCCGAAGCGGCGATAGCAGAACATGTCGATGACGACCGGCTTATGGAATTTCATCCGGAACTCGGTCGCGATCTTTGCGGCATAGACCACCGCTTCCGGATCGTCGCCGTTCACGTGGAAGATCGGCGCCTCGATCATCTTCGCGACATCCGACGGATAGGGCGACGAGCGCGAGAAGGCCGGATTGGTGGTGAAGCCGATCTGGTTGTTGATGATGAAATGGACGGTGCCGGCGACGCGATGACCGCGCAGGCCCGAAAGGCCGAGGATCTCGGCGACGACGCCCTGTCCCGCGAAGGCGGCATCGCCGTGCAGAAGCATCGGCATCACTTTGACGCGCTCACGCAGGGGGATGATGTCGCCTTCGAAGACGGAGGCGATCTGGTCCTGCTTGGCGCGCGCCTTGCCCATGACGACCGGGTTGACGATTTCCAGGTGCGACGGGTTCGCCGTCAGCGACAGGTGCACCTTGTTGCCGTCGAACTCGCGGTCGGACGAGGCACCAAGGTGGTACTTCACATCGCCCGAGCCTTCCACTTCGTCGGGGGCATAGGAGCCGCCCTTGAACTCATGGAAGATGGCGCGGTGCGGCTTGGCCATGACCTGGGAAAGAACGTTGAGGCGGCCACGATGCGCCATGCCGAGAACGACTTCCTTGAGGCCGAGCTGGCCACCGCGCTTGATGATCTGCTCGAGCGCCGGGATCAGCGATTCGCCGCCGTCGAGGCCGAAGCGCTTGGTGCCCTTGTACTTGACGTCGATGAACTGCTCGAAACCTTCCGACTCGATGAGCTTCTGCAGGATGGCCCGCTTGCCCTCGGGGGTGAATTCGACGCCCTTGTCCGGCCCCTCGATACGCTCCTGGATCCAGGCCTTCTCCTCGGGGTTTGACATGTGCATGAACTCGACGCCGATCGTCGAGCAATAGGTGCGCTCGAGAATCTCGACCATCTCGCGCACGGTCGCGTATTCGAGGCCGAGCACGTTGTCGATGAAGATCTTGCGGTCGTAATCCTTCTCCTCGAAGCCGTAGGTCTTCGGCGAGAGCTCCTCGTAATCCTCGACCGGATCGGCAAGGCCGAGCGGATCGAGCTTGGCATGCAGGTGGCCGCGCATGCGGTAGGCGCGGATCATCATGATGGCGCGGACGGAATCGCGCGTCGACTGATGGACCTCAGCCTCGCTCACCGGAACGCCGGCGACGGCGGACGCCTCCTCGGCCTTCGCCTTGACCTTTTTCTCGACGATCTTCTCGACCGTGCCCCAGTCGCCGTCCAGCGCCGCGACGAGCTCACCATTGGCGGCGATCGGCCAGTTGCTCTTCTTCCAGGAGGCGCCCTTAGCCGCCTTCACCACATCTTCGGGCCGGTCGGCAAGCGTCTTGAAGAAGGCCTGCCATTCGGCGGAAACGGATGACGGATCCGATTCATAGCGTGCGTAGAGCTGCTCGATATAGGCGGCATTGGCGCCGTCCAGAAACGAAGTGAGCTGAAATTGCTCGTTGGCCTCTTGCCTTGTCATGGTCTCTCGCGGACTTGGGTCCGCCTCCTGACTTAAGTTGGGATGCCGGTTATCCCGGCCGTTCATACGTGCCTTGCGCCGGTATCGGGGTGATCGAATGATCAGGAGACGTCCCGATCCTGGCCTATGTGGGCCGGAGCGGAGTGCCGGACCCCGTTCGGTGCCCTTTCGCATCACGCTCCGATGCTTCATCCGTTATTGCCCGATGGGGCGACTTCAATGCCGCCCCCGGGATCGTGTCGGTCAGCCCTTCAGGACCTCGACGAGCGTCTTGCCGAGGCGCGCGGGCGACGGCGAAACGCGGATGCCCGCCGATTCCATCGCCGCGATCTTGTCTTCCGCCCCGCCCTTGCCGCCGGAGATGACGGCGCCGGCATGGCCCATGGTACGGCCGGGAGGTGCGGTGCGGCCGGCGATGAAACCGACCATCGGCTTCTTGCGGCCGCGCTTGGCCTCGTCTTTCAGGAACTGCGCCGCATCCTCTTCCGCCGAGCCGCCGATTTCGCCGATCATGATGATCGACTTCGTCTCGTCGTCGGCAAGGAACATCTCGAGCACGTCGATGAACTCGGTGCCCTTGACCGGATCACCGCCGATGCCGACGGCCGTCGTCTGGCCGAGGCCCTCATTGCTCGTCTGGAACACAGCCTCGTAGGTGAGCGTGCCGGAGCGCGAAAGCACGCCGACCGAACCCTTGCGGAAGATGTTGCCGGGCATAATGCCGATCTTGCACTCGTCGGGTGTCAGAACGCCCGGGCAGTTCGGGCCGATGAGGCGCGAGGATGACTTCTCGAGCCGAGCCTTGACCTTGACCATGTCGGCGACCGGGATGCCCTCAGTGATGCAGACGATCAGCGGGATCTCCGCATCGATCGCCTCGATGATCGCCGCAGCGGCACCCGCCGGCGGGACATAGATCACGGATGCGTTCGCACCGGTGACTTCGCGCCCTTCGGCGACCGTCGCGAAGATCGGGAGCTCTTCGCCCTTGGAGCCGGTCCAGGTCTCGCCGCCCTTCTTCGGATGGATGCCACCGACCATCTGGGTTCCGTGATAGGCGAGCGCCTGCTCGGTATGGAAGGTGCCGGTCTTGCCGGTCAGGCCCTGGACGAGAACCTTGGTGTCTTTGTTGATCAGGATGGACATGAAACCTCAGGCTCCCTTGACGGCTGCAACGATTTTCTGGGCGGCATCGTCCAGATCATCGGCGGAGATGACGTTCAGGCCCGACTCGTTGATGATCTTCTTGCCGAGTTCGACATTGGTGCCTTCGAGGCGCACGACGAGCGGCACCTTGAGGCCGACTTCCTTGACCGCGGCAAGCACGCCTTCGGCGATCACATCGCACTTCATGATGCCGCCGAAGATGTTGACCAGGATGCCCTTCACCGCCGGATCGGCCGTGATGATCTTGAAGGCCTGCGTGACTTTCTCCTTCGAAGCGCCGCCGCCGACGTCGAGGAAGTTCGCGGGCTCCGCCCCATAGAGCTTGATGATGTCCATCGTCGCCATGGCGAGACCGGCGCCGTTCACCATGCAGCCGATATTGCCGTCGAGCGCCACATAGGCCAGGTCGTATTTGGAGGCTTCGATTTCCTTCTCGTCCTCCTCCGTCGTGTCGCGCAGCGCGACGACGTCCTCATGGCGGAAGAGCGCATTGCCGTCGAAGGAGACCTTGGCGTCGAGCACCCGCAGACGGCCATTCTTCATGACGATCAGCGGGTTAACCTCGAGCAGGCTCATATCCTTCTCGACGAAGGCCTTGTAGAGGATCGGGAAGAGCTTTTCACCATCGGCGCGGGCTTCACCTTCGAGTTCCAGCGCGTTGGTGAGCGTCTTCAGGTCGTCGGCCGTGACACCCTTGTCCGGATCGATCGCAACGGTAACGATCTTCTCCGGCGTGTGCTCGGCGACTGCCTCGATGTCCATGCCGCCTTCCGTCGAGACGACGAAGGCAACGCGGCCGACGGAGCGGTCGACGAGGATCGAGAGATAGAGCTCGCGCTCGATGTCGGCGCCGTCTTCGATATAGAGACGGTTGACCTGCTTGCCGGCAGGGCCCGTCTGCTTCGTCACCAGCGTGTGGCCGAGCATTTCCTTGGCGTTGGCGACGACCTCTTCCACCGATTTCGCCAGGCGCACGCCGCCCTTTGCATCGGGTCCCAGTTCCTTGAACTTGCCCTTGCCGCGCCCGCCCGCATGGATCTGGCTCTTCACGACGTAAAGCGGTCCCGGCAGCTTGCTTGCGGCCGCTTGCGCCTCGTCGGCGGAGAAGATCGCGACACCTTCCGCGACCGGCGCGCCATAGCCCTTCAAGAGGGCCTTGGCCTGGTATTCATGAATGTTCATGGGTTCTTTCCTGTCTGATAGGCCGGACGGCGGTTATTGCAGGCTGGGTGCGATGTTGATGCAGGCCTCGCAAAGGCCGGCGACGGCCGCCACCGATTTGTCGAAAGCTTCCCTCTCGCCCTTGTTGAGGTCGATCTCGATGATGCGCTCGACGCCGCCGGCGCCGATCACCGTCGGCACGCCGACATACATGTCCTTGACGCCGTACTGGCCGGATAGGTGAGCCGCGCAGGGCAGCACGCGCTTCTTGTCCTTGAGATAGGCCTCGGCCATCTCGATGGCGGAAGCCGCGGGAGCGTAATAGGCCGAGCCGGTCTTGAGCAGCCCGACGATTTCCGCGCCGCCGTCACGAGTGCGCTGGATGATCTGGTCGAGCTTTTCCTTGGTGGTCCAGCCCATTTGCACGAGGTCCGGCAGCGGGATGCCGGCAACGGTCGAGTAGCGGGCGAGCGGCACCATCGTGTCGCCATGGCCACCGAGCACGAAAGCCGTGACGTCCTGCACCGAAACGTTGAATTCCTGGGCGAGGAAAAGACGGAAGCGCGACGAGTCGAGAACGCCGGCCATGCCGACGACTTTGTTCTTCGGCAGTCCGGAGAACTTCTGCAGCGCCCAGACCATGGCGTCGAGCGGGTTGGTGATGCAGATGACGAAGGCGTTCGGGGCGTATTTCTTGATGCCGGCGCCGACCTGTTCCATGACCTTCAGGTTGATGCCGAGCAGATCGTCGCGGCTCATGCCGGGCTTGCGCGGTACGCCGGCGGTTACAATGCAGACATCGGCGCCTTCGATCGCCGCATAGTCGCTTGCACCCGTTAGCGAGGCGTCGAAACCTTCGACCGGCGAAGACTGGGCGATGTCGAGGCCCTTACCCTGCGGAATGCCGTCGGCAATGTCGAAGAGGACGATATCGCCCAGCTCCTTGAGGCCGGCGAGATGCGCCAGCGTGCCACCAATCATCCCTGAACCAATAAGTGCGATCTTGTTGCGCGCCATGAATGTGCTTCCTTTGTGATCCATGATCGAGGCCTGAAACGCGGCAAACGCCAAACCTTCCGGAAAGCCCTTAAACGGCAAACGTTAAAATATCAAACGATTCTTCCTGGCAGAGCAAATTCAATCGGTTAAACCATAAAGTTCTTACGTAAACGTAATATTTTTCGCCACCCTTCCGTCACAGAACAGTTAGGTTCGCCGGGTGTTTGGCGGCATATTCGGCGCTCTGCATCTCGATGAGCCGCGAGACGGTCCGATCGAACTCGAAGCCCTCGGTGCCCTTCTTCGAGGTCAGCAGGTGCTGCGGTTCGGCGACGGCCGAGGCAAAGAGGCGGGCCCCCTGGTCGTATAGCGTGTCCACGAGAATGATAAATCGCTTCGTCTCGTTGCGTGCTTGCGGCCCGAGATGCGGAACGTGGTCGAGGAAGATCGTGCGGTAGCGCGATAGGATCGCAAGGTAATCGGCTGCGCCGAGCGGTTGGGCACAGAGGTCGGAGAAGGTGAAGCGGGCGCTGTGGCCGGCGGTTGCCGGCACATGGACCTTGCGGCCCTTGCGGTTGATCTCGGCTGGTGCGACCGGCGCGCCGCCCGTCTCCACGTACCAGGCCCGGTCCATCGCGGCTTCCGTTTCCGGCCCGAGCGGCGACAGCCAGACCGGCTGGCCGTCCGTTTTCCTGAGGCGGTAATCCGTCTCCGTGTCGAGCGAAATGATCTCGGCATTCGACTTCAGGAGATCAATGAAGGGAAGAAAGAGGCCGCGGTTGAGCCCGTCGCGATAGAGCTCCGACGGCTCGACATTGGAGGTGGCGACGAGGACGCAGCCCTTGGCGAAGAGCTCGCCGAAGAGGCGCGCCAGGATCATCGCATCGGCAATATCGGTCACCGAGAATTCGTCGAAGCAGAGAAGCCGCGCCTCCCCGAGAAGTTCCGAGGCGACCGGCGGAATGGGATCGGCCAGCTTCGTCTCGACATTCTTGAGCTTCTGTCTGTGTCTGTAGATGCGTTCATGCACATCGGCCATGAATTCATGGAAATGGGCACGGCGTTTGCGCTGAATGGGAACCGCGTCGAAGAACATGTCCATCAGCATGGTCTTGCCGCGGCCCACCCCCCCGTGGATGTAGAGCCCCTTGACCGGTGCCTGGTGCTTCTTGCGCGCAGCGAAGAGCCAGCCGAGCGCATTTGCCTTGCGCGACGGGCGGCTGGCAAGCAGCTCCGCCGTCAGGCGGTCGAGCCGCCTTGCGATCGCGGCCTGAGCAGAATCATGTTCACGCTCGCCCCTCGCAACGAGCGTTTCAAGCTTGTGAAGAATACTGTCGTCGGGATTGAGCACGGTGCATCCGCATGAGCCTGGGGCCGCCTTCTGCAGCGCCGCGCATCTTTTCGGACGCAAGGGCACTGCAACATCGTTGTTCGCGCATGGTGCGCTTCCGGCTCAGATCGAAGCAACCACGTGCTTGAGGCGGGAGGCCGTTGCGGCGCCTCGCCCCACTGCAGACGCCGCGTATCCGGCGCCTACGCATCGGGCATTCCGAAGATCGGGTCCGATTTTCGGACCGATGCGCCTAGCGGCTGAGGCTGACCGGCTGGCCGCTATTGGTCGAGCCGTCGAAGCGTGCGTCCGCGGTCTTGTAGAGGCGCGCAATCGCATTGCCGTTCCTGTCCTTGAGCACGACCTGCTTGCCGGCCACTTCCCAGGAACCCATCGTCGTCAGCTCACCGGCGCAGCCGCGCGTGCCGCCGCGCGAGCCGCTGCCCAGATTGGTCAGTGTCAGGAACATGTCGCACGAACTGCCGGCGCTCGAGACCCGCCAGCTTCCGACCATCGACTCCTTCGTGACGTCCAGCGCGCTCGCCGCGGCAACCTCGGTGCCGCCCGGCATGCCGCCGGGCGTCGTGCTGGTCGGCGCGGCCGGGAACTGCGAAGTGCTGGTCGTCGGATCCGGCAGCTGGCTGGACGAGACCGATGGCACCGGCTGCGCCTGCAGCGGAGCAGGAGCGCGGGAAATGTCCTGAGAACCGAAGCCACCAAAGGATGTTCTCTGGCATCCGGCCAGCGCGAGCACAACAACAAGCCCCGCCGCCGCATGATAAACCCGCATATCTTTACCCCCGCTATTGTTCGCAGATCATGATGCAACGCGATAATAAGGGCCGAATTACAGCAAATCCACCTGACAAATCAAGGCAAGGCATTTCTGCAACGGCTGTTGCACATGGGAAACGCATGCGGACGGCCCGGCCGCGACGGGACGGACCGGCGACGAGCATCAGTGCCTGATCCCGGCATAGGCGCGGTCGCCCCACAGCGCCTCGACCGTTCGGTTTCGCAGGCAACGGCTGCGGTAATACCAATAGCGAAGCGGATTTCGCGCCGCATAATCCTGATGATATTCCTCGGCCGGCCAGAACCTGGCGGGGCCCTCTACGGGCGTGACGATCGGCCGCCCCAACTCGGCCTCAGCCTTGATCTTCTCGGCCTTGGCATCCATTGCCTGGGCGTCGTTGAGCGCATAGATGGCCGTCGTATAGGCAAAGCCGCGATCGCAGAACTGCCCGCCTGCATCCGTCGGATCCGTAGTGCGGAGCAGGATGCTCACGAGTTCCGCATAGGAGACCCGCGCGGGATCGAACTCGATGCGGACCACTTCGCGGTGACCACCCTGCTCGTAGGTCTTGTAGGTCGGATTCGCGCTCTTCCCGCCGGCATAGCCGGAGACCGTCTCGAGAACGCCCGGCACGGCATCGAAATCGGATTCCACGCACCAGAAGCAGCCGCCCGCGAAAATCGCATATTGCGGCTCGGCCGCCCGCACCGGTATGAACAGCAGAAGAAAAGCGGCCAGTCCGATGAACGGGCGAAGCATAGGCGACCTCCATCCTCCGCTAGCGCATCGAGATTTCCGAGAACCGATTTCCGGAAAGCTCGATGCGCAGATTCGAACAGTTACAGCGACCTTTGCGCTCCTGAAAGGACGCGCGGCGCCTTAATACCTATCCGCCTGGCCGCAGCTTTCAAATCACATAGCGACACGTCGGTGTGAGAGCCGTGATAAAGCAGACGGCGAGCCACCTTCGTGACCCGCCGCCGGATTGTCGCAACGGATGCCGACGGTCAGAACCGCCGCTCGACGAGCATCTTCTTGATCTCGCCGATCGCCTTCGCCGGGTTCAGACCCTTCGGACAGGCCTGAGCACAGTTCATGATCGTGTGGCAGCGATAGAGCCGAAACGGGTCCTCGAGATTGTCGAGCCGCTCGCCGGTTGCCTCGTCTCTGGAGTCGATCAGCCAGCGATAAGCCTGCAGCAGGACGGCGGGACCGAGATAGCGGTCGCCGTTCCACCAGTAGCTCGGACAGGAGGTCGAGCAGCAGGCGCAGAGAATGCACTCATAAAGCCCGTCGAGCTTGGCGCGGTCCTCATGGCTCTGCCGCCATTCCTTGGCCGGCGTCGGCGAGACCGTCTTCAGCCAGGGCTCGATCGACCGGTGCTGGGCGTAGAAATTGGTGAGATCCGGAACGAGGTCCTTGACCACGGGCATGTGCGGCAGCGGATAGATCTTCACCGCACCCGTAACCTCATCCATCCCCTTGGTGCAGGCGAGCGTATTGGTGCCGTCGATGTTCATCGCGCAGGAACCGCAGATGCCCTCGCGACAGGAGCGGCGCAAGGTCAGCGTCGGATCGATGTTGTTCTTGATGTAGAGCAGCCCGTCGAGCACCATCGGCCCGCAATCGTCGACATCGATATAATAGGTATCGATCCGCGGGTTCTTGCCGTCGTCCGGATTCCAGCGATAGACCCGGTATTCACGGAAATTCGTCGCGCCGGCCGGTTTCGGCCAGACCCGGCCTTCGGTGATCTGCGAGTTCTTGGGAAGAGCGAGTTCAACCATGTGCCTTAATCCTCGAGATCAGTAGACGCGCGCCTTCGGCTCGATCTTCTTCGCATCGATGCCGTCCGCGATGAGCTCGGTGTGGACCGGGCGATAGTCGAGTCGGACCTCGCCGGCTTCGTTCACCCAGGCGAGCGTGTGCTTGCGCCAGTTGACGTCGTCGCGTCCGCCGAGCGGGCCGTCCTTGTAGTCCTCGCGCGCATGCGCGCCACGGCTCTCCTTGCGCGCTTCCGCGCCATAGACCGTGGTGATGGCATTGGCCATAAGGTTTTCCAATTCCAGCGTCTCGACGAGGTCGGAGTTCCAGATCATAGAGCGATCCGTGACCTTGACGTCCGGCAGTTCCTTCCAGATCGCCGAGAGGCGGCGGCAGCCGGATTCGAGTGATTCCTGCGTGCGGAATACCGCCGCGTCCTCCTGCATGGCGCGCTGCATCTTGTCGCGCAGCACTGCCGTCGGCGTACCGCCATTGGCGAAGCGCAGCCGGTCGAAGCGATCCATGATGCGATCACAGGCAGCTGTGTTGATCTCCGGCACCGCCTGGTTGCGGTCGATGATCTGACCGGCGCGGATTGCCGCGGCGCGGCCGAAGACCACGAGGTCGATCAAAGAGTTGGAGCCGAGGCGGTTGGCGCCGTGCACCGAGGCGCAGCCCGCTTCGCCGACCGCCATCAGGCCGGGCGCGAGGCGCTCAGGGTTCTGGGCGTCGGCATTCAGCACCTCGCCCCAGTAATTGGTCGGGATGCCGCCCATATTGTAGTGGACCGTCGGCAGCACTGGGATCGGCTCGCGGGTGACGTCGACGCCGGCAAAGATTTTCGCCGATTCCGAGATACCCGGCAGGCGCTCGTGCAGCACGGCTGGATCAAGGTGATCGAGATGCAGGAAGATATGGTCCTTGTTCTTGCCGACGCCGCGGCCCTCGCGGATCTCCATCGTCATGCAGCGCGAAACGACGTCGCGCGAGGCCAGATCCTTGGCCGAGGGAGCGTAACGCTCCATGAAGCGCTCGCCCTCGGAATTCACGAGATAGCCGCCCTCGCCGCGCGCGCCTTCGGTGATGAGACAGCCCGCACCATAAATGCCGGTCGGATGGAACTGCACGAATTCCATGTCCTGCAACGGCAGGCCGGCACGCGCGATCATGCCGCCGCCGTCGCCGGTGCAGGTATGCGCCGAGGTCGCCGAGAAATAGGTGCGGCCGTAACCGCCGGTCGCCAGCACCACCATTTTGGCGGCGAAGCGGTGGATCGTGCCGTCGTCGAGGTTCCAGGCGACGACGCCGGTGCAGCGGCCGTCGTCGGACATGATCAGGTCGATCGCGAAAAATTCGATGAAGAACTCGGCGTTGTTCCTGAGCGACTGGCCGTAAAGCGTGTGCAGGATCGCATGGCCGGTGCGGTCGGCCGCAGCACAGGTACGCTGCACGGGCGGGCCCTCCCCATAGTTCTGCATGTGGCCGCCGAAGGGTCGCTGGTAGATCTTGCCTTCCTCATTGCGCGAGAAGGGTACGCCATAATGCTCGAGCTCATAGACCGCCTTCGGCGCTTCCATGGCGAGATATTGCATGGCGTCGACGTCGCCGAGCCAGTCCGACCCTTTCACCGTATCGTAGAGATGCCATTGCCAGCAGTCCGGCGTCATATTCTGCAGCGAGGCCGCGATACCGCCCTGCGCCGCGACCGTATGGGAGCGCGTCGGGAAGACCTTGGTTATGCAAGCGGTCTTGAGGCCTTGCTCGGCCATGCCGAGGGTCGCGCGCAGACCCGCGCCGCCGGCGCCGACGACGACCACGTCGAAGGCGTGGTCGACATATTGATAGGCCTTGCCGTTCGCAGCCGGTGAACTGATGGATGCCATGACGAAATTACCCTGCAAAAGCGATCTTCAGAATGGCGAAAAGACAGAGGCCGCCGATCGCGATCGCAAAAAACGTGTTAAGCATGAGGAGCGCGATCTTGGCGCCCTCAGCATGGACATAGTCCTCGATGATGACCTGCATGCCGATGCGCATGTGGGTGAGCGCGGAGGTCACCACCAGAGCCATGGTCACGGCGACGAACGGGTTCGAAAGCCCCGCGACGATTTCCGCATGCGAAGCGCCGGCATAACGCGCGACGAAGAACACGAAGAAGATCAGCAGCGGAACATTGGCGACGGCGGTCAGGCGCTGGCGCCAGAAGTGATCCGTGCCCTCCTTGGCCGACCCGAGCCCGCGGACCTTGCCGAGAGGCGTGCGCATATCCATGGTGAATCCCCTTTCAGCGCGCCAGAAAACCGATGATCCAGATGAGAAGCGTCAGTGTCACCGAACCGGCGAGCGTCGCCTTGGCCATCTTCGTCGCGAAGTGCTTCTCGTAACCGTAGCCGAGGTCCCAGACGAAGTGGCGCATGCCGCCCAGCATGTGATGCATCAGCACCCAGGTATAGCCGAAGAGCACGACCTTGCCGATCAGCGTCCCGAACAGCCAGTTGACCCAATCGTAATAGGCCGCACCCGAAGCAGCGGCGATCAGCCACCAGGCGACCAGAATCGTGCCGAAATAGAGTGCACCGCCCGTGATGCGGTGCATGATCGACATGACCATCGTGGGAATCGGCTTGTAGATTTGAAGATGCGGCGAAAGCGGCCGGCTTCTTGTGACATCCGTCATCGGAACCTCACGAAATGGCCGGATAAACCCCCGAAATCCATGCTTATCCGGTATCGCACCCGATTGTGCGCAATTCAGTCCTCCGGACCTTTAATCACCATATTGCTTAACGACAAGTATGTTTGCAGTGCGAAATAAATAAAATCGATTAGACGAAAAGCGGCATTTTTGCGTCCGGGCGAGACATCGTCGTCGTGAACGATCCCGCGGAAAAGCCAATCATTTCCGTGACATTTGCCCGCGATTGCCGCAGGATGCTGGTTAACGCTTCGTTAACCGGGTCGGGAGGCAAAGGCACGATGTTTCTGTTGCGGGCGGTCCATGCGACCAAAGTCCTAGTGCTGTCCTTGAGCCTTGCCATGCCGGTCGGCCTGCCGGCGACGGCGGGGGACGGCTCTCCCGAAGTCCAGACGCGGGTACGCCATAACCATTTCAAGCACCGCCCGCCGCACCACGCTTTTCGCAAGAAGCACGGTCATCATCGCTTCTTTGCCGGTAAGCGACGCCATCGCTCGGTCACGACCAGCATCGGCTTTTCGTCGATCGGCTCGCGGGACTTGTTCGGCGTCCGCACCAAGACCCGGCACGTCCGGCTGAAAGACCGCCGGCATCATTTCTCACGCCGCGACCGGAAGGCTTTTCCCCGCGTCATCGTCATCGGCGGCCATGCTCCCCTCTCCTATGGCGGCCAAATCCCCTATGGCAGCTATGACGTGCCCTCGGTGATCCCGGGCATCGGGACCTATGCAGGCAACATCTCCGCCTATCGCGATGAGGGCAACGGCATTTATTTCCGCCGCGCCGACAGCTATGGCTATATCGCCGAGAACGGCGTCTATGCGCGGGCGCCGGGCAAGCGCGCGAAAATCATCGTCGTCACGCCTGGAGTGAATGCCAGCGCCTGCTCTTTCGAAGCGGGCGTGTGCGTCGTGAGGCCGTGAGTGCCGTCAGCCGGCGTCGGCGAACCGCCAGACCGTTGTCCGTTTGACCTCGCTATCCTCGAGCGCCCGGGTCACCGGCACCTCATAGGTCGCAAGCGCCGTCATCATCTCGCGCGGACAATAGCTTCGGCCCGGATCGCCGACGAGGACGGCGGCACCGGCTCGCGCAAGTGTGCTGAACCACGGGCGAAGGAGGTCGGCAAACCCCCTGTCGTAGAAAACGTCGCCGGCGAGATAGACATCCGCTTCTCGGCCCCGGCCGATGACGTCCTCGCCGAGGAAGTCGATCGCGACGCCGTTCAGCTGCGCATTGAGCCGCACCGCCGTTTCTGCCCAGGGGTCGATGTCGACGACGACGACGTCCTGCGCGCCGGCCATCTTGGCGGCGATCGCCACAAGGCCGGAGCCGGAGGCGAAATCGACGACGCGGCGTCCTCGCACGCATTCCGGATGATCGAGGACATATCGTGCCAGCCCCTGCCCTCCCGCCCAGGCGAAGGCCCAGAAGGGCGGTGGCAGCCCGATCTCCTCCAGTTCCTCCTCCGTCTTCAGCCACAGATCATGCGCTTCGCTCGCCAGATGCAGCCGTATTTCCGGTACATGCGGCGGCGAGAGAATGCCCGTGTTGGTGCGGATGAAGCTTTCGGGATCGGTTTTCAAGGTAGAGACACTCAGAGCGTGATCCGAAAGTGGGTACCGGTTTTCGGATAAATCACGCGGCAAAGACAAACTACTTTGGCGGATTGTCGAGTCCGCCCATGCGGCAGACCTCGAACCATTCCTCCTCGGTCACCGGCTGCACCGAGAGCCGCATGGAGGTGACGAGCGACATGTTCGCGAGCTTCGGATTGGCCTTGATCTCCTTGAGCGATACCGGGCGCGGCATGTCCATGACGGCGCGGATGTCGACGCAGTCCCAGCGCGGATCGCCTTCCGCCGTCGAATCCGGATGCGAAAGGGCGCAGACCTCGGTGATGCCGACGATCTCGAGCCCTTCGTTCGAATGGTAGAAGAAACCCTTGTCGCCGAGCTGCATCGCCCGCATGTTGTTGCGGGCCAGATAGTTGCGAACGCCGGTCCATTCGGTGCCCGCCTCGCCCGCATCCTTCTGCATCTGCCAGGACCACTTGATCGGTTCGGATTTGTAGAGCCAGTGAGCCATCCCGCCTCAAGCCTCCGGATTGTTGAAGACCCAGTTGTAGGCCTTGATCTCGACATTCGCGAAAAGCCCCGCCTTGGCGTAAGGGTCTGCTTCGGCAATCGCTCCCGCCTCTTCGATCGTCTCAGCCTTGACGATCACGAGACTGCCGGTCGGCTTGCCGTCCTCGCCGAGAAAGGGCCCGGCGATCTTGAGGATGCCTTTGGCGTTGAGATCGTTGAGATAGGCAATATGGTCGGGGCGGGTGTCGAGCCGCAGTTGGAGCGCCCCAGGCTTGTCCGTGCATAGAAGTGCGAAAAGCATCATTCCTCCTGACATTATCGATCGAAGTGTTGGAGGCGGGAACCGCCCGCTCCGTTCTCGTTTCGCTCGCGGAATCATTCCTGCGTGATCGGGCGCGACATCAACTGTTCGAGCGCGGTGCGCACATCGAGCCTGCCGTCGATGATGGCGGCGACCGCCTGTGTGATCGGCATTTCCACGCCAAGCTCGCCGGCCACGCGTGCCGCAACGGAGGCCGCAAAGGCGCCTTCGACGAGTTCGCCGCTGCCGTTCGCACGGCCGTTCCGACCAAGCGCGATGCCGAAGCGCAGGTTGCGAGACTGATGGCTCGTCGCCGTCAGCACCAGGTCGCCGAGGCCCGACAGCCCGCGCACCGTATCCGCTTCGCCGCCTCTTGCCGTCACGAAGCGCGACATTTCCGCAAGGCCGCGCGAAATCAGCGCCGCGCGGGCCGAATCGCCTAGCCCTGCCCCCTCGACGATGCCGCAGGCGATCGCCAGCACGTTTTTCAGCGCTCCGCCAAGCTGAACGCCGATACGATCCGTCGACGGATAGAGCCGGAAGGTCGGGCCGGAAAGGGCTGCGGCGAGGTCCTTCGCCAGCGTCATGTCGGATGCTGCGATCACCATCGCCGTCGGCAGGCCCTTGGCGATGTCGGCAGCAAAGCCCGGGCCGGACAGGACGGCGATCCTGTGGCCCGGCAGTTCCTCGTCGAGAACATCCGTGAGAAGCCGACCCGTCGACTGCTCCATGCCCTTGGCGCAGGTGACGATCGTTGCGCCGGCGCCGATCACCGCACCGTAGCTGCGGGCGGCTGCCCTGTGCTCCTGCGACGGCATCGCGAAAAGCACGATGTCGGCGTCGATAAGCACTGTCTTATTGGCGGAAAACTGAAGCCCCGCGGGCAGCGAAATGCCGGGCAATGCCGGCTCGTTGCGCCCGGTCCGGCGGCATTCCGCGGCCGTTTCCTCGCGGCGTGCGAGCAAGATGACGTTGGCGTTCGTCCTTGCCGCCGCGACGGCGGCGAGCGCCGTTCCGAAGGCGCCCGCGCCGATGACCACGATCTTGGAATTGCCGCTCATTTTCCGTCCATCATGCCTTGGCACCGCGCTTGCCGGAGCCGATCAGTGCCTGAGCCTCGCCGTCGAGGGGCCAGCGTGAGCGCGGCGCAACCTCGAGACCGTCCGCCGGCAGCCCTGCCGCCAGCCTTTCGGCCCCCGCCCAGGCGATCATTGCCGCATTGTCCGTGCAAAGCTGGAGCGGTGGCGCAACGAAGCGAAAATCGTGCTCGTCGCAAAGCGCCTGGAGCGTCGCCCTCAGTGTCTGGTTGGCGGCCACGCCGCCGGCGACGACCAGTGCCGGTGCAGCGACCGATGCATAGTCTTCCTTGAAGCGCTTGAGCCCGCGGCCGACGCGGTCCTTGAGCGTGCGCGAGATCGCCCGCTGGAACGAAGCGCAGATATCGGCGATATCCTCATCCGTCACCGGCTCCAGCGATTGCGCCGCCTGGCGGACGGCTGTCTTGAGGCCCGAGAAGGAGAAGTCAAGCCGGGCGTCGCCGACGAGCGGCCGCGGAAAATCGAAGCGCTCCGGATCGCCGGTCTTTGCCGCCCGTTCGACCGCCGGCCCGCCGGGATAGGGAAGGCCGAGCAATTTCGCCGTCTTGTCGAAGGCTTCGCCGAGCGCGTCGTCGATCGTCGTGCCCCAGCGCTCGTAGTCGCCGACGCCCTTCACCAGGATCAATTGCGTGTGGCCGCCGGAGACGAGCAGCATGAGATAAGGAAAGGAAAGCCCGTCCGTCAGCCGCGCTGTCAGCGCATGGCCTTCAAGATGATTGACGGCGTAGAGCGGCTTGCCTATTGCCCGGGCGATCGCCTTGCCGGTCATCAGGCCGACGATCAGCCCGCCGATAAGACCGGGACCGCTCGTCGCAGCGATCGCATCGATGTCCTTCAGCGTCACCCCGGCGCGCAAGAGCGCTTCCTCGATCAGCGCGTCCAGCGCCTCGACATGGGCGCGGGCCGCGATCTCCGGCACGACGCCGCCATAGGCGCTGTGCTCTTCCAGTTGGCTGAGCACCACGTCGCCGAGAATCCGGCCGCTGCCCTTTTCGTCGCGCAGAACGACCGAAGCCGCGGTCTCGTCGCAGCTTGTCTCTATGCCGAGAATGCGCAGGGGCGTGGACATCAGTAGACTACTCAGTGATTGCGGTCGCGCCGAAAGGTGGGTACACCGAACTCGACAGCGCCCTCGCGTCTTTCAGACGCATAAATGACGCTGTAACGCGTTGAAGTGCTGCATGGTTTGATCCTTAAATCGGTCTCCGATTTAAGGCTCCATGCAGTAACAATGGATGACCGAGGATGCAAACAAAACCTTTCCGCATCGGCACGCGCGGCAGCCCGCTGGCGCTGGCCCAGACCCGTGAAACGCGCGACCGGCTGGCCGCCGCCCATGGCCTGCCGCCGGAAATGTTCGAGATCGTCGTCCTCTCGACGAAAGGCGATCGGATCACCGACCGCTCGTTGGCGGAAATCGGCGGCAAGGGACTGTTTACCGAGGAACTCGAGCAGCAGCTCCTGTCCGGCGAACTCGACTTCGCCGTGCATTCCTCGAAGGACATGCCGACGAAACTTCCCGATGGGCTCACCCTCACTGCTTTTCTGCCGCGCGAGGACATTCGCGACGCCTTTATCGGCCGCACGGCGGCGAAGCTCGTCGACCTGCCGCAGGGCGCGACCGTCGGCTCCTCGTCCTTGCGCCGCCAGGCGCTGATCCGCCGGCTGAGACCCGATATCAACGTCATCACCTATAGAGGCCAGGTCGAAACGCGGCTGCGCAAGCTTGCCGAGGGCCAGGTCGAGGGCACCCTGCTCGCCTATGCCGGCCTGAGACGGCTTGGCATGACGGACGTGCCGACCGAACTGCTCGATCCCAAAGAGTTTCCACCGGCACCGGCCCAGGGCGCGATCTGCATCGAGAGCCGCATCGGCGACGACCGCGTCGATATGCTGCTGGCGGCGATCGACGACGCACGCACCCATGAGGCGGTTTCCTGCGAACGCGGTTTCCTGGCGACGCTCGACGGCTCCTGCCGCACGCCGATTGCCGGCTATGCCACTTCCGACGGCACCCATCTCCGCTTTTCCGGCATGATCCTGACGCCTGACGGCGCCACCTGTCACCGCGTTGAAATCGAGGGCAAGGCGGCCGACGCCACGGAACTCGGGCGCCGGGCCGGCGAAGACATCCGCGCCAAGGCGGGGCCTGGCTTTTTCGAAAGCTGGATCTGACCCATGCGCCTGCTCGTGACCCGCCCGCAGCCCGCCGCCGGAAGGACGGCGCAGAAGCTGGAGGCGCTGGGGCACGAGGCTGTCGTCCTGCCGCTGTTCAAGGCACAGCATTCCGTCGCCGCCGTCCGGGCCGCACTGGACCAACAGCACAACGCCCTTGCCGTCACCAGCGCGGAAGCGATCCGCGCGCTCGCCGCGCTTGGCCCGGCGCTTGAACCCCATCGTGCAACACCGCTCTTCGCGGTTGGCGAAGCGACCGCGCGCGCCGCCGCATCGCTCGGCTTCACCGATATCCGCATCGGGCCGGGAACCGGCGAGGCGCTCGCCGTCCAGATCCCGCCCGAAACCGGAACGCTCGTCTATCTCGCCGGCGCCCCACGCGCCAGCGATTTCGAGCGCATGCTGTCCGAGCGGAAAGTCAGGCACGTAACCGTCGAAACCTACGGGATGCAACCCATTTCCTACGGGCCGCAAATCCTGCCCGATCTCCTGCGGGACGGCCCCTTCGACGCGGTGCTTCTCTATTCGCGCCGGACGGCGCTGCGCTTCGCCACGCTTCTTGCGGAAGCCGGCCTCAAGGGGGCGGCTTTCTCCGCGCGCTATCTCTGCCTTAGCGCGGCGGTCAGGGACGCGCTGCCGGACGGCGCCATTGCCGATGTCGCCGCGGCGCCCGACGAGGAGAACCTGTTGGAGCTCCTTGGAACCGAAATGGGGAAAAATCTGCCTCCCGCCTAAGACGGGATCAGCAAAGCCGACGCCGATTTTCCGGCGGACTTTCAAGACCCGGGTAAGGTCATCTAGGCAGGTTCCGCAAAAGCGGTTCTGGAGTTTTGCAATCGGAACCTGGCAAAACACGGGAAACTCAGCAGACATTCACGGAAGTCTCCACGAATGTCCGGTTAGAAGCGAAAACGGAACTCGGGGCTTTCCCTGCTGCGCTTCCCTGATTAGGTTTGGCTGTGGAGCGGGACAAGGAAAACGAGACTGGCCGCCGCTCCGACGAAGAATTTGCCAAAAGGCGAGAAAACGCGAAGGGATCACCATGGTATCGGAAAAGCCGCCGCGCCGTTCGAAACCGGAAAAGGAACCGTTGACGATCGATCTCGAAGCGGAACGGACGGAGACCGAAGCGGAAGCCGTCGCCGATCGGGACCCTGTCACCGACAAGCCGGCGGACATGGCTGCAAGCCAGACGCCCGGGCCTGGTGAGGCGGAGCACCCGGAGACGGAGTACCGGGAAGCCCAGAACCAGGAAACCGAGAACCAGGAGACCGAGAGCCAGGAAGCCGAACGCCAGGAGGAAGCGGAGGCGGAGCGGGTCGACTCGGCCGCGGCCGCCTTCGACGAGGAGCCCCCGCACTTGAACAATGCCGCGGCACCGGAGACCAAGGCCAGGCGGCCCTCCGCTTCCGGCGCGCTCGCCGCCGGCATCCTCGGCGGACTGGTGGCGCTTGCCGGGGCCGGGGTGCTGCAATATGCCGGCTACCTCCCCACCCTCGGACCGGAACGCGGCAACGGCGCGGCGGAGCAGGAACTCAGAAGCGAAATCGAGGCCGTGAAGGCCGAGCTTCAAGCGCGGCCACGGCCGGCGTCGGTCGACATCGCTCCCCTGGAAAGCCGTGTCGCTGCGCTGGAACAGACGACCGGGGCGCCGGCTGGCGCGCCGGACGTGACGGCGCTTCAAGCCGAGATCGGCAATCTGACCGAAGAAATCGCCGCCTTGAAGGCCGGACTAGCCGATGTCAGGCAGACCACGAATGCCGAGAGATCCGAACTTGCGGCCCGCATTGATGAGGCGGAGCAAAAGCTGAATGCGCCGGCCAACGATATCCGGATGGCAAAGGCCGTTGCCGTGACCGCCCTGAAGACGGCGATCGATCGCGGTGGACCTTTCCTCGCCGAACTCGACCAGTTGCGCAGCGTCGCGCCGGAGGATGAGACGGTGAAGGAACTGGCCGACCACGCCCCAACGGGTGTCGCCACGCGCGTGCAATTGCGGACGGAATTCCCGGCCGCAGCCTCGGCGATGCTGGACGCGCTCATCCAGCCCGATCCGGACGAGGGTATTTTCGACCGCCTGGTTTCGAGCGCAATGTCCGGCATCCGCGTGCGTCCGGTGGGCAGCATCGAAGGCGACTCGCCGGAGGCGGTGATCGCCCGGATCGAAGACAAGCTCGACAATGGCGACCTCAAGGGCGCGTCGCTCGAATGGGCCAACCTTCCCGAACCCGCGAAGTCCGCCGGGCAGGAGTTCAAGGAGAAGCTCGACCGGCGGCTGCATGTCGAAACGATAATCGATGCCGCCATGGCTGAAGCCATGGCGCGCAGCGGCACGCAAGGCTAATGCATATCGAGCCTAGGCGCGTCGCATGAGTACGTTGATAGCGGCGTGCCTTACGGAATTTTGCAGTCAGGTGGAATCAGCTGATGCCGCGCAATTTGCGGCAACCAAACAGTTGGAGCGGCGGCGCGAACGCATGTGAGCGCATCTCGCACTAACGGGGAAGAAAGAAGTCTACATGATCCGGATACTGTTCTTCATCCTGCTCGTCCTCGCTCTCGCCCTCGGGTTTGCCTGGCTTGCAGACCGGCCAGGCGAGCTTTCGCTGACATGGCAGGGACAGCTCATCGAAATGAGCCTGATGCGCGCGGCCTCCATCCTGATCTCGCTCATTGCGCTTGTCCTCATCACGATTTGGCTGGTCCGGGCGATATGGCTATCGCCGCAAACCGTCACCCGCTATTTCCGCGCCCGTAAGCGCGACCGCGGTTATCAGGCGCTATCGACCGGGCTGATCGCCGCCGGAGCCGGCGATGCCGCCCTCGCCCGAAAGATGGTAAGCCGCACGCGGAGCCTGATTCGGGTGGACCAGGAGCCGCTGATCCACCTGCTCGAGGCGCAGACGGCACTGATCGAGGGTCGGCATGACGACGCGCGCCGGAAATTCGAACAGATGGCGGACGACCCGGAGACGCGCGAACTCGGCCTGCGCGGGCTCTATCTCGAGGCCAAGCGCCTCGGTGCCCATGAAGCTGCCCGCCAATTTGCAGAGCGCGCCGCCGAAAAGGCGCCGCACCTGGCCTGGGCGACGCTCGCGACCCTCGACGATCGCAGCCAGGCCGGCCGGTGGGACGAGGCGCTTCGCCTCCTCGACCAGAGCCGCTCCGCCAATGTCCTCGACAAGAAGGACGCGAACCGGAAGAAGGCCGTGTTGCTGACGGCACGCGCCATGAGCAATCTCGAAGCCGACCCGAAGTCGGCGCGCGACGACGCGCTGGCGGCGCTGAAGCTCGAAGAGCGGCTGGTACCGGCAGCGCTGATCGCAGCCAAGGCGCTGTTTCGCGAAGACAATCTGCGCAAGGGCGCCTCGACGCTTGAAAAGGTCTGGAAGCTTGAGCCGCATCCGGAGATCGCCGGTCTTTATGTGCGCGCACGCGGCGGCGACTCTGCACTTGACCGGCTGAAGCGCGCGAAAAGGCTCGAAACGTTGCGCGGCAACAACGCCGTTTCCTTGGCGACCGTTGCCGAGGCAGCCCTCGACGCACGCGAACTCGACCTTGCCCGGCAAAAGGCCGAGGCCGCCGCCCGGCTCGCGCCGACCGAGAGCATTTTCATGCTGCTTGCGGATATCGAGGAGGCGGATACCGGCGACGAGGGCCGTATCCGCCACTGGATGGCGCAGGCGCTGCGCAGCCCGCGCGATCCGGCCTGGACCGCCGATGGGGTGATTTCACCCTCCTGGCTGCCGGTCTCGCCGGTCAGCGGCCGGCTCGATGCCTTCGAATGGAAGGCGCCGCCAACGCAGCTTTCGGCAACGACGGAAGAGGACCGGCCGGACGCCGACGCGGCAATCCGCAGCCTGCCGCCGGTGGCGACCGCGATACCTGCGGCCGCAGCCGAACCGCCGGAGCCCGCTGAAGCGGAAGCGCCCGCTGCTCCTGCCGAAGCCGAGACGCCGATCGAATTGCCGGAACGCAAGGAAGAAACCGCACGACCTGAGAGCAAGGAGCCGGTCGGCGACGAGGAACCGAGCCCCTTCTTCGGTCGCCGTCCGGACGATCCGGGCGTTCGCGCCTCCGCGGCGGGGGACGGGGACAAGACCAATTTCCGGCTTTTCTGAAGATAGTTCGGAGTTTTCTCCCTATTGGATCCCATGTTTCGACGGGCTGTGGGCATAAGAGATGTTTGAACGGTTTCGAGCCTTCCTCGAAGGGCTGACGGGTTCGGCTGCGCAGATCGAAAGGGGTGATCCCCGCGTTGCCGTCATCGGGCTTTGTTTCCAGGTGATGGAAGCGGACGGGAAGATCCGCTCTTCCGAGCGCCGCAAGATGCGGGCGATCATCAAGGAGTACTATCAACTCGACGACAGCGCACTCAATGCGCTGGTTGCAGCCGGCGAGACAGCCGAAAGCGAGGCCATCGACTTCTATCAATTCACGGCGGAGATCAAGCGTCACTTTGCGGAGGAACAATGCATCGAGCTCGTCGGTATGCTCTGGGAAATCGTCTATGCCGATGGCGAGCGCAGTGAGATGGAGGACCACGTGATCTGGCGGATCGCCGATCTTCTCGGCGTTTCGGGGCGCGACCGGGTCTTGAAACGTCAGGAAGTGGTCGCCAAGATCGACGGGGAGGAGGACACAGGCGGGCAACAGGAAAGCTGACGATGCCGCAAGAGGGCTGCGACACCAAGAAACCCATCCTCATCATACTCCATCAGGAGCGCTCGAGCGCCGGTCGTGTCGGCCATATCCTCGAGCAGAAAGGTTTTCGACTGGATATCCGCCGTCCGGCGCTCGGCGACGACCTGCCGCCGTCATTGAGCCACCATTCGGGCACGGTCGTCTTCGGCGGACCCATGAGCGCGAATGACGAGGAGGAGTTCGTTCGTCGCGAGATCGACTGGCTGTCGGTGCCGTTGAAGGAGAACAAGCCCTATCTCGGGATCTGCCTCGGCGCACAGATGCTCGCCCGCAATCTCGGCGGCAAGGTTGCACCCCATCAAGAGGGCATGACCGAGATCGGCTGGTACCCGCTCAAGGCCACGGAGGCCGGCAGGGCGCTGATCGATTGGCCGGCGATGGTCTACCATTTTCATCGCGAAGGCTTCGAACTGCCGAGGGACGCGGAGCTGCTGGCGACCGGCGACACCTATCCCAACCAGGCCTTCCGCTATGGCAACAATGCCTGGGGCATCCAGTTTCACGGAGAGCTGACACGGGCGATGATGCATCGCTGGGTCGTTCACGGCGCCCACCGCTTCGTGCTGCCCGGCGCCCAGATGGGCAAGGCCCATCTCGATGGCCACATGCTGCACGACCGCCCGTTGCGGACCTGGATGGAGAACTTCCTGGAGCTCATCTTCCTGCGTAGGGAAGAGGCTCCGAAGACTGTCAAAAATGCATGAACGCCCCTTACCCCGGCCCTCTCCCCGCAAGCGGGGCGAGGGGGAGGAATTCGCAGCTCGCCCCTCCGTCCGCGCAGAAAATGGAATGAAAGGGTACCACGCGTCCCCTTCTCCCCGCCTGCGGGGAGAAGGTCGCGGCAGCGGGATGAGGGGCCCTTCCGACCGCGGCCCGTAAACTCAGACGCCGCGCTTCTCTGCGGGTACGTCGAGCGTATCGATCTTGCGCAATTGCGGAAAGCCGATCGCCCAGAGGAGCGATACCAGCAAGGTGCCCAGGCCGCCGAAGACGACAGCGAAGACGGAGCCGAAGCCTGAAGCCATGATACCGGCACGGAATTCGCCAAGCTCATTGGAGGCGCCGACGAAAACCATGTTGACCGCATTCACGCGGCCGCGCAGTTCGTCCGGCGTCCAGAGCGCGATCAGGATCTCGCGCACATAGACCGAAATCATATCCGCGGCCCCCATGACGATGAGCGCGACGATCGAGATCCAGGCGGTCGTGGAGAGTCCGAAGACGATGGTCGCAAGGCCGAAAAGCGCGACGCCGGTGAACATATAGAAGCCGGCGCGGTTTCGAATGGGGTGGGCGGCGAGCCAGATGGCCATGCCGACCGCACCAATGCCCGGCGCGGCGCGCAAAAGTCCCAGGCCCCACGGCCCAAGCACCAGAATGTCGCGCGCGAAGACCGGCATCAGCGCCACCGCGCCGCCGAGCAAGACGGCGAAGAGGTCGAGCGAGATTGCTCCAAGCACCACTTTCTCGGCTCTGATATAGCGGAAGCCGGCGGTGATCGTCTGCCAGCTCTGTCCCGCTTGCGCAGAGCGCTGGGCGGGTTTTGGCACCGCCAGCACCATGAGCGCAGCCGCGGCGAAGAAGCAGAGACTGACCGCATAAGGCACCGTCGGATCAAGGCCGTAGATCAACCCGCCCACCACCGGCCCGACGATCGTCGCCGTCTGCCAGGACGAGGAATTCCAGGCAATCGCATTCGCCAGGTCTTCGGCCGGCACGAGATTGGGCGCCAGCGATTGCGAGGCCGGCGCAAGAAACGCCCGCTCGATGCCGAAGACGATCAGGATCGCATAGACCGGCCAGGGCGAAAACAACCCCGTCAGCGTCAGTGCCAAGAGCGCCGCGGCACAGAGCGTGCCGACCAGCATGCAGAGCCCCATGATGAGGCGGCGGTTGTAGCGGTCCGCGACGCTGCCGGTGACGAGGATGAGCACGAGCGATGGCAGGAATTGGAAGAGACCGATGAGCCCGAGCGCGAAGGGGTCGCGGGTCAGGTCGTAGATTTGCCAGCCAACCGCAACGGACATGATCTGGACCGCGAAATAGGCGAGGAAGCGGGAGAAGAAATAGCGCCGGTAGCCGACATGTCGGAAGGCGGCGAAGCGTTGCGCAGCGTGATCGGCCGACATGGTGGAAGCACTCCTCGGAGGAAAAGCTGGCGGCCCGCGCCGTTAAACATGATGGAGCAGGGCGAAGCGACGTACTTGCCCGTTTAGTTCCCAATGTCTACATGTCTGTCAACGACGAATTGGAGACCGGCATGCTCGCAGTCATCGCAACCTTGAACCTCATCATCAATATCGCCTGGTTCCTGATCATCGCATCGGCCATCTTCTCCTGGCTCTACGCATTCAACGTGATCAATGTGAACAATCAGGCGATCAACATGATCGGCCGTTCGCTCTATCAGCTGACGGAGCCTCTTTACCGGCCGATCCGTCGGTTCCTGCCGGACATGGGCGGCATCGATCTGTCGCCGCTGATCGTTCTGGTGATCCTCTATTTCATCTGGTATTTCCTGAACACGACCGTCGCTTCCGCGCTGCTCGGCTAGCGCATCGGCCCGAAGATCGGACCCGATTTTAGGGAAGTGCTATGCTGGAAGATGGGTTGCTGCGCCCTCACCGCATTCGGCGACATGCGCGCGTCACCGTTTGGCTGACTGCGAATGGCGGGCGCGTCGCGATCGCCGGACGGCGTCCGACGGTGAGGAGAACCTGAAAGTGCGAGTGCGCGCCGTACCGGAAAAGGGCTAGGCGGACCACGCGCTGATCGCGCTCATCGACTACTGCATGTCTCCGTAAATCGAGGACAAAGACATGCAGCAATTCCTGGTCTCAGAAGACGCGTGGCGCTGTAGGCGCTCGGCGCGTCGAACAACAGGATTTCGCTTCTTTCCAGCGACACCCAGCGCAAAAAAATCCTCCGGATCGACGCCGACCCGGAGGAGATAAGGAAACGTCTCGCCGAGATCACCGGCGTCATTAGGCTGCGCTACTTCTGCGCCTTGGCGCGTTCGATCGCCTCGACGATCAGCTGGCGGGCGACGCTCGCATCCTTCCAGCCAAAGATCTTCACCCACTTGCCGGGCTCGAGGTCCTTGTAGTGCTCGAAGAAGTGCTCGATCTGCTTGAGCGTGATTTCCGGCAGGTCGGTGTAGTCATTCACCTTGTCGTAGCGCTTGGTCAGATGCCCCGACGGCACGGCGATGATCTTCTCGTCCTTGCCGGAATTGTCTTCCATCATCATCACGCCGATCGGACGGACATTGATGACGCAGCCCGGCACCAGCGGCCGCGTGTTGCAGATGAGCACGTCGATCGGATCGCCATCATCGGAAAGCGTGTGCGGCACGAAGCCGTAATTGCCCGGATAGGTCATCGGCGTGTAGAGGAATCGGTCGACGACCAGCGTACCGGCTTCCTTGTCCATTTCATACTTGATCGGATGCCCGCCGACCGGGACTTCCACGATCACATTGACATCTTCCGGTGGATTCTTTCCGATGGAAATCGCGTCGATCCGCATGAGCACCTCCAGGGTAATTGAGAAATCGCCCTCGGATAAAGGGAAACATGCCGCATTGCAACATGCCTTTCGTCCGGGGGGTGGAATTGACCTACAGCGGTGCGCGTCTTGTCGGACGCGCACCGCTGTAGCACCTTCGATTTCTATGTGCCTTTGTCCTTAAATCGGGGTCGATTTAAGGAGACCTGCAGTAGGCAGGCCCCGCGGCCAAATGGAGGCATGTCGGAATTTCCCGATCACGCCGAGAGGGCGAGGCGCCGGGCGCGCTCACTTCCAGACGAAGCCGACCTTTTTCAGATGCTTTTCGCCAAAATCCTCCATCCCCTCGGCAATATCGCGGCCGCCGGCCGACTGGAAGAAATGATAGGCCTGGTCGCTGTCTTCCAGACACCAGACCACGAGGCCGTCGCAGCCGAGCGACTTCAACAGGCTCCTGGCCTCACCGAACAGGACCCGCCCGAGGCCCATGCCCTGATATTCGGGGCGAAGGTAGATCTCGTAGATTTCGCCTTCTTGCGGCAGCGCCCGCGCGCGGCTCAGGCCGAGCGTAGCATAGCCGGCTATCGCGCCCGCGACATCGATGACGAGCAGCGTCGCCGGGCCGCGCGTAGCCTTTCGCCACCACGTTTCGTCGCGGCGATCGACCATCCGGATCAGCGGGCGGTGGGGGATAAGGCCACCATAGGCCTGCAGCCAGGAAACGCGATGAACGTCGGCGATCGCCGCCGCCTCGCGTGGCTCCCCGGGCCTGACCTCGATCGAAACAGTCTTCATGACTCGACTCTAAACAGACGGTGCGGCGAACCGGAATCCCGCCGCGGCTGCTCAGCGGCGTTAACCCACAGGCAACTTTAACGGCGCCCAATCGAAGGTTAACGCCTTTTTAACTTTATCCGCAAGCCGGCCGCGAAAGACACACACAGCAAATATCCGCACGCCCGGACCGAGGAAGAGATGCGTCCTGGCCCGATCTCGCTGATTGCGAAACCATCGGAAAATTGGTATGAGCACCGGCCATGGAATCCAAATTCGGATGTCGCGAACAGCAAATTGTCGTGCTGCAGGATCACAAGCGTCTGCCGGCACGCTTTTTCGCGCGTGTTTGCGGCGCGCTTACGAGCCGCCTATCCTGATCGCTCGATCAGTGTTGTTTCCGGCCTGCCGCCGGCTTTCCCGTATTCTGACAATTCGATGGACATATCGCCATGAGCGCACCGCGTACCCTCTATGACAAGATCTGGGACGATCACCTGGTAAACCAGCAGGACGACGGCACCTGTCTTCTCTACATCGACCGTCATCTCGTGCATGAGGTGACGAGTCCGCAAGCCTTCGAAGGCCTGCGCATGGCCGGCCGAAAGGTCCGTGCGCCGGAAAAGACGCTCGCCGTCGTCGACCATAACGTGCCGACCTCGCCGGATCGCCACCTCGGCATCAAGAACGAGGAAAGCCGCATCCAGGTCGAAGCGCTTGCCAGGAATGCTGCCGATTTCGGCGTCGAATATTATTCCGAGAACGACAGGCGCCAAGGCATCGTGCACATTGTCGGCCCCGAGCAGGGCTTCACGCTACCGGGCATGACGATCGTTTGCGGCGATAGCCACACCTCGACCCATGGCGCCTTCGGCGCGCTTGCGCACGGCATCGGCACCTCGGAAGTGGAGCACGTGCTGGCGACGCAGACACTGATCCAGAAGAAGGCGAAGAACATGCTGGTGCGCGTCGACGGCCAATTGCCGGCCGGCGTCACCGCCAAGGACATCATTCTCGCCATCATCGGCGAGATCGGCACGGCCGGCGGCACCGGCCACGTCATCGAGTTCGCCGGCGAAGCGATCCGTTCGCTCTCGATGGAAGGCCGCATGACCGTCTGCAATATGACGATCGAAGGTGGCGCCCGCGCCGGCCTGATCGCACCGGACGAAACAACCTTCGCCTATATCAAGGACCGGCCCCGCGCGCCGAAAGGCAAGGCCTGGGACATGGCGCTCGAATACTGGAAGACGCTGCATACGGACGAAGGCGCCCATTATGACCGGGTCGTCGTGCTCGACGCCGCCAACCTGCCGCCGATCGTCTCCTGGGGCTCCTCGCCGGAAGACGTCGTCTCCGTAGAGGGCGTCGTGCCGAACCCGGACGACATTCAGGACGAGACGAAGCGCGCTTCGAAATGGCGAGCCCTTGATTATATGGGCCTGAAGCCGGGTACCAAGATCACCGATATCGGCATTGATCGCGTTTTCATCGGCTCGTGCACCAATGGCCGCATCGAGGACCTGCGCGCCGTCGCCAAGGTTGTCGAGGGCCGTAAGGTCGCCTCGACCGTCTCGGCAATGATCGTGCCTGGCTCCGGCCTCGTAAAGGAGCAGGCCGAAGCGGAAGGCCTCGACAAGATCTTCAAGGAAGCGGGTTTCGACTGGCGCGAGCCGGGCTGCTCCATGTGCCTGGCGATGAACGACGACCGGCTGAAGCCGGGCGAGCGCTGCGCCTCGACTTCGAACCGCAATTTCGAAGGCCGGCAGGGCTTCAAGGGGCGCACCCATCTGGTCTCCCCTGCAATGGCCGCCGCCGCCGCGGTAGCAGGCCATTTCGTCGACATTCGCGAGTGGAAATAGGCCTGTTCTAGCTTTGTGGCTTCGGGGTTACCCCTCTCAAGCCCTTCATTTTCACCCCTCCCCAAAAGGGGGAGGGGTTTTCTGTGCTGCGCCGCTCCGTCCATTCTTCATCGTTGCCGAGGCCTCACCGAACCGGAGACTTAAAGGAAGGCCGCGCGCGGATGCCGGGCCCCTCCCCTTGTAGTGAGGGATTGGGGTAGTCGAGTTTCTTCCCGCTTCTCCGGGAGACAAGCGGCACCGGCGGTGCGACAATGGTCGAGTGCCCTGGTCATAGACGAAGAACAGCCATGTCCAATCGCCCTTTGCCGCAAAAGCTCCGCCTCATGCTGCTCCGCCACGCCAAGTCCGGTTGGCCGGAGGGGGTTGCCGATCATCGCCGACCGCTGGCGGAGCGCGGGCGAAAGGCCGCACGGGTCATCGGCGCCTATATGGCCGAGCACGGGCTCGTCCCGGACCTCGCGATCGTCTCGACCGCTCGGCGCGCGGAGGAGACTTGGGAGATCGTCTCCGACGCACTGCCGGCAAGCGTCACGGCTCGCGATGCCGTCGGCATCTACGAGGTGGCGGCACCGGCCATACTCAAGGTCGTGCGTGACGTGGAGCCCTGGGTCAGCTGCCTTCTGCTCGTGGGTCACAATCCGGGAATGGCGGAACTGGCGCTACTGCTCGCCGGCGGCGGCGAAGATTTGCCGCGCCTCAGGGAGAAATTTCCGACGGCCGGGCTGGCCGTGATCGATTTCGAGGCCGAGAAGTGGACGGATGTCGCACCCGGAAAGGGCCGCCTCGTCCGCTTCGTCACACCGCGCCTACTGGAGGCCAAATGACTGCAGCGCCGTGCGTATTTGAGCTCGCCCAGGGATCAACTCAGAGGACCTTCACCACCATGCCCGCGCGCATGTGCCGGATCAGGCGTTTCATCGCAGGCAGGCTGACGGCAACGCAACCTTGCGTCGGTTCATAGCCGGGGCGTATGAGGTGGAAGAAGATGGCGGAACCCACATGGCGGCGCCGGGACGAGATGTTCCAGTCCATCACCAGGCAGACATCATAGAGCCCGTCGTCCCGCATCAGCGCCTCATGGCTCCAGGAAAACGGGGCCCTGACCGGACGGTTGTAGCAGGCATGGTTTGGGGCGTCGCACCAAAGCATCTCGCGTCGCGTTGCCATTACCGGCAGGCGCGTCGGCGGCAGGCGAACACGATCCCGCCGCACATAACCGCCGATCAGCCTCATCGACCCGCGCGGCGTCGCGCCATCGCCTTCGCGCTTCAGGGCGGTTACGCCGCCTCGTCCGATCGCCGCCTCGACGGTGCCGCCGCCGAATTGGACGAGCGCCCGCCTGCGGTCGCGCGGTGCGGCTCTCACGAGGATCATCGAAAATGTTGCCGAGCTCGCCCCCGGCTTTTTCCTACGCATCATTCTCACAGTTTTTTGCCTTGCCGTGATCCCGTCGCGACCATAGGCATGATTGCACATATAAAGGCTGCAAGCGGCCGCCGCGCTTTGCCAAGAGCGGTATTTGAGCTAGTTTTGAATCAGGAAGCAAACAGGAATTGTCCCCATGGCGACCCGTACCATTCTCCTTGTCGACGATGACAATGACCTGCGTGAGACGTTGATAGAGCAGCTCTCGCTCTATGAGGAATTCGACCTTCTGCAGGAGGCCACCGCCGGCAAGGGCATACAGACGGCACGCTCCCGCCAGGTCGATCTCCTCATCATGGATGTCGGGTTGCCGGACATGGACGGGCGCGAGGCCGTGAAGCTGCTGCGCAAGGGCGGGTTCAAGGCGCCTATCATCATGCTCACCGGCCACGACACCGATTCGGACACGATTCTCGGGCTCGAGGCCGGTGCCAACGATTATGTCAGCAAGCCCTTCCGTTTTGCGGTGCTCTTGGCCCGCATCCGCGCCCAGCTTCGCCAGCACGAGCAGAGCGAAGACGCCACCTTCAGCGTCGGCCCCTACACCTTCAAGCCGAGCCAGAAGCTCTTGACCATGGAAAATGGCCAAAAGATCCGCCTGACGGAGAAGGAGGCGGCGATCATTCGCTATCTCTACCGCGCCGACCAGAAGGTGGTGACCCGCGACGTGCTGCTCGAGGAGGTCTGGGGCTACAATTCCGGCGTGACGACGCATACGCTGGAAACGCATGTCTACCGCCTTCGCCAGAAAATCGAGCGCGACCCTTCCAACGCGGAAATTTTGGTGACAGAGAACGGCGGTTACAAGATCGTTCCGTAAACCGGACCACGGCGGGTCGTGAACCGCTCATCCACCGATCCAGGAGTATCGCCGCTTGGGGCTCAATGACGATATCGCGCTTCTGTCCAACGTCTCGCTCTTTGCGGATATTGGCGAAGACAAGCTGCGGCTGATCGCCTTCGGCGCCGAGCGCCGCCGCGTCGCCAAGGGGCATGAGCTTTTCCGGGAAGGGGCGCCGGCCGACTGCGCCTATGCGGTAGCGTCTGGACGCTTTTCCCTTACGAAGGCCGGTCCCGAAGGCAAGCCGCAGCCCATCGGCACCGCGGCTCGCGGTACGCTGCTCTCGGAGCTGGCGCTGATATCCATGGTCGAACGCAAATTCACGGCGACCGCCGATGAGGACAGCGAAGTGATCCGCATCAATCGGCCGCTCTTCCGCCGTATGCTGGAGGAATATCCGGAAGTCACCGCCATGGTCGAGGCCCGCATCCGCGAGAATATCCAGGCGATGATCCGCCGAGTCGAAGCGCTCGCCGGACGATTTGCCTGACGGGAACCTCGTCGGCAAGCGGGCGAAGGTGACCCGGCCCCGCTCATCCCGCTGCGCGTCTGGAGTTGGGCGCGGGCGGCAAGCCCCTCAAAAATCGAAATGTGCGATCACCGGGACGTGGTCGGACGGACGGTCCCAGCCGCGGGCTTCCCGCAGGATGTCTACGCGGGCGAGCTGGCGCGCCAGGTCGGCGGACGACCAGATGTGATCGAGCCTTCGCCCGCGGTCGGCCGCGGCCCAGTCCTTCGCCCGATAGCTCCACCAGGTGTAAAGCCTCTCCGGCGGCGGCGTGTGCTGTCGCATCAGGTCGACCCAGGCGCCGCCCGCCATCACCGCGGCCAGGCCGTCGGTCTCGATCGGAGTGTGGCTGACGATCTTCAGGAGCTGCTTGTGCGACCAGACGTCGTGCTCGAGTGGCGCAATATTGAGATCGCCGACGAGGACCGACGAAATGCCCTCTTCGGCCTCCGCATGCAGAAGCTTCATTTCGTCGACGAAATCCAGTTTATGGCCGAACTTGGGATTGATTGCCCGGTCCGGTTCGTCGCCGCCTGCCGGCACATAGAAGTTGTGCAGTCGGATCTTCTTGCCGCCAGCCTCGAAGAGGACAGAGAGATGACGCGCGTCGCCGACGCCGCAATAGTCGCGGCGGTCGGTCAGCTCATGCAGCGGCAAGCGGGAAATGGTGGCGACGCCGTGATAGCCCTTCTGCCCATGTATCTCGATATAGTTGTAGCCGAGTCTCCTGAGCGGGGCCGAAGGAAATTGCTCGTTCGGGCACTTGGTTTCCTGCAGACAGAGGATGTCCGGCTGCCACTGCTCCAGGAAACGGGCCACGAGCGGCATTCGCAGCCGAACGGAGTTGATGTTCCACGTGGCGATGGAAAGGGCCATTCCTCGTTCCTTTGGAGATGTCGCCGGCGAGGGAGATGCGTCCGGCAGCGCGGGAGCGTTTTAAACAGGTCTGGCGCCTTTCGGCAAGTCGTGAAAAAGGCCGCCCGAAGGCGGCCTGCAAAGGCAATGATCGGTCCGGCCACCCGTGACGGCGCCGCGCGTCTTTTCAAACGCTGATTCGCTAGCCGCCGCCCTTGTTACGCACCTCGTCATAGGGAATGCGGAAGACCTTGTCGTCCAGCTGCAGCCCGGTTCTGACATTGAAGATCATCACGGACGTGTCCTTCCTCTGCGCGTCGGTGATCGTCCATTGCCGCAGATCATAGGTCCTGGGGTCGAACATCATCGTGATCGTCGAATCGCCGAAGACCGAACGGTCGCCCAGCACGATGGTGATGAGGTCGGACTCTTCGCGGACGGCGCGCACCATCCGGCTGCTGAGATCTATCCTCTCGCTGAGCAAGAGGTTCAGCGGCGTCTTTGACAGCGGATAGATATCCCAGGTCTTAAGCTTCATGTTGCCGATGACGACCGACTTGCCATCGGCGATCACCCGCATCGGCGAGGGAGCCTCATAATTGAAGCGGATACGCCCCGGGCGGCGGATAAAGAATTTCCCGCCGGTCTGTTCGCCGCGCGGTCCGAACTGCACGAACTCGCCCGCCATGGTCTTCACCGACGAGAAGTGATCGGCGATCTTCTGGGCGACGCCGGACGCCTGCGCCGAGGCGTGCGACGCATTGAGCAACGTGCCGGCCGTTCCGGCGAAAGCCGCCAGGCCGCAAACGAAGACGCGCCGCGAGATCGCCAGATTTCCGTCTTCGACGGTTTTTGTCTCTGTCATCGCAGTCTCCTTCATATCAGGGTCATTTGGAGCGCAAGTGGGGCGTCTTCAAGGCGCTGCCAGACGCTGGAACGCCTCGTGGTCAAATGATCGTGACCGGCGGGGCGGAAGTCCGGATCAGCGGCCGGAAATCTCCGCTTCCGTCGGCACCAGGATCTCGCGCTTGCCGGCGTGGTTAGCCGGGCCGATGATCCCCTCCTGTTCCATCCTCTCGATCAGCGAGGCTGCCCGATTATAACCTATTCCGAGCCGCCGCTGCACATAGGAGGTCGAAGCCTTGCCGTCGCGCAGTACGATCGCCACCGCCTGGTCATAAGGATCCTCGGAATCGGCCAGATTGGACGTGCCGGCCGGACCCTCGCCGTCCTCCTCGTCGTCCTCAGTGATCGCGTCGAGATATTGCGGCGTCCCCTGAGTCTTCAGATAGGCCACGACCTCCTCGACTTCCGTGTCGGAAACGAAGGGGCCGTGCACGCGCTGGATGCGCCCGCCGCCGGCCATGTAGAGCATGTCGCCCTGGCCGAGCAGTTGCTCCGCCCCCTGCTCTCCGAGGATCGTGCGGCTGTCGATCTTCGACGTCACCTGGAAGGAGATGCGGGTCGGGAAGTTCGCCTTGATCGTACCGGTGATGACATCGACCGAGGGGCGCTGCGTTGCCATGATGACATGAATGCCGGCCGCGCGCGCCATCTGGGCGAGCCGCTGCACGGCGCCTTCGATGTCCTTGCCGGCTACCATCATCAGGTCGGCCATCTCGTCGATGATCACGACGATGTAGGGCATCGGCGAAAGGTCGAACTCTTCCGTCTCGTAGATCGCCTCGCCGGTCTGGCGGTCGAACCCGGTCTGGACGGTGCGGGTGATCGCCTCGCCCTTGGCGAGCGCCTGCTCGACGCGGCTGTTGAAGCCGTCGATGTTGCGCACGCCGATCTTCGACATCTTCTTGTAGCGTTCCTCCATCTCGCGGACGGTCCATTTCAACGCCACGACCGCTTTCTTCGGGTCGGTCACGACCGGCGAGAGCAAGTGCGGAATGCCGTCATAGACGGAGAGTTCCAGCATCTTCGGATCGATCATGATCAGCCGGCATTGTTCCGGGGTGAGCCGGTAGAGCAGCGACAGGATCATGGTATTGATCGCCACCGATTTACCCGAGCCGGTGGTGCCGGCGACGAGCAGATGCGGCATCTTGGCGAGGTCGGCGATCACCGGTTCGCCGCCGATCGTCTTGCCGAGCGCCATGGCGAGCTTGGTCTTGGTCGTCTCGAAATCGCGCGAGCCGATCATTTCGCGCAGATACACCATTTCGCGCCGCTGGTTGGGCAGTTCGATGCCGATGGCGTTGCGGCCCGGCACGACGGCGACACGGGCGGCGATCGCACTCATCGAACGGGCGATATCGTCGGCAAGTCCGATGACGCGAGACGACTTGATGCCGGGTGCCGGTTCCAGCTCATAGAGCGTTACGACCGGGCCCGGGCGGACGTGGATGATCTCGCCCTTGACGCCGAAATCCTCGAGCACGCCTTCCAACATCCGGGCATTCTGCTCGAGTGCGTCTGCCGAAAGCGAGGCATCGCGTGCGACGTTTTTCGGTTCCGCGAGGAAATGGATCGGCGGAAGCGCGAAATCGTCCTCGTCGACGAAGGAGCGTTGCGCCTCGCGCTCGACGCGCTGGCCGCTCTTCGGCCGCGGCGCCGGTGCGACGACGCGCGATCCCGCCTTCGCGATCATGCTCTTCGGAGGCGCGGCTTTCGGGGCCCAATCGGCGGCGACGTCGTCGTCCTCGTCGTCCGGCAGGATTCCGGCGGGCCGTTCGTCGATGTCGAAGGGCGGATCGTCGTCATCTATGACGATCGACGGCGGCCTTACGATGCGGCGCTCCGCGCGATCGAGCGACGGCTCGATGCGGTCGGCGGCCGCCACCGCCTTCGGCCGTACGGGCTCGTTGAGCGTGCCGAATTCGTCATTGTTGAAATCATAAGGGTCGTCCGGCCGTTTGGCGGAACGGGAAGCACTCATGCCGAGAGCCCGACGGAGACGGGCCTGCGCGGTGAAGCGCATATGGGCGAGCGATCCCATCAGGAGGGTCAGCGGACCTTCGTCGTCCTCGTCCTCGAGTTCGTCCCGGATGGTGCGCGCCTTGCTCGCAGCCGGCTCCGGTGCCGGCTCCTCCTCGTCCTCCTCGCTGGCGCCGATGAGACCGGCGCTGTAGACGAGCGCCCCGGCGGCCGGCGCGAAAAAGAGGCAGGCGAGCACCGTCGCGAAGGTGCCGGTCGGGAAGGAACCTGTGAAAAGCGCCGGAAAGCGCAGGATCATATCGCCGAACACGCCGCCGAGGCCGTTCGGCAAGGGCCAGGTGACGGGCGCGGGCACGCAGCTCAGTGCCGCGCTCGCCAGCACCGATCCGAGAAACCAGAATCCGAGCCGCTTCAGCACCTTGTCGAAGCGCTTGTTGCCGATCAGGACGAGAGCCCAGGCCACGACCGGCAGCAGCGCCACGACGCTGGCCAGGCCGAAGAACTGCATGAAGATATCCGCGAAAGCCGCGCCGCCATAGCCAAGCAGGTTGGTCGGCTCCGCAGAGGTGGCATAGGAAAAGCTCGGATCGGAAACATTCCAGGTCGAGAGTGCGGCAACCGCGAGCGCCAGCGCAGTGAAAAGTGCAAAACCCGCCAGCGACGCCACCTGGCGCCACAGGAAGGTGCTCAGCACAAACCGGTTGGAACGGCTGTCAAGCGTTGCGGTACTGCTTCTGCTCATGTTGCCTGCTGCCCGTTTCGATCTGCCGGACCACGTCGGGGACGAACGTTCCGGTCGATATTGATTCCGGAACATGCCGTCCGCCTGCCGACATCGGCGCCGAATCGGTACGCTCCGGACACATTGCGTGCCATTGGATCAACCTAAGCGGAGGCCGGTTAATGCCACATTAACCATGCGCGTGTGCGGACGAAATCGCGGGTGGAGGAAACACTGCCCTTGAAAAAAAGCCCGGATCGCAACGATCCGGGCCAAGGGCGATCCGCAGCAATGCGGACCGCGACGGGACTGTCGGCGGCGCCGTTGCCGGGCGCCGCGATTCGCTTAACTGGTGTGATAGGCAGCTTCGCCATGAGAGGAGAGGTCGAGACCTTCGCGTTCCGCTTCGACCGTCACGCGCAGGCCGACGATCGCATCGACCACCTTGTAGAGGATGGCGGAAACGATGCCGCACCAGACGATCGTGATGACGACGGCGGTAAGCTGGGTCATGAACTGGCCGCCCATGGAAACGCCGTCGGCATAGCCGATGCCGCCGAGCGCCGAGGAGGCGAAGATGCCGGTTGCCAGTGCGCCGAAGAACCCGCCGACGCCGTGCACGCCGAAGACGTCGGCCGTATCGTCATAGCCGAACTTGTTCTTGATGACCGAGACGAAGAAATAGCAGAGCGGCGAGACGGCGAGGCCCATGATGATTGCGCCCATCGGCCCGGCGATGCCGGCGGCCGGGGTGACGGCGACGAGACCGGCGATCATGCCGGAAGCGGCGCCGAGCATGGAAGCCTTGCCACGGGTCAGGGTTTCGACGACGCACCAGGACAGGACTGCCGCAGCGGTCGCGAGGAAGGTATTGACCGTCGCAAGCACTGCACCGCCGGATGCCTCGAGGTTGGAGCCAGCATTGAAGCCGAACCAGCCGAACCACAGCATGGCCGCACCGACAAGGGTCAGCGTCATGGAGTGCGGTGCCATCATGTCACGGCCGTAGCCCGTGCGCTTGCCGACCATGATCGCGCCGACGAGCCCGGCGACGCCGGCATTGATGTGCACGACGGTGCCGCCGGCAAAGTCAAGCGCGCCCATGCCGAACAGGAGACCGTTGGCATCCCAGACCATGTGTGCGATCGGGAAGTAGACGAAGGTCGCCCAGAGGACGGAGAAGAGAACCGCCGCCGAAAACTTGATGCGCTCGGCAAAGGCGCCGACGATGAGCGCCGGAGTAAGGGCGGCGAAGGTCATCTGAAACAGCATGAAGATGTATTCGGGGATGACGACGCCGTCGCTGAAGGTGGCAGCCGTGCTGTCGACCGTCACGCCGGCCAGGAAAAGCTTGGCAAAACCGCCGAAATAGGCGCTCTCCGAACCGCCAAAGGCGAAGGAATAGCCGTAGATCACCCAGACGATCATCATCGTGGCGCCGACGACGGTGCACTGCATCAGCACGGAGAGCATGTTCTTGGCGCGCACGAGGCCGCCATAGAAGAGCGCCAGGCCCGGGATCAGCATGAAGAGAACCAGCAGCGTCGAGACGAACATGAACGTCGTGTCGGCCTTGTCCGGAACCGGTGCTGCTGCAGCGGCCTCGGCGGCGGCGGGAGCCGCTTCCTGGGCGAAGGCAACGACCGGCGCGAGCAAGGCGGCAGCGATTGCGCCCACGCGTCGAAGAGAGGTGGAAAGATTGAAAGACGACATCGAATAATGCTCCCTGATCGGCGTGGCTTACAACGCTTCTGAGTCGGTTTCGCCGGTACGGATGCGCACGGCGTGGTCAATCGAATAGACGAAGATCTTGCCGTCGCCGATCTGACCCGTCTTGGCAGCCGAGGCGATCGCGTCCACGGCCTTGTCGACAATCTCCGACGGAACGGCGATCTCGACCTTCAGCTTCGGCAGGAAGCTCACTGCATATTCTGTTCCGCGGTAAATTTCGGTATGCCCCTTCTGGCGGCCGTAACCCTTCACTTCGGTTACGGTCAAACCCTGGATGCCAACGGCAGTGAGGGCTTCGCGAACCTCATCGAGCTTGAACGGCTTGATAATGGCCATCACAATTTTCATCGGTTTCCCATCCTTGTCTGCCTCCGGCCGGAGGCCGTCTCTTCTTGCTGCTTAAGCGCTGAAGCGCCGGGCAATCGAGAAGCTACATTCAAGGGGCGTGCCAGATTCGAAAGCGAAGGGTCAATAGGCGGAAAAGACACGAAAAAACCGCATTTCGGGCGACTTCGGCCACACATTGCTAAAAAATACGCCAGTCAATTAGATTAAAAAATGGGCAGATTTTCGAAATTGCACATTATTCACTCATTTGCCTTTTTACGAATCAATCCCTCCTGCGCCACCGAGGCGATCAATACACCCGAGCGATCGAACAGGCTGCCGCGGGTCATGCCGCGCGCGCCATGCGCACTCGGGCTGTCCTGGGCATAGAGCAGCCAGTCATCCATCCTGGAGGGGCGGTGGAACCACATGGCATGGTCGAGGCTTGCAACCTGCAGCGTGCGGTCGAACACGGAGGTGCCGTGGGCATAGAGCGAGGTGTCGAGGAGCGTCATGTCGGATAGATAGGCAAGGACCGCCGCCTGCAGATGGCGCTCATCCGGCACGGCGCCGACCGCCTTCACCCACACGCTCTGCGTCGGAAGCGCCCCATCCTGCAACGGCCCTTCCCTCGGGGGCCTCTGGCGCGAAAAATAGCGCTCCAGCGATACGGGCCGGATTTCGATCGGCCGCGGCCGCTCCCAGTAGCGACGGATCGCCTCGGGCGCATGAACGAGGTATTTCTCCTTCAGCTCCTTTTCACCCGGCAAGTCTTCCGGCATCGGCACGTCCGGCATCTTGAACTGATGCTCGAAACCGTCCTCGTCGTACTGGAAGGAGGCCGACATGGAAAAAATCGCCCTTCCGTGCTGGATCGCCACCACGCGCCGAGTCGCAAAGCTGGACCCGTCGCGGATGCGGTCGACCTCGTAGATGATCGGAACGGCAGGATCGCCGGGCCGCATGAAATAGGCATGCAGGGAATGGACATAACGTCCCCTGTCGACGGTGCGTTGGGCGGCAACCAGCGCCTGGCCGATCACCTGACCACCGAAAACGCGCTGCCAGCCGACTTGGGGGCTCCGGCCGCGAAACAGATTCTCCTCGAGCTTCTCAAGATCGAGGGTCGCCAGCAGCGCATCCATGGGGGTAGCGGTCTCGGTCAGGCGCGACATTTCGGCGATCTCCGATGGTAGGAACAGCGATTGCATTGATCTATATAGGCGAGAGATGATGCTCAAGTGCGATGGGGGTGACGGGATGATCGACGTATTGATTGCCGGAGGCGGCTATGTCGGCTTGTCGCTTGCCGTATCGTTGAAAAAGGCCGCACCCCATCTGGACGTCCTCGTCGTCGACGGCGCGCCGGAAGACGCCTGGAAAAAGGACGAGCGCGCTTCCGCGGTCGCCCTTGCCGCCGAGCGGATGCTCGATGTTCTGGGCGTCTGGAGCACGATCGCGCCCGAGGCCGAGCCGATCCTGAAGATGGTGATTACCGATTCGAAGGCGGCCGATCCGGTGCGCCCCATCTTTCTGACCTTCGAGGGCGACGGCGGAGAAGGACGGCCCTTCGCCCATATGGTGCCGAACACGACCCTGGTCGGCGCACTGCGCGACGCCTGCGCGGACCTCGGCATACCGATCCGGCAATCGAGGATGGTGGAGAGCTTCAAGACGGGCGATCACGCGGTCGTAGTGACGCTCGGCGGCGGCGAGGTACTGGAGTCGCGCCTTCTGGTTGCCTGTGACGGCGTCCGCTCAAAGCTCCGGGAAGCGGCCGGCATCAAAATCGTCGAGTTCGACTACGGGCAGTCGGGCATTGTCACCACCGTCGAGCATGAGCGCCCGCATAACGGCACCGCAGAGGAGCATTTTCTGCCGGCCGGTCCCTTCGCAACCCTACCGCTCAAGAACAACCGATCATCGCTCGTCTGGACCGAGCGCACGTTCGATGCCGAACGCCTGGTTAAGGGCGACGATTTCCTGTTCGAGGCGGAGTTGGAGCGGCGATTCGGCCACAAGCTCGGCCACCTCAAGGTGGTCGGCGGCCGCCGGGCCTTTCCGCTCGGACTGACGCTCGCCCGCGAATTCGTCGCACCGCGCTTTGCACTGGCGGGCGACGCCGCCCATGGCATTCATCCAATCTCCGGTCAGGGGCTCAATCTCGGCTTCAAGGACGTGGCGGCGCTTGCCGAAACGATCGTCGAGGCCGACCGCCTCGGGCTGGACATCGGCTCGCTCGCCGTCCTGGAGCGCTACCAGACCTGGCGGCGCTTCGACACCTTCCGCATGGGGGTCACGACGGACGTGCTGAACCGGCTGTTCTCCAACGACATCACCCCGGTGAGGATTGCCCGCGATGTCGGCCTTGGCCTGGTCGATCGACTGCCGCCGCTCAAGAATTTCTTCATCCGTCAGGCCGCCGGCACCGCCGGCCGCAGCGACCCGCGCCTGCTCGCCGGCGAGCCGATCTAAGAGAATTGCATTTGCATCACCTGGAGTCGCGACGGTCCGCCCCCCCTGCCCCTCCCCGTGCGGCAGGGGTGAGCGGCAAACTGCACCCGAAGATGGAACAATGCCGACTGCAGACGAGCCTCAACCTTCGATCTTGCGCGCCTCGGAGACCAGCATGATCGGCACGCCGTCGCGGATAGGATAGGCGAGACGCGCCTTTTCCGAAACCAGTTCATTGGCTTCCGCGTCGTAGCTGAGGCGCCCTTTCGTCAGCGGGCAGACAAGCAGCTCGAGCAGTTTCGGGTCGACCTTGCTGGCGTTGATGTCCATGGTTGCGTATCACTGCAGAAAGTTGTCCGGATCGCCGAAGTTGCGGGCAAGCACGATTTCGGTAATGGCAATCAGCGTCTCGGCGCGCGTCTTCAGGTCGGGAGCCTCCAACAGCGCCTGCTTTTCCGCCGGCCCGTAGGGGGACATCATCGCCATGGAATTCACCAGCGTCCGGTTGCTCGCCCGCTCGACGCTTTCCCAGTCCGCTTCCAGCTTGTTGGCGTCGAGATAGGCACGGAAGGCGGCGAGAAGCGCCTCGCGGTCGACGAGCCCTTCGTCGTCCCGGCCTTCGAGATCGGTGCCGAAGGGGCCGATGCGGAAGCGGCGATAGCCGCGGGCACCGGCGGCTTCGGCAAATAGGCGAAAGCGACAGACGCCGGTGAGCGAGGTGATGTAGCGACCGTCGCCGGTTTCCGCGAACGAGGTGATGCGGCCGATACAGCCGACCTGGCAAAGGGCCGGCACGGGACCCGGCGCGATATCGCTGCGCCCTTCGGAGAAGGAGGGCTGGACGATGCCGATCAGCCGGTCGCCGGCGAGAGCATCGTCAAACATGGCGATGTAGCGCGGTTCGAAGATGTTGAGCGGAAGTTGTGCACCGGGAAGCAGGAGCGCACCCGTCAGCGGAAATACCGGGAGAATCTCCGGCAAGTCCTGCGGACCGAGATAGCGCGCATTTCCGACATGCATCCTTCAGACCCTGCGGTAACTGCCCTTCCGCGCTTCCTCACGATCGACGCGGCCCCACGCCCAACAAAATGGTGCGTCCCTCGAAAATCTCAAGGGAAAAGCGGGACCCGGATGCGCAAAAATCAGCTGCTGCATGTCTCCTTGGACCGGCCGCCACTCGACCCGGCTTTAGGAAAAGAGCAGCGCCGAGAGCTTGCGCCTGGCCGCGATCGTCGCCGGATCCTTCGGCCCCCAGACCTCGAAGAAGGACAGGAGCTCGCGCCGGGCGGCGTCGTCCTCGAAGCTGCGATCCCGCTTCATGATCAACAGAAGGTGGTCGGCGGCCGCAGCTCTGTCGCCCTCCACGTTGCGGATCTTGGCGAGCTTCAGCCTTGCCGCGTGATCGTCCGGTTCAAGGGCGAGCTGATGCTCCAGCGCCACCGGGTCGCCGAGCTTGCGCGCCTCCTCGATCTGATCCAGCTTTTTCGACACGGCGCTGATGGCTGCGGCCTTGGCGAGCTCTTCCGGCAACTGCGAAAGCGCCTGACGCGCTTCGGCAAGCTGCCCAAGCGCAATCATGCATTCGATCATGCCGGCGATCGCCTCCGGGTTTTCCGGTTCTGCCTGCAGCACGGCGCCGTAGAGGCCGGCGGCGTTCTGCGCATCGCCGGCATCGACGAGCGTCTTGGCCTCCGCAAGCAGGGCTTCCACTTCGGCCTTGGCGTCGTCCACGGCCGGGCCGGCGATTCGATCGATAAATTGCTTGATCTGGCTCTCCGGCACGGCGCCCATGAAACCGTCGACCGGTCGGCCGCCGACGAAGGCGATGACCGCCGGGATCGACTGGATGCCGAGCTGGCCGGCAATCGAGGGATGGTCGTCGATGTTCATCTTGGCGAGCTTCACCCGGCCGGCTGCTTCCTTGACCACCTTTTCGATCACCGGGGTCAGTTGCTTGCAGGGACCGCACCAGGGCGCCCAGAAATCGACCAGGACCGGCTGTTGGCGCGACGCCTCGAGAACGTCGCGGGCGAAGGTGGCGGTCGTCGTCTCCGTGATGAGGTCGCCCGCGCCGCTCGGCGCCGGCTGGCCACCGAACGACGCCGAAGCCGTCATCTGGTTGCCGAAACTTCCTGCAAAGGGATTGTCGCTACCGCCCATTCTTCTCTCCTTGCGGGCTTCGCCCGACCTCATGCTGTCCGCGCCAAAGATCGTATGTCAGGCCGTCACTTTCAAGACAAGCGGTTCGTGGCCGGTCGCCTCCATGAAGCGCAGCATGTCCTTCGACGCGATCGAAGTCGTCTGGTCGTTCGAGAGCGGATGGCAGTTGATCACATCGTACTCCATCAGCGCCTCGTCCAGAATGACCCTCACCTTTCCTTGCGTGTCGTTGATCGCACCAAACGCGGTTACCGCTCCGGGGATCACGCCCAGATATTCCATCAGCTTCTCCGGCTTACCGAAGGAGACCTTGCTTGCTGCGCCGATGGTCTGATGAATGGTCTTCAGGTCCACCGTCGCATTCTCCTCGACGGTCAGAAGGAAATAATTGTCCTTTTTGTCCTTCAGGAACAGGTTTTTTGTATGTCCCCCCGGAATTTCGTCGCGCAGCGCCACGGATTCGGCAACGGTGAAGACCGGCGCGTGCCGTTTGGTCGCGTGCTTGATTCCAAGTTCGTCGAGAAAGCGGAACAGGTCTTCCGCACTCTTCGGCTGTGCCTCGCTCATGTTTTCGATCCCTTTCGACGTCGCGTTTTCCCCTTCCTTACGGAGAAGGCTCGCCCTCCGCAATCTTGGGCGCGGCGGATTCCATGCGCCGGAGCGCCATGCGGGCGGCTGTTGGGCGCATCTTTTCGAGAGTCCACAGGGGCGCGTCCCATGGTGCGGGACAGGAAGTGCGGCGCTCCCCGCCTTTCGTCGCGCGCCAAAAAAATCTTCGCATCGGCGCCATTTCCCTGTTGCATTTGAAAAAGGCTTAGTCCATATACCGCCCGTCGCCGCCAGACGGGGCGGCAACCCACGGTCCACTGACTACCCCGGGCCTGGGTCTGATGAGCGGGTGTAGCTCAGGGGTAGAGCACAACCTTGCCAAGGTTGGGGTCGAGGGTTCGAATCCCTTCGCCCGCTCCAGTTTTCCTTAAGATATCAACACTTTGTCGACGATCGCCGCAAGGCGGATTCGCAATTTTGGTTCCATGTCGCCACGCGTATGGGAAGGAAACAGCCTGCTGAATTAACCCACTTGCCTGAGAAGCGCCTCCGCAAGCACGTGCATGCTGGCGCGAGGCGCTTTCTCGCTTATGCCAATCGATTGTTCTGCCTACGTTGTTCCAGAAGCTCATGCGCTATCAGGCGTAGCGTCTCGTTCCAAAGCACTTCAATAGCGCTCTTATTCAGCCGTTCGATCGCGCGTGCCGACACCGAGCCCGCTTGCCCCAAACAGGGGCGCTTCGCTTTTGCGGCGACTGCCAGGCAAACTTCGTTCCACCGAGCGTTGGCACTCCCGCCTTTAGCGAGACTTAGCCGCCCTCTTGCGCCCGACAAGACGCTTGACGATCCCGCCGAACCTCGAGGCAAATCTTGCCTGTGAAAAAAGCGCATGGTCGTCCAGAGTATTGGCCGACTGCAGTCGGGCGTCCTTCAGCATCTTCTCGGCCTGCTCGATCGTGAGGTCGGTGTTGCAAAAGGTCGCCTGAAACAGATTCATGACCGCAGGCACGATCATGTTCTGCAAGTGCCTGCCATCTTCGACGAAACGGTTCGGAAACGCCTCGTTCACGATCTCGTAGGCGGGGAAATAATAAAGGCGGCCCGCCCATTCATCGCCGCGCTCGCGGACCGTCTCGTCGACGGCGGCCCGGATAATCGCCTTGGATGCCGAGTTGGCCGTCAGGCAGGCGATCGGCCGGAATGTCGCAATGAGCGGAATTGGCGATACGGTGACGACGATCTTCGCCTGAGGCACGTGTTTGCCGATCAGGGTGACGATCTCCTGGATGCAGGCCTTGGTCTCGTCAAAAGTGCAAACACGGAACTTATGCCGGCTCGGATCGTAGTGCTTCATCGGAACGGCCCGCCAGAAAACGCCACCGGTCAACTCGTCGTACCAGATTTCCGAGAGGCCGAACGTCAGAATGAAGACGTCCGTATTCAGGAACACATCGCGGGTGCGCGTCCGGATCTCTTCCGTCAGGTCGAATTCTTCGGCCTTGTAGCCGTGCCAGAGGTTCGTCGGCGGCGCTATGCCTTCGAGCGCCCAGCGAAACTGCTGGGTGATCGAGTGGACGTTGACCAGCCCCTCGCCCATCGACGAAATATAGATGTCTCGGTCGCGGTTCTTGGATACATCGAAACCCAGCTTCGCAAGGTGCTTGCTAATGTTCTCGGCAAAGCACGAACCGAAGGCGGTAACGTTCGTCGTGGGAGAGATGAACGGCTTGTCCGGCGTCCAGCCCTTCAACAGGAATCGCGACGCGAAGTCGTCCTTCACGTGATCGGAGCCGTATGGATTGAAGTTGCTGGCACTGCCCCGGAAAAAGGATGACCCCATCTTCTTGGGAACTTCTCCCGCCGGAACAACGGAGATCGTCTCCTGGATACCTAAATGGTCTATCGCCTTGATTGACATGATGCCCCTTGCCACTTGCCCGCGCGTGGAAGTTATTAGAGTGGGCTTTGTGAGGCAAGCCATTGCGCAAGAGCGTCAACGAGCCGAATTGCACGCTGCCCGATCGCATGAAATGGAAAATGGCGGGTCTAGGCGGCAGCGACAGTTTACTCTAGCTACGGCCACGGACACGGCGCCCATAATCGGATGGTTGCAGGGCGAACGCGCGCAATAGAAACGGCGCCTTGAGCTTTGAGGAGGAGCTGTTCCCGCGCGGCCGACAAACTCAGAGGCAATCTGGAGTTTTCGGAATATGGCCCACCCGGAGAGATAGGGACCAGAACGTACCTAAGACATGGGTGACAACCTCGCGCCGAACGGATTGTCGATGGTCTGCAGGCGCTTCTGTCACGACTTCCCGCGTGTATTCAAACGAACCTTGCCCGAAAAAGCGCTTCGCCTGGAGCGATGTCGTTGGTGATGGCTGCGCGGAGCGCGTCGTCGAGGCGCGGGTCTTCCGGCGCGTAGAGCCCGCAGAGGGAGAGCGCCTGGCGCAGGTCGACGGCGGGGCCGAGATAGTCGTACACCACCCGCGCGCAACAGGGCATGCGCTCGCCGCTGCCGGAAACGCCGAGTTTCAGGCCGGTCAGTCGCGTGATTCGGTTCTTGAAGGAAGGGAACAGAATCGTCTGGCTGATTTCGAGTCCTGTCAGCGTTTCGTAATCGACGAGGAAAATGCGGTCGGTCAGGAAATGCGCCATGCCGCGATAGACGGCGCGATAGGCCTTCTCGCCCGGCCGCTCGACGAGCCGTTCGCTGCGGCGGTAGAAGACGCCCCCCTCGCGCTGCTCGAAGCGGACGAGATTGCGCAGGATCCTGCCCGGATAGGCCATCGAGCAATAGGTCTCGAAGTAATAGCCGAGATACTTGTCCAGACCGGCGCTGCCGATCGCTTTCAGCCGGCCGAAATGCGCGGCTTCGGGCGGCCTGGCAGGGCCTTCGCTATGCGGTGCGCGCGGGCGCAGCCGCACCAGTTCCGCGAAGCGGGCAGCCGGCAGCAGGATTTCATGTTCCTCGACGCCGAAGAAATCGCAGAGCCGCCGCAGGATGTGGGCCGAAGGCAGGTACCGCCCGCCGAGATAGCGGTTGAATTGCGGCCGGTTGATCTTCAGTTGCCGGCAGACTTCGGCGATGGAACCGCGATAGCTGCACAGAAGCCGGAGATTGGCGGCGAAATCCTGATGCATCCCCTCCCCCCATGCGCCAAAAAGCGAAAGCGCATTTTGGCGCGGACACTGCACCAGAACGCGCCAATTGGCAACAGGCCGGCAAATTGCAACACCGGGTTTCAACCGGCATAGCGGTTGCGGGAGACTAGCAGGCTTTCGGCGCCGGGCCGGGAAGCCATCCAGCGCGCCGTCCGTGCCGGCGCACAACGGGAGGACATGTATGCTCGATTTTCTCAATGATCTCTTGTGGAGCAGGGTGCTGATCGTGGTTCTGATCGGCCTTGGCCTGTGGTTCACCTTTGCCTCGCGCTTCGTGCAGCTTCGCTATTTCGGCCGGATGTTCCGCATTCTTGGTTCCGGGCAGGTCTTCGCCGGCGGATCCGATGGCCACCTCTCCTCATTCCAGGCGCTGATGCTCTCGGTCGCCGGCCGAGTCGGCGGCGGCAATATCGCCGGCGTTGCCGTGGCGATCACGCTTGGCGGCCCGGGCGCGGTCTTCTGGATGTGGGTCGTCGGCCTCATCGGCATGGCGACGAGCTTCTTCGAATGCACCCTGGCGCAGGCCTACAAGCGCGCCGAACCGGATGGAACCTATCGCGGCGGCCCGGCCTACTACATCGCCCACGGCCTCGGCGAGCGTTGGAAATGGCTTGCGGCCCTCTATTCGGTGCTGCTGCTCGTCACTTTCGGCTTCGGCTTCAACGGCGTGCAGGCCTATTCGGTCGCCACTTCGCTCAACGACGCCTTCGGCGTGCCGGTGATGGCGATCGGCGTCGGCATCGCCGTGCTGGTCGGCATCATCATCGCCGGTGGCGTCCGGCGCATTGCCCGCATTGCCGACGTGCTGGTGCCGGCTATGGCGCTCGGCTATATCGCCATGGCGCTGGTCGTGCTCGCGCTGAACTTCGACGCGCTCCCCGCCACGCTCACGCTGATCGTCAAGAGCGCCTTCGGGTTGGAGCCGGCGGTCGGCGGCGGCATCGGCGCGGCGATCGTCATGGGCGTCAGGCGCGGCCTCTTCTCCAACGAAGCCGGCCTCGGCAGCGCCCCGAATGTCGCGGCCGTCGCCGAAGTCCCGCATCCCGCCTCGCAGGGCGTCGTCCAAGCTTTCTCCGTCTTCATCGACACGCTGATCGTCTGCTCCTGCACCGCCTTCATCATCCTGCTCGGCGACGTCTATCGCCCGGGTGCCGAGGATGTTGGCGGCATCGCACTGGCACAAGCCTCGCTTGCCAGTCATATCGGCGAATGGGGCCGGATCTTCGTCAGCATTGCGATGATGCTCTTCGGTTTCACCACGATGATCTACAACTACTATCTGGGCGAGAACAGCCTCGCCTGGATCGGCGGACAGAACAGGCCACTGATCATCGTCTATCGTATCGCGGTGATCGGCCTCTGCGGCTGGGGCGCCACCTCCGACCTCGGCACCATCTTCGCCTTTGCCGACGTCACCATGGGCCTGCTCGCGCTCGTCAACCTCTTCGCGCTCGTCATGCTCTTCAAGCCGGCTCTCAAGTTGATGCAGGACTACGACAGCCAGCTTGCGAAGGGTGCCGGGGAGCCGGTCTTCGATCCGGAAAAGTTCGGCTATGCCGGTATCGACCGCAGGGCCTGGAGCGGCGCGGCGTGGGGCCAGGAACCCGAAGCCGTAGCCGCAGGCGGGAGCGCGCGCGCCTGAGCAGGTTTCGGAAAGTCGAAAGCTTTTCGATAGACCTGCGAGCGACGCCAACCGGAAACGAGCAGATCGAGCGGGAAAGCGCCGGAGAACCGCAGACAGTTTTCCGTTTCCCGCTCTAAACCTATCCAGGGCCGGGACCGCCGGCTCCTACGTTTCAATCCATGCGAGCCAACGACATGAAGATGCGCATCGAACACGACCTGCTCGGCGACCGGGAGGTGCCGGCGGACGCCTGGTACGGCGTCCAGACGCTCCGGGCAGTCGAGAACTTTCCGATCACCGGCGTGCCGATCAGCCATTTTCCGCATTTCGTCGCGGCATTGGCCATGGTCAAGGCGGCGGCCGCGCGTGCCAATCGCGACCTCGGCCTCATCGCGCCGCAGAAGGCCGAGGCGATCATCGCCGCCTGCGAGGAGATCGTCGCCGGTCGGCTCAACGATCAATTCGTCGTCGACTTGATCCAGGGCGGCGCCGGCACGTCCACCAACATGAATGCCAATGAGGTGATCGCCAATCTCGCGCTCGAGAAGCTCGGGCATCCCAAGGGAGCCTACGGCCACCTGCATCCGAACGACGACGTGAACAGGTCGCAATCGACCAACGACGCCTACCCGACCGCCGTCTGCCTCGGTCTGCAATTCGCCGCCGAGCCGCTGGTGGCGGCGATCGCTTCGCTTCAGCAATCGCTTGCGGAAAAGGGGCAGGAATTCGCCGACGTCATCAAGATGGGCCGCACCCAGCTTCAGGATGCGGTACCGATGACGCTCGGCCAGGAATTCGACGCCTTCGCCGTCAATCTCGGGGAGGATATCGATCGCATCGGCGAGATCCTGCGCCTTCTCTGCGAGGTCAATCTGGGTGGCACCGCCATCGGCACGGGCCTCAACACCCATCCGGATTATGCCGTTCTCGCGGTTCGCCATCTCGCCGAAATTTCGGGCAAGCCGGTGGTGCCGGCCGCCAACCTGATCGAGGCGACCTCGGACATGGGTGCCTTCGTGCTCTTTTCCGGCCTGCTCAAACGGATGGCGATCAAGCTTTCGAAGCTTGCCAACGATCTGCGACTGCTGTCGAGCGGACCGCGCGCCGGGCTAGGCGAGATCGTCCTGCCGGCGATGCAGCCCGGCTCGTCGATCATGCCCGGCAAGGTCAACCCGGTCATTCCCGAGGCGGTGAACCAGGTTGCCTATCAGGTCATCGGCAACGACCTTGCCGTGACGCTCGCGGCCGAAGCCGGCCAACTCCAGCTCAATGCCATGGAGCCGCTGATCGTCTATAACCTGTTCTCGTCGCTCAAGATGCTGGCGACCGCCTGCCGCATCCTCGAAGAGCGCTGCATCCGCGGCATCCGCGCCAATCGCGAGCAGTGCCGCCGGCACGTGGAACAGAGCATCGGTATCGTTACCGCTCTCGTGCCCCATATCGGCTACGCCAACGCCACCCGCATCGCCGCCGAGGCACTTGCAAACGGCGCCACCGTTGTTGACCTGGTGGCGGCGGAGGGTCTGTTGACACTGGACGAACTCGCAAGGCTCCTGAGCCCACAGGCAATGCTCAGTCCCGGGGCATGTATCGCATGAGCCGCCGCGTCCTCATCCTGCATACAGGCGGCACCATCGGCATGGAAGCCGCGCCCGGCGGCCTCAAGCCTATGGCCGGCTTCAGCGCCCTGCTCAAGCGCCGGCTCGGCGAAACGGCCTCGGCCACGCCGCTCCCCGATTGCGACGTCGTCGAACTCGACAGGCTGATCGACAGCGCCAATCTGCAGCCGGCGCAATGGCCGGTCATTGCCGGCGAGCTCGTCCGCCGCTGGGATGCCTATGACGGCTTCGTCGTGCTGCACGGCACCGACACCATGGCATGGACCGCTTCGGCGCTCTCCTTTATGCTGCGCGGCCTCGACAAGCCCGTGATCCTGACGGGTGCGCAGATTCCGCTGACGGCGCCGCGCAGCGATGGACTCGAAAATCTCGAAATGGCGCTGATCCTCGCCGCGCAGCATCCGCTCCGCGAGGTGGCTCTCTGTTTCGGCCGCAAGCTCTTCCGCGGCAACCGCAGCCGCAAGATCGCGACCGACCGATTCGATGCCTTCGACTCGCCCAACTATCCGGCGATCGCCGAGGCCGGCATCAACATCGTGCTGCATAGGGAGCTGTTGCTAGCCGCCGAGCCGAAGGCCTTCTTTCTGCCGGACCATTTCGATCCGGAGGCCGTGGCGGTGCTCACCATCCACCCCGGCCTTTCGCCGCGCGTCGTCGAGGCGGTGCTCTCCGATTCGATGCTCAGCGGGGTGGTGCTGCGCAGCTACGGCGTCGGCAACGTGCCGGAAGCAAACGCGCGGCTGCTCGCCGCCCTGGGAGCGGCAGTCAAGCGCGGCGTGACGGTGGTCAACACGACGCAATGCGTGATCGGTGCGGTGGCCCAGGACACCTATGCCACAGGCGCCGCGCTTGCCCGCATCGGCGCCGTATCGGGCGCCGACATGACGCTCGAGGCGGCCTTTGCCAAGCTGCACGTGTTGATCGCCGAGGGATTACCGCCCGAGGACATCCGCGCCCGCATGGCGGCGCCGCTCGCGGGCGAGATGATCGCCGGTTGATGCTCAGCTCTTCGTGAAAACGTAGTCGGTCTCCTGGCGGAGCGTTTCGCCCGGGCGCAGCACCGCCTTCGGGAAGCCGTTGTGGTTGATGGCGTCCGGCCAGATCTGGGTTTCGAGACAGAAGCCGGCGAAGGGGCCATAGGGGCGGCCTTCGAGACCCGGAGCCGAGACGTTGAGCTTGCTGCCGGTATAGAGCTGGACGCCCGGCTCGGTGGTCAGTACCTCCAGCGACACGCCGGAGCCGATGCTGCGCACCAACGCCACGGATCGCTTCGCCATGCGCTCGGCCGAGAGGCAGAAATTGTGGTCATAGGCAATCCCGTTGCCTTCCATCTGCCGCCGCATCGAGGTCATCTCCCTGAGGTCGAAGACGGTGCCCGCAACGGGACGGATTTCGCCGGTCGGGATCAGACGCTCGTCCACCGGCAGGTAATGGTCGGCGGCGATCATGATGTCATGCCCGAGCGCGTCGACGCTGCCGTCGAGGTTGAAGTAGCTGTGCTGGCATATATTGGCGAGCGTCGGCGCGTCGGTGACGGATTCATAAAGGACGTTCAACATGCCGCCGGGCTTCAGCCGATAGGTGCAGGTGATCGTGCAATTGCCCGGATAGCCGGCCCGGCCATCGGGATCGGTGATCCTGAGCGTGACGCTGTCCGCTGTCCTCTCGACGATCGTCCAGTTGCGCTTGCCGATATTGTCGCTGCCGCCATGCAGATGCGTGACGCCCTTCTCGTTGAGCTCGAGCTGATAGGATTTGCCGTCGAGCGTGAAGTGTCCGGCGCCGATCCGGTTGGCGTTGCGGCCGGGGGTGGCGCCGAAATAGGAGGAATAGGCGGGATAGCTGTCGAAATCCTCAAAGCCGAGAACGAGCGGCGGCGCGTGGCCGTCGAGCCTGAGATCCTGGATAACGGCCCCCCAACTGAGAACCTTCGCCGTCAGCCCGCCACCATTGAGGGTCACGCGGTGGACCGGCTCGCCGGAAGGCAGGTGGCCGAAGACGTCCGTGTCGGTGCTCATTCTTTCTCCCTCGCTCCTACAGCGCCGCCCGGTCTTTTCAGACGCGCAAAGGTCGCTGTAACTCTTTGTATCTACGCATCGAGCTAACCCGTGCACTTGCCGGCGCCAAACTGCGTCATTTCCGCCAATGCGGCAACGGGAAAGTTCAGCGAGACAATTCCTTGGTCGCCGCCTGCAGGCCGGCGAGCGTCAGCGGAAACATCCGCCCTTGCATTAGCGTGTCGATCATGCCGACGGAATGCGTATGACGCCAATGTTCCTCCGGTACCGGATTGAGCCAGACCGAGCGGGGAAAATGTGCGGTGATGCGCTGAAGCCATAAGGCGCCCGGCTCGTCGTTCCAATATTCGACGGAGCCGCCCGGATGGCTGATCTCATAGGGGCTCATCGAGGCATCGCCGACGAAGATCGCGCGATAGTCGCCACCATAGGTGCGCAGCAGGTCCGCCGTGCGGGTGATGTCGGCGCGGCGACGGCGGTTGTCCTTCCACAGGCCCTCATAGATGCAATTGTGGAAGTAGAAATAGTCCATGTGCCGGAACTCGGCCCGCGCCGCCGAGAACAGTTCCTCGACGACACGGATATGGTCGTCCATCGAGCCGCCGACATCGAAGAACATCAGCAGCTTGACGGCGTTGCGCCGTTCCGGCCGGGTCACGACGTCGAGATAGCCGTGTTCGGCGGTCGAGCGGATCGTGCCGGAGAGATCGAGCTCCTCGGCCGCACCCTCGCGCACCCAGCGCCGGAGCCGCTTCAGCGCAACCTTGATGTTGCGGGTGCCGAGCTCGACCCTGTCGTCGTAATCCTTGAATTCGCGCCGGTCCCAAACCTTGACGGCGCGTCGGTGGCGCGAGCCCTCCTGGCCGATCCGCACTCCCTCGGGATTGTAGCCATAGGCGCCGAAGGGCGAAGTGCCGGCGGTGCCGATCCATTTCGAGCCGCCTTGATGGCGGCCGGTCTGCTCGGCAAGGCGCTGGCGCAGCGTCTCCATCAGCTTGTCGAAGCCGCCAAGCGCCTCGACGAGCTTCTTTTCCTCTTCGGTCAGATATTTCTCGGCGAGCCTTCTCAGCCACTCCCCGGGAATCGCGGTCTGCCCAAGCCCTTCCGCCGGAGACACCGCCTCAAGCCCTGAGAAGCGGTGCCGGAACACCCGGTCGAACCGATCGATATGGCGCTCGTCCTTCACCAGCACCGCCCGTGCCAGGAAGTAGAAGGCCTCGACGTCAAAGGCGGCGATCCCCATCTCCATCCCCTCGATCAGCGACAGGAATTCCCGGAGCGTCACCGGGACTTTTTCCGCCTTCAGTTCGAGGAAGAAGGGAAGGAACATGGAGATTCAACGTTCTCCCGTGCCTATCTTCGCGAGTTCGTACGGCGTCGTCTGGTAGATCTCGTTGATCCAGTTGCCGAAGAAGAGATGCGCGTGGCTCCGCCAGCGGTTCTGCGGCGGCAGCGTCGCATCGTTGTGCGGGAAATAGTCGTGCGGCAGCTTGATCGGCACGCCGGCATCCACGTCGCGGAAATACTCGTCCGACAGCGACGTCGAATCATATTCGACGTGGTTGAACATGTAGAGCCGGTTACACGTCTGCTCGTGCACGAGGCAGACGCCCATCTCCTTCGATTCCATGAGGATTTCGAGGCCCGGCACCCGCTCGATATCGGCGCGGCGCACCTCCGTCCAGCGCGAGACGGGCACGGCGAAATCATCGGAAAAGCCGTTTAGATAGACCGAGGAAGGCTTCAGGTTCTGGTGCCGGTAGACGCCGAAGGCCTTTTCGTTCAGCGAATATTTCGGGACGCCGTGGAAATGGTAGATCGCCGCCATCGCGCCCCAGCAGACATTCATGGTCGAATGCACGTTGGTCGCCGTCCAGTCGAAGATGCGCTTGAGCTCTTCCCAGTAGGTGACCTCTTCATAGTCGAGCGTCTCGACCGGCGCGCCGGTGATGATGAAGCCGTCGAACTTGCGCCCCTTCACCTCCTCCCAGGTCTCGTAGAAGGCGAGCAGGTGATCCTCGGGCGTATTCTTCGGCCGGTAGCCATTGACCCGCACCAGCGACAGCTCCACCTGCAATGGGGTGGCACCGATCAGCCGCGCCATCTGGATCTCGGTCTTGATCTTGTTCGGCATGAGATTGAGGAGCCCGATCTGAAGCGGGCGGATGTCCTGACGGATCGCCATGGTCTCGGTCATCACCCGCACACCCTCGTTGACCAGGGTTTCGAAGGCGGGCAGCGTATCGGGAATCTTGATGGGCATGGGCTCCACTCGATCAATACAAAAAAACCGGCGGCGAGATCATCGCGACCGGTCCTCGGAAATCCGTTCTCCTCGGCCCTTTAGCGACTTCTTTAACGTGGCTGCAAGCCGGCCGGCCAAATCACCACGGGATCGTTGATAGCGCGGGGAATGCCGCATGGTCAACGAAAAACGTTTGCAGATGGCCGGCGAACGGCGCGTTGAAGCACGCGTTTATTCATGAGCAGGCTACCGACTTGTGCAGCAGGGGCAATCCATCCCGCATTCCGTAACCGAGCCGACGTCTTGCCGTCTCCTGTGGACCCTCGCCCGGTTCCATCGTGCAGCCCCGCACCTGCAGTTCGGCGCCGGCCTCATCCGTCGCGGTGTGCCATGAAGGCCAGGCGCTCGAAGAGATGCACGTCCTGCTCGTTCTTCAAGAGCGCACCGTGGAGCTTCGGCAGCATGGATTTCGGATCGGCGCGGAGATCGGCGGGATCGATCTCGTCGGCGACAAGGAGGCGTATCCAGTCGAGCGCCTCGGAGGTGGAAGGCTTCTTCTTCAAGCCAGGCACCTCGCGAATGCCGTAGAAGGCGGAGAGCGCCGCCGAAAGCAGGGTCTTGCGGATGCCCGGATAATGCACCTCGACGATGCGGCCGAGCGTTTCGGCGTCGGGAAAGCGGATGAAGTGGAAGAAGCAGCGGCGCAGAAAGGCGTCCGGCAGTTCCTTTTCGTTATTGGAAGTGATGATGACGATCGGCCGGTGGCAGGCTCGGATGGTCTCGCCGGTTTCGTAGACGTGGAACTCCATCCGGTCGAGTTCCTGCAGCAGATCGTTCGGAAACTCGATATCCGCCTTGTCGATCTCGTCGATCAGGAGCACCGCCCTCTGCGGCGCCTCGAAGGCCTGCCAGAGCTTGCCCATGCGGATGTAGTTACGGACGTCGTTGACGCGCTCGTCGCCAAGCTGGCTGTCGCGCAGCCGTGAGACCGCGTCGTATTCATAAAGCCCCTGCTGCGCCTTGGTCGTCGACTTGACGTTCCATTCGATGAGCTCGAGGCCGAGTGCTGCGGCGATCTGGCGGGCAAGCTCGGTCTTGCCAGTGCCAGGTTCACCTTTGACCAGCAGCGGCCGCTCCAGCCGGATCGCTGCATTGACGGCAACCATCAGGTCCTTGTCGGCGATATAGTCGGCGGTGCTCTCGAACTGCATCGGCTCCTCGATCTCCTCAGCCCTTGAGCGCCGTGACCTCGATTTCGATCAGCATTTCCGGGCGGATCAGATCACAGACAATCATCGTCGCGGCCGGGCGGATGTCGCCGAACACCTCGCCGAAGAACGGAAAGACACGGTCGGCGAAGCTGGCATCCGTGACGTAGTAGTGATTGCGCACGACATCCGAAAGCAAGAAGCCTGCCTCTTTGAGGGCGCCCTCGATCGTCTTCAGACAATTGCGCGCCTGCTCCTCCACCGTCTCCGGCATGGTCATGGTGGCATAATCGTAGCCGGTCGTGCCGGAGACGAAGCACCAGTCGCCCTTGACGACGGCACGCGAGTAGCCTGCCGCCTTCTCGAAGGGCGAACCGGAGGAGATGAGCGTGGCCGCCATCCCGCGCGCTTACGCCCAGGGCCGGGACGTGGCAGTTGCCTTCTCGAAATTGTCGATGGCGCCCGCTTTTTCGAGCGTCAGGCCGATATCGTCGAGGCCGTTCAGCAGGCAATGGCGCTTGAAGGCGTCGATCTCGAACTTGATCGAACCGCCATCCGGGCCGGTGATCTCCTGCGCCTCGAGATCGACGGTGAGCACCGCGTTGGAGCCGCGGCTGGCGTCGTCCATCAGCTTGTCGAGGTCCGCCTGGCTGACGACGATCGGCAGGATGCCGTTCTTGAAACAGTTGTTGTAGAAGATATCGGCGAACGAGGTCGAGATAACGCAGCGGATGCCGAAATCGAGGAGTGCCCAGGGCGCGTGTTCGCGCGAGGAGCCGCAACCGAAATTGTCGCCGGCGACGAGAATCCTGGCGTCCTTATAGGCCGGCTTGTTGAGCACGAAATCCGGGTTCGGCGTGCCGTCCTCGTTGTAGCGGGATTCGGCGAAAAGCCCCTTGCCGAGACCGGTGCGCTTGATCGTCTTCAGGTAATCCTTCGGAATGATCATGTCCGTGTCGACATTGACGACGGGCAAGGGCGCGGCAACGCCGGTGAGCTTGACGAACTTTTCCATGTCTTGGCCTTCGATTTCAGCGGGAGTGTTGGCAGAAGCGTTTAGATCAGTTTTGCGCCGAATTGAAGGAGAATCTGCGCTTGCCGGGCCCGGTTTCTGAGCAGCGCGGCATGCGGGCGGCCGCTCCCGGACATTTCACAGATCGATGATCGTGCCGCGGCCGTCGTTCCAGATCCGCATTTCGCGCTCTCGTCCGGTGTAAGCCGCGCGGGCATGCGCATGCCGCGGCCGCCGGCCGAGCCTCGCGGCAATCGCGCCGCCGACAGCGACTGCGGCGGCGATGCCGGCAAGCGCCAGGGCGAGTGAAGCAGTGAAGACGAGTGCCGCCATCGAGAGGACGATGGCTGCCACCGTGAACAGTACAGAGCGGATGCTGCGCATAGTGATTACCTTTCTATACCGCATGTGGGGGTGCGCCCGCGCGCTTGCAAGGGGCGCAGGAGAAGGGGTGCCGTCTTGCGCGAAAACGCAAAGGCGGGCACAACGAGGCGTATGACACGAACGACCGATCACCATCCCGTGCGGCTGCGCCGCTCCGTGCTCTCCGTTCCCGCGGACAACCCCCGCGCGCTCGCCAAGGTCAGAGATCTGGCCGCGGATGCCGTCATCTTCGATCTCGAGGATGCCGTGGCGCTCGAGCGCAAGAAAGAGACGCGCGACGCACTGGTACGGCATCTTTCCGAACACCGCCCGGAGATCGAGACGATCATCCGCATCAACAGGACGGAGGCGGGTTTCGACGGGCTGGATCTTGCCGCCGCACTCGCGGTCAATCCCGATGCGATCCTCCTGCCCAAGGTCGAAGTCCCCGCCGACATTCAGGCCGCCCTCGACTGGCTGGCGGAACAGGACGCGCCGGAAAGCGTGAGGCTCTGGGCGATGATCGAGACGCCGCGCGGCGTGATCAATGCGCCGGCGATCGCCGAGACCGGGCGCACGCGCGCCGGTCGGCTCGACTGTCTCGTCGTCGGCCTCAACGACCTGAGAAAGGCCACGGGCGCGGCGGACCTCCCGGACCGTCCCTATCTCCTGCCTTGGCTGATGCAGATCCTCCTCGCCGCGCGCGGCAGCGGCCTCGACGCCGTCGATGCGGCCTTCAACGACTTCCGCGATGCACAAGGCTTCGAAGCCGAATGCCGGCAGGGGCGCGACATGGGCTATGACGGCAAGATGCTGATCCATCCCGCCCAGATCGCTTGCGCCAACGACGCCTTCGGCATCGACGACGCGGCGCTTGCAGAGGCGCGGACGATCATCGCCGCCTTTGCCCTGCCTGAAAATGCCGGCAGGGGCGTGATCAACCTCAACGGCCGCATGGTGGAGCGGCTGCATCTCGAAGAGGCGCAGAAACTCGCCGCCAAGGCGGACATCATCGAAACACGAAAGGCAAGATCGTGAAACTCTATCGCTTTCTGACCGGCCCCGACGACGCCTCCTTCTGCCACAAGGTGACGGCGGCACTGAACCAGGGCTGGGAACTCCACGGCGACCCGAGCTACGCCTTCAACGCCGACACCCAGCATATGCAGTGCGGCCAGGCGGTGGTGAAGGAAGTGTCGGGCAAGGACTACCATCCGGAAATGAAGCTCTCGGAGCAGTGAGGCGACGATCGAGCGCGTTGGAGTCCTGATCCCCAGCAGTCTTGCGGGCGAACGGTTCTACAGCGCGACGGTCCGACTTCTCGCTGCATCATGAAAGTTGGGAAGCTGCCGAGATCAATTCTTCAGGATTCAACGCCCGGCATACATTTCGGCCATCCTCTTCGACTTCGGTGAAACTCCAGCGCACCACGCCGTCGCGATCGAGCAGGAAATGGCCGACAAGCTGCATATGACCGGGTATCCGCACCTGTTGATCGGCTTCTGTGATTTCATACCCGTCCTTTTTGTCGAGAAGGTCGCCCCCGGTGGCGGGATCCATTGGCTCAGGCAGTTCCCCCGGCCAATCGACCCGCATGGCTGTGACTGCGTCCATTCCGACGCTGTGCGGCCAGTCGGTCTCGTTCTGCGTGAACTCGAGGAGAGGTAGGCCGAAGACGCGGTGCGAAGCTCGCTCAGTGTCGGATGCTGCGAGAAGGCCGGGTATCGGCTGATAGCGGAAATAAAGGCGCGCGCGTTCCACCGGGGTGTTTACCACCGCTAGAGAGGCGACGCCTTTCTCGCTGAGGGCCGGGTTGAGCCGGGCCATCGCTGCGACATGGCGTCGGCAGAACGGACAAAGCAGCCCCCGAAACAAACCGATCAACAAGGGGCTACGGCCGCGAAAATCATCAAGCGCGATCCTGCCTTCGCGCGAAATCGCGTCCAGCACAATGTTCGGGGCCTTGTCGCCCGGCTGTAACGGATGATCTGGATAGTGCGCAGACATGGTCGACCTCCTCGCCCGAAGGACCAGTCAAGAAAAGGCAGTATGACTCAGGATCGAAGCGAGAATGGGCCCATATTCGCCGACGGGCAAGCGTAAACAGTAGATTGCGATCCCTGTCGCGGCGAATAGCGCGTCGGATAAAGCGCAGCGCTAGGTGCGCTTAGCCGCCCAGATGCTCGACGCTCGCCTCGATCCGCTCCATGTCGTCGTCGGAGAGGCCGAAATGGTGGCCGATCTCATGGATCAGCACATGGGTGATGATGTCGCCCAGCGTTTCGTCGTTTTCCGCCCAATAGTCCAGGATCGGGCGGCGGTAGAGGATGATCCGGTTCGGCAACTCGCCGGTTTCGAGCGTGAAGCGTTCGCCGATGCCACGGCCTTCGAACAGGCCGAGCAGGTCGAAGGGCGTCTCAAGCGCCATGTCTTCGAAGACATCGTCGCTGGGGAAGTCGGCAACTTCGATGGTGAGATCCGTCGTCAGCTTGCGGAATTCCTCCGGCAGATGGCTGTAGGCTTCAAACGCAAGCTGTTCGAATATCGTAAGCGTCGGTGCGTGGCGTTCCCGCCAATCTTCGGTCTGGTCTCTGCGGGCCATGGGCACTCCTTGTCGCCCTCATATAGCGGTTTCGCCTTTGTTTTTCGAGTGTTGAATTCCACCCGGACTGGGCAAGGAATAAATTCTTATATCATGACTGTTGACTCTTTCCGCAAGCTCTGGAATCCATAAGAACATAAAGTGAACATATGATCGGAGTTGACCGTCATGGCCGAGAACGCCGTGCAACGGCAAACCATTCTTTCCCTTCGTGAAAGCATAGCACGGATTGAAAACGGCTGCTCGTCCGCCGTCGTGCCGGGGACCCGGGATGCCGATCCCGCCGGCTTTCGCCGCGGCCGGGAGAGAGCGCCGGACCGCCAGGTCATGCCCTTTGGAATTCCCTCGCTCGACGATGTGCTCAAAGGCGGGCTGCCGCTCGGGGGAATGGTGGAAATCCGCAATGGGGAAACGCGCGATGCAGGCGCGGCGGTCGGCTTCGTCATGGCGCTTGCCGTTCTGTACCAGCAGCGGAGGAAGGAAAAGGGCCATCTCGCCCCGGTCCTGTGGATCAGCCAGGCGCTTGCCGCCCGCGAGGCCGGCAATCCGTATGCCCCCGGACTGAGAAGCTACGGGCTCGACGCGGAACGGCTCCTCTTCGTGTCCGCGGGCAAGGTCAAGGATGCGCTCTGGATCGCCGAGACGGCGCTTTCGGTGCCGGTCTTCGCAACGGTCGTGCTGGAAATCCGCGGCAATCCCGCCTCTCTCGCCTTGAGCGAGAGCCGGCGCCTGCACGTGAAGGCGCGGGCGGGCCAAGTTCCGCTTCTTCTCTTCCGACAGGCGGGGGAAGAGGAGGCGAGCAGCGCCTTTTTCCGCTTTCAGATCAAGCCGGCACCGGCCGGCGAACGTCCCCTCCCCGACGGCTTGATGCTTTGCGGCAGCGTCGGCCATCCGAGCTTTCACCTTCTTGTCGAAAAAAACAGGGCGTCTGCCCCTCACGACATCTTTCTCGAATGGAACGCCCATGACCGCCGCTTCTCCCCCCTCAATGAGCGCCGAAGCGCCGCTCTTCAGGCAAACGACCAGCCAGAGAATCCTGGCGATCCACTTTCCGCATCTGCCGGCCGATCGCGTCGCGCGCAGCCGTTGGGGCGCCTCCTGGCTTTCGCGCGGGCGTCCTGATCACCCGCCTGTCGTTTTCGCCGCCAAGATCGACAATGCCATGCGCCTCGTCGCGCTCGATACGCTTGCGGAACGCATCGGCCTGAAGCGCGGCCAGGGCGCGGCGGAAGCGCGCGCCATGTGCCCGGCGCTCGATGTGATCGCCGCCGACCGGGCGGCCGACCAGGCCTTTCTGGAAGGGCTTGCCGACTGGTGCGACCGCTATACGCCGCTTGTCGCGCTCGACGGCAAGGATGGCCTGTTCCTCGACATCACCGGCTGCGCTCATCTCCATGGCGGCGAAAAGGCGCTGGTCAGCGACGTGCTTTCCCGGCTTTTTGCGCTCGGGGTCGAGGCGCGCGCGACCATTTCCTCCTCCGCCGGCCTCTCCTGGGCAGTGTCCCGCCATGGCCATGACGCGGTCATCGGTCCCGAGGAAGCCGATCGGGTTCTGGCTCCCCTGACGGTCGCGGCACTCCGCCTGCCGGCTGAAACCGCCACCGCGCTCGAACGCGTCGGGCTGAAGCAGATAGGCGATCTTCTCGAGGCGCCGCGCGCGCCGCTTGCCCGCCGCTTCGGTCCTCAACTTCTCCTCAGGCTCGATCAGGCAAGGGGCCGGGTGGACGAGCCGCTCTCACCGCGCCTGCCGGTGCCGAGCTTTTCCGCCGAGCGCCGCTTTGCCGAGCCGCTGCAGGACGAGGAGTATATTCTCGAACTGACCCGGCATCTCGCCAAGGACGTCCGCGCCTCTCTTGAGCGGCAGGGCGAAGGCGGACGCCTGTTCGAGCTCCTCCTGTTCCGCGTCGATGGCCGGGTATTCCGCGTCAAGGCCCATGCCGCCGTTGCCTTGAATGACGCCGGGCGGATCGCGGCACTCTTTCGCGAGCGGCTGCAGGCGGTCCATGACGATCTCGATGCCGGATACGGCTTCGAAATCCTCCGGCTCGCCGTGCTTAGAAGCGAAAGGCTCGATCCCGCCCAGCAGGATTTTTCCGGCGTCCCCGATGAAAGCCAACCGCTTGCCGCCTTCGTCGACAAGGTTTCCGCCCGCTTCGGGCCGGATTGCCTGATGCAGGCGCGCTTTGCCGAAAGCCATCTGCCGGAACGGGCAGGCGGATTTTCCCCCATACGGGACGTCGCAGCTCTCCTGGATGCTTCAGGCCCTGAAGGGGGGGCCTTTCCTGAAAACCGCCCTTTACGGATTTTCGCCCATCCCGAACCGGTGGAGGCGACGGCCGAAGTGCCGGAGGGGCCTCCGCGCAGCTTCAACTGGCGCAAGACCCGCTACCGCGTCGCCCGCGCCGAGGGGCCGGAACGCATCGCCGCCGAATGGTGGATCGATGGCGAGAACCATCCGACCCGCGACTATTTCCGGGTCGAGGATCAGGAGGGCCGACGGTTCTGGCTGTTCCGCGAAGGTCTTTATGAACGGGAAGTCTCCTCGGCCCGCTGGTTCATGCATGGAGTTTTCGCATGAGCGGGAAACCCACCTTCCACGAGCCCCCCATCTTCTACGAACTTGGCGCGCGCACGAATTTCTCCTTTCTTGAAGGGGCGGCACCGGCCGAGGAGATGGTCGTCTTCGCCAAGAAGATCGGACTTTCCGGCCTCGGCATCGCCGACCGCAACAGCGTCGCCGGCGTAGTGCGGGCCCATGCCAAGGCGAAGCTGGAAAGTTATCCTTTCCAACCGGGCGCCCGTCTCGCCTTTGCCGACGACACGCCGGACATCCTTGCCTATCCTGAAAACCGGCGCGGCTGGGGACATCTCTGCCGCCTGCTCAGTGCCGGGAACCTGCGCTCGAAGAAAGGCGACTGCACGCTTTACCTCGCCGATCTCCTCGAATGGCAGGAAGAGCTTCTCCTGATCGTCCTGCCGAAGGACGGCCGGCCGGAACCCGAAAAGCTGGACGCGCTTCTGCAGACATTGCGGGAGCCTCTCGGCAACCGGCTCCATCTCGGTCTGACGCCGCGCTATGACGGCTTCGACCGGCACGATTTCGCCGTTCTGGCCGCCGTCGCCCGCAAGGCCGGCGTCCCGCTTCTCGCCACCAACGATGCGCTCTACCACGATCCGCATTACCGCCCGCTTGCGGATGTGGTGACCGCGATCCGCGAGCATGTGACGATCATGAGCGCCGGTTTCCTCATCCAGAGGAATGCCGAAAGGCATCTGAAGGGGCCGAAGGAAATGGCGCGGCTTTTCAGCGATTATCCCGAGGCGGTCGCCAATGCGCGCCGGTTTTTCGAGCGGCTCTCCTTCAGCCTCGACGAGCTCAGCCATCAATATCCGGATGAAAACGCAAAAGGCGAGAGCCCGGCCGAAAGCCTGCGCAGGCTCGTCGCGGAAGGGGCGATCGAGCGCTATCCAGACGGCGTGCCGGACAAGGTCAAGCGCCAGATCGACTATGAGCTCGAACTCATCCACGAGAAGAAATACGAGCCCTATTTTCTGACCGTCCACAAGCTGGTGAAGTTCGCCCGCAGCGTAAACATCCTCTGCCAGGGGCGGGGATCGGCGGCGAATTCCTCGGTCTGCTTCTGCCTCGGCATCACCGATGTCGATCCGCAGAAATTCACGCTGCTGTTCGACCGCTTCCTGTCGAAGGACCGCGACGAGCCGCCCGATATCGACGTCGATTTCGAGCACGAGCGGCGCGAGGAGGTCATTCAATATATCTACCGGACCTATGGCAGGGAGCATGCGGGCCTCACCGCCGCGGTGATCAGCTACCGCTCGCGCTCCGCCGGACGCGAGGTTGCCAAGGCTTTCGGTCTTTCGGAGGATGTGCAATCGGCACTCGTCAGCTCCATCTGGGGCTGGGGAACCTCTCCTTTCACCGAAGAGCAGGCCAGGGGAGCGGGTCTCGACATGGCCGATCCGCTGACACGGCGCGTCCTTGCCTATGCAAGCCTGCTCATGAACTTCCCGCGCCATCTCTCCCAGCATGTCGGCGGCTTCGTCATCACCCGCGACCGTCTCGACGAGGTCGTGCCGATCATGAACACGGCCATGCCCGACCGTTACATGATCGAATGGGACAAGGACGATCTCGACCAGTTGAAGATCCTCAAGGTCGACGTGCTGGCGCTCGGCATGCTGACCTGCCTTGCCAAGGCCTTCAAGCTTCTGGAAGCGCATTACGACGAGCGGAAAATACTGGCCGAACTCTACCAGGACCAGCAGGAGGCCGTTTACGACATGATCTGCCGCGCCGATACGGTCGGGGTCTTCCAGATCGAAAGCCGGGCGCAGATGAGCATGCTGCCGCGCCTGCAGCCGCGCGAGATGTACGACCTGGTGATCGAAGTCGCGATCGTCCGCCCCGGGCCGATTCAGGGCAACATGGTGCATCCCTATCTGAAACGGCGCGAGGCTCAGCGCCGGGGCGAGCCGGTCGATTATCCGAGCCCGGAATTGAAGGCGGTCCTTGAAAGGACGCTGGGCGTGCCGCTGTTTCAGGAACAGGCGATGCAGATTGCGATCACCGCCGCGGGCTTTTCTCCGAGCGAAGCCGATCGCCTGCGCCGCGCCATGGCGACCTTCAAGCGGACGGGCACGATCCACACCTTCGAGCGGAAGATGATCGACGGCATGGTCGCAAACGGCTACAAGCCGGAATTCGCCGAGCGCTGCTTCAACCAGATCAAAGGCTTCGGCGAATACGGCTTTCCCGAAAGCCATGCAGCCTCCTTCGCCTCCCTCGTCTATGCCTCGTCCTGGTTCAAGGCTTATTATCCGGATATCTTCTGCGCTGCGCTTTTGAATTCGCAGCCGATGGGGTTCTATGCCCCCGCCCAGCTCGTGCGCGACGCGCGCGAGCACGGGGTCAAGATGCTGCCGGTCGACATCAACCATTCGGATTGGGACGCCCTGCTCGAGGGCGAGGGCCTGTTCAACAAGGATGCGATCGATCCGCGCCATGCGGACATGCGGGAGGTCATCAAGTCGCAGAAGGCCGTCCGGCTGGGCTTCCGGCTGGTCAAGGGGCTGCGCCGAACGGATATCGAGGCGCTGGTCGCAAGCCGCGGCGATGGGTATCACTCCGTCCACGATCTCTGGACCCGCTCTGGATTGACCCGTTCCGTGCTGGAGCGTCTGGCCGATGCCGATGCCTTCCGCTCGATCGGCCTCGACCGGCGCGCGGCACTTTGGGCGGTAAAGGCGCTCAACGAGGCCTCGGCGGTCGAGCGCCTGCCGCTGTTCGACGGCGCGGGCTCTGAGGACCTGCGGGCCGAACCCGCCGTCACGCTGCCGGTGATGCCCGAAGGCGAGCATGTCATCCATGACTACCGCAGCCTGACGCTTTCGCTCAAGGCCCATCCGGTCTCATTCATGCGGCAGGATTTTGCGCGCATGGGCATTACTTGCAGCCGCGACCTCATGAAGACGCCGGCCGGAAGACGGGTGACGGTGGCAGGGGTCGTTCTCGTTCGCCAGCGGCCGGGTTCGGCCAATGGCGTCATCTTCATGACGATCGAGGACGAGACCGGCGTTTCCAACATCATCGTCTGGGAAAGGACGTTCCGGAAATATCGGCCGCAGGTCATGGGATCGCGGCTCGTGAAGATCCGCGGCCGCCTGCAGAGCGAAAGCGGCGTCATCCATGTGGTCGCCGAACATATCGAAGACATGACGCCGATGCTCGGCCTCTTGCGCAAGGAGGCAAGACGCTTCGGCGCCAGCGACCGGGCGGACGCGGCCTTGCGGCCGACCGCGGATGCCCGCGACAAGAGGAGGCTTCGCCAGCAGCAGCTCGGACCATCCGCCTACGACGCACCGGGGCACCCAGATGCGGCGGGAGAAGCGGCCGAGGTGATGCCGAAAGGGCGCAATTTCCATTGAGCCGCAACCTGGCGCACCGGCCCTCTCCTACAGCGACGCGCGTCTTTCAGACGCGCAAAAGGTCGCTGTACTCTTTGAATCTGCGCATCGAGCTTTCCGAAAGTCGGATTTCGGGCCGATGCGCTAAGAGATCGGCTGACTCATCTCGTCCAAACCGACCTGACTGCGTAAAAATGTCGCAGACCGCCGGGCAAAGCGAAAGGATTCATGCCTGGGAATGCGCACCTTAGAATCGTCTAATAGAATGAAAACACGAAGCTTTTCGTCAAGATTAGAACGACTCTAACAAATCGGTCCGCTGCGCGCCGGAGAGTTTTTTCTTGACGCTAAACATCCTCTTTTGCTTTATGAGGCAATTCAGGACGTTGCGTTTGACAGGCAAGGCGACATGCTGGTTTGCAGCTGCAATTTCATCTCGGAAAAAGAGATCGAGGATACGATCGTCAACCTCCTCGACGAGGACTGCTGGCAGTTGATCGTGCCGGCGAAAGTCTATCATGCGATGGAAAAGCGCGGCCGTTGCTGCGGCTGTTTCCCCAATGTCGTCGACATCATCGTCCGCACCACGGAAGCCTATCACGCCCGCCGCGACTCGACGGAAGCCGAGATATTTGATTTCATGAACCGGCTCAGACAATTCCATGAAGAGAGTCGGAGGGCGGAACTTGAAAGGCGACGCAAAGGTCATCGAGCAGCTTAACGAAGCGCTCTTTCTCGAACTTGGTGCCGTAAACCAGTACTGGCTGCATTACCGCCTTCTCGAGGATTGGGGCTATACGTTCCTGTCGAAGAAGGAGCGCGAGGAATCCATCGAGGAGATGCACCACGCCGACAAGCTGATCGCGCGCATCATCTTCCTCGAAGGCCATCCCAACCTGCAGACGGTGGCGCCGCTGCGCATCGGGCAGAACGTCAAGGAAGTGCTGAAAGCCGACCTTGCCGGCGAATACGACGCCCGCAATGCCTATAAGAACTCCCGCGATATCTGTCACGCGGCCGGCGACTATATTTCGATGCGGCTGTTTGAGGAGCTGCTTTCCGACGAGGAGGGCCACATCGATTTCCTCGAAACGCAGCTCCAGCTGCTCGAGGCGATCGGCGAGGAGAAATACGGCCAGCTCAACGCCGCCCCGGCCAACGAGGCCGAATAGGCCTCCGGCCGGCCCGCAGTTACGGCAGAGAGCTACACGCTCCGCCCTTACACGCCCTCTCCGCCCCTACCGCAGCAGATGCGCGAAAGCGGCGACGACCTCCTCATAGGCCTTGCGCTTGAAGGGCACGATCAGGCCGGGCAGTTCGTGCATCGGCTTCCATTCCCAGGCGTCGAATTCGGGATCATGGCCCCCCGGCGGCGGGTTGATGGCGATCTCGCTCTCGTCGCCCTCGAAGCGGAAGGCGTACCAGCGCTGCGCCTGGCCGCGATACTTGCCCTTGAGGCCGATGCCGACGAGGTGGGACGGCAGGTCGTAGTGAATCCATTGCGGCGCCTCCGCGAGCAGCGAAACCGTGCGCATGCCGGTCTCCTCATAGAGTTCGCGATAGGCCGCCTCGAGCGGATCTTCGCCCTCGTCTATGCCGCCCTGCGGCATCTGCCAGAGCTGCGGCGAGCCGTCATATTCCGAATTGCCGACGGCGAGCCGGTGCCCGGCCCAGACCAGTCCTTCGCGGTTGAGGACCATGACGCCGACACATGGCCGATAGGGCAGATCCTCCGCCTTCAAAACCCTGCCTGTGTCCTTGCCCATGTCGTCTTCCCTTGCTGTTCTACAGCGCGCGCAAAGGATCGCTGTAGCACTTTGAATGGCTGCATGTCTTCATCCGTAAGGTTCGAATCCAGGAGACATGCAGTGGCCGCCCTCTGGGTGATAGATCAGTTTTGTTGCGGATCGTTGACGAGGGCCGAAACGCCGACGAATTCTATGCCGCGTCCGCCGGCCTCTTCCACCCATTCCGCGATCGCCGCGACGCTTTCCTCGAAGGCCGAGGCGACGCCGATCGCGCTGCCGTTGCGCCGGGCGACGCGTTCGAGCTCATCCAGCCTGCGCAAAATCGCGCCGCGGCTGAGTTCGCTGTCGACGACCATGTCGGCGAAGCCGTGCGGCACGTCAAAGGCGCCGGCGAGCGTGCCGGAAAGCGACTGCGCGGAGGTGCCGTCATCGAGAAAGAGCAGACCGCGCCTGCCGAGGTCGCGCATGACCGGTTCGAGCGCATCCGCGTCGGAGAGGAATCGGCCGCCGAGATAGTTCATGATCCCGGTATAATTGGTGATCTGGCCCATGCTGCGGTGCAGTTCGGCCAGATTCTTCCGCGCATCCTCGGAAACGAGCAGCGCCTCAGGCCCCGGATCGCTGCTGGGATAGTCGAACGGCTCCATCGGGATCTGCAGGAGAATCTCGTGGCCGTCGCGCCTTGCCTCCTGCATCCAGCGCTGCAGGCTGTTGCCGGCCGCGGCGAGGGCGAGCGTTACATCCGGCGGCAGCGCCTGGATCGCTCCAAGTGTTCCGGTCTGGCTGAGACCGAGGCCGCCCACCACCAGGGCGATGCGGGTGCCGCGGGCGCCGGACCAGGGCCGTGCATATTGATCCATCGGCCTCAGCCCGTCCGGACCGATGATCGGCAGCCGGCCTTCCGGCGTGGCTTCGAGGAGATCCTCGTTCGGAAGCGCGGCCATGCGCGGGTCCTGACCGCGCGTCGGCCCGACGCTGATCAAAGCCGGACCGTCGCTCGCGCGCGATCGCGGCGTGTATTTGGTGACGGTCGCGCCACCGCCCGTCAGCATTTCCTCGACATTCGCTCCGGAAAGCGCGCCGCTCGCCCGCAGCGTTCCACGGCTGGGATCCCCGCCTCGCGGCACTTCCGTCCCGGGGGCTGCAATGGCCGTTGCGCCTTCCGCGGTGGCAGGCGTGCGGATCAGGCGGTCGGGCGCGAAAGCGCTCCAGCCGGAAAGCCCGACGACGGCGAGGACGCAGGCGCCGAGAAGCGTATAGGCGAGCATGCGGCGCGGATTGTGCTGACGCGAAGCGCGCTTCCGGCGGCCTTGGCCAAGGGGGGCATTGAGATCAGTTCCCAAACGGAGCCTCGGTCGCCTCGATTCCAATTTGCGGGCGGAGAGAACCGCTCGCAGCTAGCCTCATCCCGCTCCAGGACAATTGCCGGTGTGGTGCGCCGCCCCGAGAAGAATCACCGCATGGCCGGCTACACGGCCGATCCATAGCGTATCGGCCCGAAAATCGGAACCGATTTTCGGAAAGCGCGCCGCGCAGGTCAAAGCTTTACCGCGACCATTGCGCCTGGGAAACGTGCGGCGCTGCAATAGAAAAGGCGCCGGGTTGAACATCCCGGCGCCCCCATGATCTCCTGCGCTACGAGCAGGCTTACTTCTTCAGTTCGGCCTGCTCGGGATTAGCCGGGAAAGCCGGATCGGTCTTGTTGCCGCGCAACAGGTCGAGCGCAAAGTTGAGCTGGATGTCGTCCTTGGCCTCCGGCGGCACATAGGCGACGGAGCCGGAGCCTTCCTCCGTCTCGTTCTGGCCAGGGATATGGCCGCGCAGATCGGACTCGCCCTGCGCCTCCACCTTGCCCAGGAGTTCCGGCGGCAGCGGCTGTTCGACCTTGATGTCGGGCGTGATGCCGGTGCCCTGGATCGATTTGCCCGACGGCGTGTAGTAGAGCGCCGTCGTCAGGCGCAGAGCACCAGCGTCACCCAGCGGAATGATCGTCTGCACCGATCCCTTGCCGAAGGAACGCGTGCCGAGAACGGTGGCGCGCTTCATATCCTGAAGTGCGCCCGCGACGATCTCCGATGCCGATGCCGAGCCGCCATTGACGAGCACGACGATCGGCTTGCCGTCGGTCAGATCTCCCGGCGTCGCATTGAAGCGGCGGGTCTCGTTCGGATTGCGGCCGCGGGTCGAAACGACCTCGCCGCGCTCCAGGAAGGCGTCCGACACATTGATCGCCTGGTCGAGCAGGCCGCCCGGATTGAGGCGCAGGTCAAGCACATAGCCCTTGAGCTTGTCCGCCGGGACCTCTGCCTTGATCTTCTCGATGCCCTTTTTCAGGTCCTCGAAGGTCTTTTCGGTGAAGGAGATCACGCGCAGGTAGCCGACATCACCCTCGACGCGGAATTTCACCGCACGCACGGCGATGATGTCGCGAACGATCGTCACATCGATCGGCTTGTCCGCGCCCTGGCGCAGAATGGTGAGCTTGATCGGCGTGCCGACGGCGCCGCGCATCTTGTCGACCGCTTCCTCGAGCTTCAGCCCGCGAACATCCTGCCCGTCGATTTTCGAGATCAGGTCACCGGCAAGCACGCCCGCACGGGCGGCCGGGGTGTCGTCGATGGGGCTCGTCACCTTGACGAGATCTTCCTCCATCGTCACCTCGATGCCGAGGCCGCCGAATTCGCCGCGCGTCTGCGTACGCATATCCTCGGCGTCGGTCGAGTTCATGTAGCTCGAATGCGGATCCAGCGAATGGAGCATGCCGTTGATCGCATTTTCGATCAGCTTGTCGTCCTGCGGCGGCGTCACGTACTGCGCGCGCACGCGCTCGAAGACGTCGCCGAAAATCGCCAACTCCCGATATGTCGACGAATTGGCCGCCAGGGCCGGGATGGTAGCCGAATAGACGACGCCCATCGCCGTCGCCCCCATCAGCGCCCCGACCAGAACAAGTGAAGCTCTACGTATCATTTCGCGCCCTTCCAACTTCTGCCACGGTCCACCACGGTCGGGAATCAACCGGTTTTCCGTCTTTTCGAAACTCAATGTAAAGTGTCGGCCGGTCCGTTTCCAGCGTCAAGGCCGTCGCACTCGCCACTCTTTTTGCCCCCATTGTCGCGACCGGCTCCCCGGCCACCACGAATTGCCCCGGGCTGACACTGACGCTCTCCATCCCGGAAAGCACGATGTGATAACCGTCGCCCGGATTGAGGATGATCATCTGCCCATAGCTGCGGAACTTGCCGGCATAGACAACCCACCCATCCGCCGGCGTGGTCACCAGCGCGCCCGCATTGGTCTCCAGCATGATCCCCTGCAACGAATGTCCGGTGCCGTCGGCATCGCCAAACTGTCGCAGCAACGTACCTGCGACGGGATAGCTGAGCTTCTGCCGCAATTCGGAGAAGACATATGCGGGCGCAATGCGGTTTTTGTCGGGCACGGCGCTCTTGGCGAGTTCCCGCGCCGCCTCGCGTTCGGCCTCGCTCATGCGCCGGCGCTCCTCGGCCTCGGCGCGGGCGGCCTCCGCGGCATCGCGGACCGAGCTAATCTCGTTTTCGAGCGACGAGATCAGACCCTCGAGATTGGTCGCCTGCTGCGCGAGTTCGGCGGCCTTGCGCTGTTCGGCGGCCAGTTCCGCCGCATTCTGCCGGCGCAGCTTCTCCTTCTCGCCGACAAGCATCGACATGCGCCGCTCTTCTTCGAGACTGGCGGTCATCGCCGCCGACAGCTCCTCGCGTTGCCGGCCGATTCCGCGCCGGATTTCGGCGAGCGCCTCGAGATCGGCGACGAGGCTCTCGGTTTCCTTGCGGATGCCCGGAACGACGGCGCCGAGCAGGATGGCGCTGCGCACAGAGGCGAGCGCGTCCTCCGGCGTCACCAGGATCGCCGGCGGCGGATTTCGCCCCATGCGCTGAAGCGCCGCGAGCACCTCGGCGAGCACGCCACGCCGGGCCTTGAGCGAACGCCTGACCGCATCTTCCTTGACGCGCAGTTCGCCAAGCCTCTTCTCGCCTCCGGCAATCTGCCGCTCCAGGTCCTGGCGCTTCTTCGCCGACTCGACGATGGCGGAGCGCAGCGCCGCATTGCTTTTGTCGATCTCGGCAATCGTCTGCTCGAGCGCATCGGCGCGCTCCTGCGAGAGCGTGATCGTCCTCGAGAGCGACTCGAGCTCGCTTCGCGTGCTGTCCCGCCTCAGCGCAAGAGAGGCTGCCGGGTCAGGAGCGGCTGCCGCATCCGGAGCCTGCTGCTCCGCGGTCGCCGCGCCGGCGGGCGCATCCTCGGCAACAGCCGGAGCAACTGCCGCCAGCAGGAGCGCCGCAACAGCGGCGCCGCGGCCGAACCGTCGCACGCCCGGCGCGCTCCCGCTCCAATCCGCGGCTCGTTTCCCTCGGCGTCTCATTCCATGCCCTTAAAAATCGGCCATGCCCCTTAAAAATCGGTAGAAGACCCTAATCCGATTTTGGCCGGGCCACCAACACATAATCGCGTTATCGCTTCGCGAGGCCTGAGTAGCGACATCAGGCCCGATGATAGGGATGGCCGGAGAGGATCGTCACGGCGCGATAGAGCTGTTCGGCGATCAGGATGCGCACGAGCTGATGCGGCCAGGTCATCTTGCCGAGGCACAGGACCGCGTCGGCGCGCGCATGAAGCGCCGGATCGAGCCCGTCGGCGCCGCCGATGGCAACCATCAGATCGCGTTTCCCCCCATCCCGGAAGGTGGCGAGCAAGGTCGCGAAAGCCTCCGAGTCGATCGCCTTGCCGCACTCGTCGAGCAGCACCAGAAGGCTGCCGTCGGCAAGCGCCTTTTCAAGCTGGGCCGCTTCCTCGCGCTTGCGCGTCTCGGCATTGGCCGCCCGGCTCTCGTTGACTTCGACGAGGCGCGACAGCTCGAGCCCGACGGCCGGCCCCGTCTTGGCGAAGCGGTCGAGATAACGGGCCGCGAGCTCCTTTTCCGGCCCCGCCTTCAGGCGGCCGACTGCGAAAAGTCCGATACGCATGGCCCGTTCTGTCCCCCGGGATGGCCGATCATTCGACCGGCAAACGCCGCTCCCGCTGTCATCGGCCCTCAGCCGTGACAGCCGCAATTCAACTTCGGCACCGGTCGCCGCTCCGTCCCAAGGCTAACGGGTCAGGTACGGGCGGCGTGTCTCAGTGCAGGGTGCTCTCCTCGACGTCCGGGGCGGCCCACATCTTTTCGATGTTGTAGAACTCCCGGATCTCGGGCCGGAAGATGTGGACAATCACATCGCCGGTGTCGATCAGCACCCAATCACCACCTTCGAGACCTTCGACACGGGGGGTGCCAAGTCCCTCGTCCTTCAGGTCCGTCGTCAGGTGGTCGGCAATCGCCATCACATGCCTGTTCGATCGCCCGGAGACAACGACCATGAAGTCTCCCAGCGCCGACTTTCCGGCAATATTGATGGTAACTATATCTTCTGCCTTCGAGTCCTCTAGGCTTTCGAGGACCAGCTTGAGCGCACGGACAGCGGCTTCGTCGCTCGGTTCCGTGCTGCGCGGGATAGCGGAGATCGCATATCCCTTGGCGTGTGCTGTTGTCAGGGTTTTTCCTTTCCAAATGAACAGAACAAGCACTCTCGGTTCGCGATTCTCTTCGAACCGTAATCAAATGTAGGCATCAAACCCCTGCCGTTTCAAGAGACGGCGATGAAAACGCCGGAATTCACCGCGAATGGGCCCACTGCATGTTCCCTTAAATCGGCGCAGATTTAAGGGAACATGCGGGCAACTCAAAGAGCTGCAGCGACCTTTGCGCGCCTGATTAGGCGCGCGGCGCTGCGGAGCGCAGCGCCGTCGAGCTCAGGGGCGAGCGCCGCCCGTGAATGAAGGTCCAGGCCGGCGCGGGCCTGAAGGCCAGTGTCGCGGCATCATCCTCGTCGATGCGCGCATGGCTGAAAGTCCGCGCCATGCGCGACGAAAGATAGGCAAGCGTCGACCCCGGCCGGTCGATGACCGCGATTGGGAAGGTGTTGACGATCCGCCGCCAGTCCTGCCAGCGGTGGAAGCTCTTCAAGTTGTCCGCTCCCATGATCCAGACGAAGCGTATGCCGGGATTGCGGGCACGGACGAATTCCAAGGTGCGGGCCGTATAGCTCTGGCCGAGCGCCTTTTCGAAGGCGGTCACCTTGATGCGCGGATTCTCGGCAAGCCTCTCGCTCGCGGCGATGCGCTCGCCGAGCGGCGCCAGATTGTGGTTGTCCTTCAGCGGATTGCCCGGCGTCACCATCCACCAGAGCTGATCGAGGGCGAGCCGGCGCAGCGCCGTCTCGGCAACCAGCGCATGGCCCTCATGCGGCGGGTTGAACGAGCCGCCGAAAAGGCCGACGGCCATGCCGCGCTCGACATGCGGCATGCGCAGATAGTCCGGCTTGACTTCGGCAGCTGTCGTCAGGGCCGCACCTGTCCCGTGCCGCGGACGCGATATTTGAACGAGGTCAGTTGCTCGACGCCAACGGGCCCACGGGCATGCATCTTGCCGGTGGCAATACCGATCTCGCCGCCCATGCCGAACTCGCCGCCATCGGCGAACTGCGTCGAGGCATTGTGCAGCAGGATCGCCGAATCGATCTCCGAGAAGAAGCGCTCGACGACGGCCGGATTCTCGGCGATCACCGCTTCCGTATGGGATGAGGACCATTGGTTGATGTGCTCGATGGCACCGGAAATGCCGTCCACGAGCTTTGCCGAGATGATCGCGTCGAGATATTCGGTCGCCCAGTCCTCCTCGCTCGCGGCTTTCAGCCCGGGAACGAGATCTTTGAGCTCCTCCGAGACCCGCACCTCGCAGCCCGCATCGGCGAGCGCCTCAAGCAGCGGCCCCGCCAGCCGGTCGGCGGCATTCCTGTCGATCAGCAGCGTTTCGGCGGCACCGCAGATGCCGGTGCGGCGCATCTTGGCATTGACGACGACCTTCCTCGCCATGTCGAGATCGGCCGACGCGTCGACATAGATATGGCAGAGGCCTTCGAGATGCGCGAAGACCGGCACCCGCGCCTCGTTCTGCACGCGGGCGACGAGGCTCTTTCCGCCGCGCGGCACGATCACGTCGATTGCGCCGTTAAGCCCGGTGAGCATGGCGCCGACGGCGGCGCGGTCGGCAACCGGCACCATCTGGATCGCATCCTCCGGCAGTCCCGCCGCCCTCAAGCCATCGGCGAGGCAGGCATGGATCGCCCGCGAGGAATGGAAGCTGTCGGAGCCACCGCGCAGGATCACCGCATTGCCTGCCTTGAGGCAGAGCGCGCCGGCATCCGCCGTCACATTCGGGCGGCTCTCATAGATGACGCCGATGACGCCGAGCGGCGTGCGCACGCGCTCGATATGCAGCCCGTTCGGCCGATCCCATTCGGCGATCACCGCGCCGACCGGATCCTTGAATTCGGCGATCGCGCGCATCCCGTCCGCCATGTCGCGGATGCGGCCCGCATTCAGCGTCAGCCGGTCGATAAACGCCTTGGCGACGCCGGTCTTACTGGCATTGTCGAGGTCGATCGCATTGGCAGCGAGGATTTCGCTGCTCCTGGCAAGGAGCGCATCCGCCATGGCGATCAGGGCCGCATGCTTGCGCTCGGCGCTCGCGATCGAAAGCGGGCGGGCGGCGGCCTTCGCGCGCCGGCCGATCTCCAGCATGATCGCGTTGACATCCTCGCCGTTCTTCGCCGTCTCAAGCATGGAGCTTGCCCTTTCTCTCATCCTCGTCCTGCCCGGGTCCTTGATCCTCGGGGCGCTTGCCGGGCGGAGCCGTCATCACCATGTCGTCGCGATGCACCATGGCGGCGCGGCCCGCATAGCCGAGGATCGCGGCGATCTCGGCCGATTTCTTGCCGGCGATCTGGCGCGCCTCATGGACGTCGTAGCCGGCAAGGCCGCGGGCGATCTCGCGGCCCGCCGCTCCGAGGATCGCGATCGTATCGCCGCGGCTGAACGTGCCCGTCACCTGGCGCACGCCGGCCGGAAGCAGGCTCTTGCCGGAGCGTAGCGCGTTTTCAGCCCCGGCATCGACCGTCACCGAGCCGGCCGGCAGAAGCTGGCCGGCGATCCAGGTCTTGCGGGCGGTGACCGGCGAACGGGAAGGTGCGAACCACGACGAGCGCGCCCCCGCCTCGATGGCCTGCAGCGGATGCTCCGGCTTGCCGGAGGCGATGATCATGGCGCAGCCGGCGGTGGTGGCGATCTTGCCGGCATCGATCTTGGTGCGCATGCCGCCGCGCGAAAGCTCCGACGCCGCCCCGCCGGCCATCGCCTCGATCTCCGGGGTGATCTCGGCAACCGACTCGAGGAAGCGCGCCTCAGGATCGAGATGCGGCGGCGCGGTATAGAGCCCGTCGATATCGGAGAGAAGCACGAGCAGGTCGGCGCCGACCATGGTGGCGACCCGCGCCGCCAGCCGGTCGTTGTCGCCGTAGCGGATCTCGGTGGTGGCGACCGTGTCGTTCTCGTTGATGATCGGCACGGAGCCGAGCTTCAGCAACTGGTTGATCGTCGCGCGCGCGTTGAGATAGCGGCGGCGCTCCTCCGTATCGCCGAGCGTCAGCAGGATCTGGCCGGCAATGATCTGATCGGCCGAAAGGCTCTCCGACCAGGCGCGGGCGAGCGCGATCTGGCCGACGGCGGCGGCCGCCTGGCTGTCCTCGAGCCTCAAGACGCCGGAGGGCAGGTTCAAGACCGTGCGGCCAAGCGCGATCGCACCCGAGGAGACGACCAGCACCTCGACGCCCTTTACCTTGAGCGCCGCGATATCCGCGCACAGGGCGTCGAGCCAGGCCTTCTTCAGCCCGGACTTGCGCTCGACGAGCAGCGCCGAGCCGATCTTGATGACGATGCGCCGGTATTTCTCGAGCGGTTTGCGCGTGGCGGCCATGTCAGGCTTGCTCCTCGCCGGCCTTGGCGGCGGAGATGACGTCGCGAAGCGCCCTCAGCGCCTCGGTCATGCCCCGGTTGGTGACGGCGGAGAGGAGCAGCGGCGGCGAGCCGCAGGCTTTCGCCAGCGCCTTCGACTTCGCCTTCAGCTCCTCGTCGTCGAGCACATCGATCTGCGACAGCGCCACGATCTGCGGCTTGTCCTCGAGCCCGCCGCCATAGGCTTCGAGCTCGTGCTTCACGGTCTTGTAGGCCTTGGCGACATCCTCCTCCTGTGCGGAGACGAGATGCAGCAGCACGCGGGTGCGCTCGACATGGCCCAAAAAGCGGTCGCCGATGCCGACCCCTTCATGGGCGCCTTCGATCAGCCCCGGAATATCGGCAATGATGAATTCCTGCCCGTCGACGGTGGCGACGCCGAGATTGGGGTGGAGCGTTGTAAAGGGGTAGTTGGCGATCTTCGGCCGGGCGCGGGTGCAGGCGGCGAGAAAGGTCGACTTGCCGGCATTGGGCAGGCCGACGAGGCCGGCATCGGCGATCAGCTTCAGCCGCAGCCAGATCGTCTTTTCCTCGCCCTCGAGGCCGGGATTGGCCCAGTTCGGCGCCTGGTTGGTGGAAGACTTGAAATGCGCGTTGCCGAAGCCGCCATTGCCGCCGGCGGCGAGCCGGTAGCGCTGCCCCTCCGCGACCATGTCGACGATCAGCGTCTCGTTGTCCTCTTCGAAGATCTGCGTGCCGACCGGCACTTTAAGCGTCACGTCGGAGCCCTTGGCGCCGGTGCGGTTGCGGCCCATGCCGTGCGTGCCGGTCTTCGCCTTGAAATGCTGCTGGTAGCGAAAGTCGATCAGCGTGTTGAGGCCGTTGACCGCCTCCACCCAGACATCGCCGCCGCGGCCGCCGTCGCCGCCGTCGGGGCCGCCGAACTCGATGAACTTCTCGCGGCGGAAGGAAACGGCGCCCGCGCCGCCGTCCCCGGACCGGATATAGACTTTTGCTTCATCGAGGAATTTCATCGCTTCGCCAATCTAGAGATGTCGCGTTCGCCGCCTTCGATATAGGCGCTTCCGGCGGAGGTCAAAGATTATCATGCAAAAAGAACCCCGCCGGCAGAGGCCTACAGCGCCGCGCGTCTTATCAGACGCGCAAAGGTCGCTGTAACACTTTGAACTGCTGCATGTCTTTTTCCTTAAATCGAGGTCGATTTAAGGAGACATGCAGTGGCGGGGTTCTTGTTTATCGTTCAGTGCGGCCGGCGCAGGTCTTCGGCCGTCAGGCGCGTTTCGATATGCGCAACCATGGCATTGCGGGCGCGGGCAAACACCTGGTTGCAGCCGGTGACCTGGAAGCCGAGCTTCTCCTGCACCTTGAGCGAGGCCGGGTTGTCGGCGAAGACGCCCGAACCGAGCGTCGCTTCCGGCAGGCGGCGGAAGAAGCGCTCGACCGCCGCATGCACCGCCTCGGTCATGATGCCCCGGCCCCAATAGAAGCGGTTCAGCCAGTAGCCGACATGCCATTGGCCCTCTCTGAGCTCGATGCCGACGCAGCCGATATGCACGTCGTCTCCGGAAGTGATCGCCAGCGCCCAATCCGGCAGGACCGTCTGGCGGTTGAGCCAGTCGAGCGCGTCCTGCTGGTGATAGGGCGCCGGCACGCGCATGAGCATGCGCGCCACCTTAAAGTCGGCAAGCGACCCGGCGATTGCCGGCGCATCGGCGAGCCGGTGCGGCCGGAGCGTCAGACGCTTCGTCTCGATCACCGGGCAGGGGCCGGGGTCGGGCCGGGCGACGAGCCGCGCGCGGTCTTGAGCGAGCGCGTTCATCGGCTTGCCCCCCAGCTTCTGAGCGAGACCCAGGTCTTGCGGTCGAGCCGGTACCATTCGACCGCCATCATGCCGCCGAGCGCGAGGCTGCCGACCATGCCGGAACCCTGGAACTGGAAGCCGCACTTCTGGATGACCCGGCGCGAGGCGACGTTCGTGACCCGGCAGCGCGCATCGATCTGGTCGATGTCGCGGGTGCGGAAGGCCATGTCGGTGAGCGCCTGCGCCGCTTCCGTCGCATAGCCCTGGTTCCAGTGGGGCTCGCCCAGCCAGTAGCCGAGCTCGACCGTCCTGCCGTCCTCATGCGGCTCGATCCCGCAGCAACCGAGGAATGCGCCATTGTCCGCCTTCGTGATCGCGTAGACGCACTTGCCAATCGTGCCGTGACCAGTCGTGCCGGCTTTTGCGCGTCGCACGAAATCGGCCGCATCCGCCGTGGTGTAGGGGTGCGGCATGCGCGAGACCATGGTGGCGATGTTGGCGTTGTTGGCAAGATGGGCAAGGGCGTCGATATCGTCTTCATGGGGCGCGCGCAGAACGAGCCGGGGTGATAACAATATCGGGCAATCGGTCCTTGACCTTTGCGGCCTCAGCCTTTGTTCGGGAGACCGTGATTGGTCTTCCCTCAGGAGCTCGGTTTGCATGGTTCTTTCCTCCAGACATGCGAAAAGGGGAGTTGGGTATTGCCCCATCTCCCCTTTGAAGTCTGGCTTCGGAACCTTTCGGGCGCTTCAGCCGGGTCGATGAGACGCCGGCTGTTTTAGAGCGCTACCGGCTTATTCCGCTGCTTCCGCTTTCGGCATTACAGACACGTAGACTCGGCCGTTGGCCTTCGTACGGAAGTCCACGTTGCCAGCCGTAAGCGCAAAAATCGTATGATCCTTGCCGAGGCCGACATTGGCGCCCGGATGCCACTTCGTGCCGCGCTGGCGCACGATGATGTTGCCTGCGATGACGGCTTCGCCGCCGAACTTCTTCACGCCAAGGCGCTTGGACTCAGAATCGCGACCGTTGCGCGACGAACCGCCAGCTTTCTTGTGTGCCATTGGTGTTCTCCTTTAAACCTTCGATCCCGGAACTCAGTTTGCAGCTTCAGCTTCAGCGGCGGCTTCGGTCTTCTTCGAAGCCTTCTTCGCCTTGCCGCCGGCCGCAGCGATGTCCAGGATGCGGACAGTCGTCTGATGCTGGCGATGGCCGCGCGAGCGCTTTGAGTTCTGGCGGCGGCGCTTCTTGAAGGCGATGACCTTCTTGGCGCGACCCTGATCCACGACCTCGGCGCTGACAACGGCACCTTCGACAAACGGAGCACCGATGGTGGCATCGGCGCCGGCGCCGACCATCAGGATCTCGGTGAATTCGATCTTGTCGCCTTGAACGCCTTCCAGCTTTTCGATGGTGATGACGTCGTTGGCCGCCACGCGGTACTGCTTACCGCCGGTCTTGATGACTGCGAACATTTGTTATCCTTTCATGTTCGGTCCGGCTCTCTGCCTCAAATGAGACAAGGCCGTCTTTTTATCAGCCGTTTCGGTTGAGCGGAGCGCTTCGGGAAACCCCTGACCTCCGCCAGTGAACGGGCACAAGCCCATATATTTGCTGCAGTGCGGGCAGGCCACACCACTTCACGGCGCGAATTACGGGAGTCGCCCTTCCTTGTCAAGGCGAAAGCCATGACCCGGCAGATATTCTTCTTTTCGCCCCTTGCAAGCCGCCGAACTTGCCGCTATGTACCGCCCGCGCTTCCAAGCGCCAACCGGCCCCGCGGAGAGGTGGCAGAGTGGTTGAATGCACCGCACTCGAAATGCGGCATGGGTGCAAGCCCATCGGGGGTTCGAATCCCCCCCTCTCCGCCACGTCAATTAGTTTTATTGCATTTTTCCGCGTTTTTCGCCGCTTGCCATAACTTGAGTAGACCTAGCGTACCTCGTGGATCTCGCCCTGCTTTACCGAGCGATAGGTAAGCCAATCCAGTTCCTGCCTACTATCTCCACACTGCCTGCACGCCATGGCTGGGTTATCGGGGCGGTTGCTGCCGCCATCCGCGCGCCTCTGTAGGTGCTCGATGGTGGCGGCGTAAGGTCGCTCCTTTCGGATGGTGAGACCACATCAGGAGGTGTTGGCGTTCGCCTGCGCGATCGCCAGCCTTGACCCGGCACCGATTCGCTTCAACAGCGCCCACCAAGCGCAGCCATGGAGCCAACTGGCAGGCTAAGCGGGCAATGCCGACGAGCTCCCAAGGACGCGCCGTGAACGTGAAGGGGCTTCTGTCTGATGCGCGGCTTCAGCGATCCCTAGTGTCGCTGACCCAAAAGAAACAGCCCCGGCAATCTCGCCCACCTTCCTTTGTTTGCAACCGACCAGCAACTCGCCATCGCGATCGTCGGCAAGGCGCGCCCTGCGATGTGGTAACAGTCATCCCGCAGCTCGAGAAAAAGGGCTTCCCGCGCATTGACCCGCTGCACGACGGCAGACCTGTGCCGCTGGTCAAGAAATTCTACGATGGGTGCTTTGGCATAACGGCCGGCTTCAACGTAGCCGCGCCGGATGGCGGTTAGGATTTAAGCATATGGAAAAATCGGCCCCGGAGGACAAGCGGATGACACACGATCTCGAGCAAAACGCCAACAGCGCATCAAGGCGATGGTTGATCGGCGCGACTATTCACTCGCCGAGGTGAAGGAGAAGTTCGCGCCTGGCTCCCACGGCTGTCACGAGGCACTGCACGTTGCGAGCATGCTCGGCGACCTTGTCGAGGGGCAGCTCTGCAATCACCCGGCGGTGTTGCTGAACCCGGAGTGGTAGCGTTGGGAGAGAAGGCGCAGGATGTGCTTTTCGGCCTCTACCAGGCGATCGCAATGCGCATTTAGGAGATCAAGACGGTGGGCAATGGCGACAACGGCCCGCGCCTGATCGGCCGAAAGGAAGCCGCTGCTCATCTTGGTATTGAGAGTTGGGGCAGAAGAGGCGGCCAGACTCGAGCAGTGTTTTGCGGGATGAACTGCCGTTTAGGGCATTTTGGATGATCGTGCATCGCTAAACAAATATTTGACTGCTACAGCGCCCAATCCAACTATCTGCAGGAAGGTTTGAACCACAACAGCCGTGATAAACCATTCCAAATCCCGATAATTCAGCCAACCAAGTCCTACAGCCACAGTGATGAGGGCGTTGGATCCAATAAGGAATGTGATCCACAAAATGATCGTTGTGGACCATGACTCCCGAAGCCTGAAGTAGCTACGTCGTCCTTCTATCTCCACAGCTTTCGCAGCCGCATCCGCGAGCTCTGCCCGTTTCGATTTGTCTTGATCTTGAGCAGAATCTTTTTTGATCGCGTTCAGTGCTTGAGTACGCGAAACGTGAGTCTCAGTCTGCGGCGGCTGCTGCTGCTTGGTCAAACGGCCCTACACGTATTTTAGCTGATGAACGACGACGTCCGGAGAAACAGCAAACATCTCGGCAAGTTCGTTCGGATCGGCGAAATTCTTGTAGAGCCCTAGCATGCTTTTCGGCACCAGCAAGCACGCTGCAAACACATCAGCCTCGACTTCCTCGACCGGTTTGGAGGCGTGATAATTGCTGCGAGGCATTGCTTCATAGTTCATCGACTTCACATAGTCTTCGTGAAGGATGGCGTGCCCAAGCTCGTGCGCAATTGTAAAGGTCTTACGGTTAGGCGGGATCTCACGATTTATGTAGATTGTCTTGGTCTGGAAATCGTACAAACCAGAAATTTCGGTCGACATCTCCGGTTCGAAATCAACATACAGAACGTTGATTCCCATCGACTCAGCGATCCGTTCGGGATCAATGGGCGGGCGGGTGATGCCGAAGTTGTTTAGTACCTTGGCTGCGGCTGATCTAGCCTTAGGATAATCAGGCCTGGAAAATACTGATCGCTTAAGCTCAGCAAGCGTCATGTTCGTCCTCCAGCTTCCCATGTAGTTCCGGCGCGGCTCACAAAGTAGCCACGCTCGATTTTGGACAACTTATACCCACCATCGAGTGATTCGTCTACAACGACAGACTTGACAAATTGATTTGCATAGGTCGTCCCGATTCGATGGCTGCGATGCTTGACGGCTACCAATTTAACGTGGCGGAGATCCGACCGGCCAAATCACCACGGGATAATGCTCCAATATTGTTGGGCCGCGCTTGCGTGAATTTGAGGAGTTTGTTCTCATGTGCGCGTAGCCAAGGAAACGACAGCGTTGACACCGCTCTGAACGTCGCTCCCCAGGCTACTGGCGCTACGCCCGCGAAGGATGGGGGAGCAGGTACGAACTGTTCCCTCATCCGGATTTCGCGAATGGCCTATCGTGCAACAAGTTGACTACCACCGCAACGACAAACCGTCGCCAACCCGAATTAGTCAACAACGGCGTGATAATTCAACTTTGCGGGTGCCTTGACCACCACCTGAAGTCGAGCAATATGCGCGGCTCAAAGCGAACGGCGAAGGGGGCGTCGAAATGGAAAGATTTAAAGCCAGCGTTCAGTATGGAGACTGGGAAGGTACGGCGGCGGCCGACGATGCGTACAACTCGATTAGTAGCCTTCTGCGGGAAAAGGGTATTCTCAATGATGGCGAGCTCCTGGTTGGAATTCAAATGTTCGTCGGCGAAAACCTCGACGGCAATGTGCAAACGCCTTGGATAAGGGCCGTAATTTCAAACGGAGGCGGCTACGATAATGTCAAGTCGCAGATCGACAACAGTCCGGCGCTGAGCTTTCTGGAGAGAGATGTAGCTCTTTCCCTGAACGAGTTCTTTGGTTTGTTCAAACGGTTTAGCGTTGTTTTGACTTGGCAAGGCCTTAATCTTGGTGGTCGAGAGTACAACGTGATTGAAGGCTGATGAAACGGCGGAGAGTACACCCCGCCGTGTTTTGTATTCCGACCTTGAGCCACCACGAGTCGAGCGAGATTCGCCCGGAAACAATCTGAGGGCGACTCGTTGAAACTCAAAATTCTACCCGCGGCCACCAGCGCCGCGGCCGTATCCTCGTGCGCAACTCCGCCGGAGAAAATCAAGCCGATCACCTGCCGACGAATGCGTACATGACGCGGTCATGCCCAGATCTGCGCGCCGAAAAGGTCGCAACGGCGCAGAAGCTTGAGACTTCCACGGCAATGCAGAAGCAGGCCGTCAATTCGGACGCGCTTGGGGTCTTCTTTGTCGGCTTGCCTGTGGGTTCCATGGCCGGTGGCGAACGCGGCTCAGAAGTCGCCGTGTACAAGGGCCAGAGCGCGGCCATTGACCGCGCTCTGAAGGCGAAGGGGTGTTGATGCCCTATACCTCCCTCGTCACGAGCTTCCAGCCGGTGTTTCCGCAGCTGGTGGGCTTAATGTACATGTTCGCGCCAGCGCCGATGTCCAAGAACACCGAGCCGCGGCAGCAGTCTCAACGGATTCCGGCGTACCGGATCCGATGCCGTACCAGACGTCGCTGGCCTCGTTCAGCCAGATGCGCACGCTCGAGCTGCCCGAGGCTTTTATGGTGCCGCGGACGGTGCGTTGTGGTCCTTGAAGTTGGCGAAGTTGCCGGCAGCTGCGGCTGACGTATAGAAGTCGTTCGCCATGCGAGCCACCGAATCGCAGATTGGGAAAAACAGCTCGACGGTTGCTTGTGACTGGGCTAGGAAATGCTTCGCGCATTAGAGAACCATTCGACTAATAATGATGAATTCTTTCAAGATAGAAAATTTAGATCAACCCACCCCCACTGCCCCCGCTCACCTATATAAGTATTTGTCACCTGAGCGCGTGAGGAACGTCTTGGTTCAAGGGACCGTTAGGTTTACTCCGCTTCTTAACACGAACGATAGTTTCGAAGTTAGGTCAACTTTTCGCAAATTGGCAGGACCGCGGTTCCTTCAAATGCTTGCGGAGCAAATGGAAACCATGCTCCTTGAAGAGCATTTGGACGCAAAGATCGCAGAGTATTTGCAAGAAGCTGGATTAGGTTGGCTATCACCTCAGGCAGCTAGGCAGATTGTCGAACGTCAATATGGAAAGCAGTTCACAGACTTGTTGCGCGCACAGCTTCAGCAGCTCGTCGACCTCGCGGTGCCTCACTTGAACGACCCGAAAAATGCGGAAAAGCTACTTGTGAAACTGGGGCAAGAATTGTTGTGCTTCTCTTTATCGGAGCGCTATGACAGCCCACCCATGTGGGCTCACTATGGTGGCAATCATTCGGGGTTCGTAGTCGCCTTCAACACTGGGGATGATTGGTTCCAACATCGCAAAGATGGGAAAACAACGCGGCTGCAAAAAGTAACTTACTTCGATGGCAAGGTTGAAGAGCCGTTCGAAAGCCCGCAAGCGGCTTTTATTTCAAAGACGACGGATTGGGCGTATGAACGAGAATGGAGATTGTACGCCAACGCCGAGCAAGCGGACACGATCACTGCGGGTCCCCAAGGGCCTGTGCATCTGATTTCTTTCCCGCCCGAAGCGGTAAACCATGTGATTGTTGGCGCCAAAGCCACGGACGAAACAGTTGATCAAATACGGATGGCACTAGGGCGGTATCCGAGCGCGAGTTTGTATCGAGCTGTCCCCGAGCCCTTCACTCAAACCTACAAGCTGGTCACGATATGAGCTCGTCGCATAAGCAGACTACATCTGCGCGGGCGATGTTCCGGTAAAAGATCGCATAATGTATCACCTGGAATGCACGCCCACACACACCACCCGCGGGCTGCATTCGCTGGCGCTTGCGCCGCGTCAAGCTGGCCGTCTCCGATGCCCCATGAAGGCAAGAGGCCGCCGTCTCAAGTTCCTCTCCGCGCGGTCGCGGCACTTCATGCGCAATGCCCTGGCGCATCCCGGAAAGAGCGTCAGGCGTGTCGCCGCCTTCGTCGCCGCGGCATTTGCCCAGGACACACCAGAGGCCGCCGGCCTGCGTGACAGCCGCCCCCGTCCATGCCATAGGGGTGCCCGCAACCACCCAGGCCGTCTTTCCCATGATCCGTATCGATAATATCAGCAAGTCCAACAGTCACCGCATCCTCTACATCGAAGCCTCGGCTGCGTTGAACCGTGGCGAGAAGATTGGGCTTGTCGGCCCGAACGGGGCGGGAAAGACGACGCTCTTTCGGATGATCACCGGCGAGGAACTGCCCGACGAGGGACAGGTCTCGGTCGAGAAGGGCATGACGATCGGCTATTTCGATCAGGACGTCGGCGAGATGGCCGGACGGTCGGCCGTCGCCGAGGTGATGGAAGGGGCAGGACCGATGAGCGCCGTCGCGGCGGAGCTGCGTTCGCTCGAGGCGGCGATGTCGGATCCGGATCGCATGGATGAAATGGATGCGATCATCGAACGCTATGGCGAGGTGCAGGCGCGCTACGAGGAGCTCGATGGCTATGCGCTGGAGGGGCGTGCCCGCGAGGTTCTGGCGGGCTTAAGCTTCAGCCAGGAGATGATGGATGGCGATGTCGCCAAGCTGTCGGGCGGCTGGAAGATGCGCGTGGCGCTCGCCCGCATCCTCTTGATGCGCCCGGACGTCATGCTGCTCGACGAGCCGAGCAACCATCTCGATCTCGAAAGCCTCATCTGGCTGGAAGATTTCCTGAAAACCTATGACGGCGCGCTTCTGATGACGTCGCATGATCGCGAGTTCATGAACCGGATCGTCACCAAGATCATCGAGATCGATGGCGGCGCGCTGACGACCTATTCCGGCGATTATGGCTTCTATGAAGAACAGCGGGCGCTGAACGAGAGGCAACAGCAGGCGCAGTTCGAGCGCCAGCAGGCGATGCTTGCCAAGGAGATCAAGTTCATCGAGCGCTTCAAGGCCCGCGCCTCTCACGCCTCGCAGGTTCAAAGCCGGGTGAAGAAGCTTGAAAAGATCGACCGCGTCGAGCCGCCGCGCCGGCGCCAGACGGTCGCCTTCGATTTCCTGCCGGCGCCGCGCTCCGGCGAAGATGTCGTCAACCTCAAGAATATCCACAAGGCCTATGGCAGCCGGACGATCTATGACGGGTTCGACTTCATGGTGCGCCGGCGCGAGCGCTGGTGCATCATGGGCATCAACGGCGCCGGCAAGTCGACACTCTTGAAGCTCGTCACCGGCACCACCACGCCGGACAAGGGCAGCGTGGCGCTCGGCGCCAGCGTCAAGCTCGGCTATTTCGCCCAGCACTCCATGGACCTGCTCGACGGCGACAGCACCATCCTGCAATGGCTGGAGGAGCGCTTTCCCAAGGCCGGCCAAGCGCCGCTTCGGGCGCTGGCCGGTTGCTTCGGCTTTTCCGGCGATGACGTCGAGAAGCGCTGCCGCGTGCTCTCCGGCGGCGAGAAGGCGCGGCTGGTGATGGCCGCAATGCTGTTCGACCCGCCGAACTTCCTCGTCCTCGACGAGCCGACCAACCACCTCGATCTCGATACGAAGGAAATGCTGATCAAGGCGCTCTCGGCCTATGAGGGCACCATGCTGTTCGTCTCGCACGACCGCCGTTTCCTGTCGGCACTCTCCAATCGCGTGCTGGAGCTCACACCGGAGGGCATCCAGCACTATGGCGGTGGATATGCCGAATATGTCGAGCGCACCGGACAGGAGGCGCCGGGCCTGCGCGGGTGACGGGCTGCGCTTGCGCCACCTGCGTCAGCGGGGTTACAGCCGTGCGTCCTTTGGGACGCCGGCGTACACGGCAGTAGCCTAATTTGGTCTGGCATATTCTTTTCCCCCTCATGCCTGTGCTTGTCACAGGCATCCAGCAGCGCCTCGTCTGCGGCGCGGAAGAGTCTTTTCAGCCCAAGGACTTGGGCTGGCTGGATTCCTGTGACGAGCACAGGAATGAGAGGCGGAGGGAGCCTTGCCCCTGCCAACCGGCGAGGCATCAGTAGGCTGATGTCGTGTACTGTGGTTAGGACGTGAGAGGCGGTTGCGTCTGCCCTGCGGCCCGGGCCAAGGGCCGGCTGCACATTCGAGCCGCCCTATTCTCCGCCAGCGCCTGCCGCGCCCAATCCGCCCAGAGCTCCGCCGGCGGCAGCCAAAACCAGCCGCCGGCCTCGTCGCCCACCACTTCCGCCTTGCCGGCCGCGGCACAGGCCGCGGTCAGCAGACAGATCCACGCCGCCCGCCTTTCATGGTCGCGCTCGACCGTGAGCCTCTCGAGCATGCGCTCGTCGTTCCAGCCGATGAACTGCAGCAGCTCCGCGAACACTCCGCTCTCGATCGCATGATCGTACAACCAGTCGAACTTCTTGCGCTTCGCCGCCTTCGACAGGGCAAAGCGCTCGTCCCCGAGCAGAACACCGAGAAAGGCATTGGGAAAGGCTTCGATGATCGCCGCGCCGGGGATGACGGATTGGCCGATCGGTGTTGCGGCGGCGAGGTGGCTGACCTGTGCGGCCGTCTCGGCGGCGGCCTTTCTCAAGGCGCGGCCGTAGCCGTGGTGGCTGAGGCCCGGTTTGCAGCGCGTCTGGAAGGCGCCGCGGATGAAGAGGCGTTCGCAGAGGCGGGCGAGGTCGTCGGGAGCGTCCGGCGGCGTCAGCGGGCCGTCGATGGCGATCACTGAAAATGTCGTCGCGGGCGGGATCTTCTGCTGTCGGCGCTCCCAGTCCGTGTAGGTCCTCGCGGCGTCCACCTCGCCGGCTACGCTCCAGGCGATGCCGGTGGTCGGCCGCGATTGCGAAAAGCCGACGTCGATGCCGAGCAGTCTGTCGAAGCTCATACCTTGCCCTTCCTTGCCGGCATTACCGCGGCACACGCGCATGGGCCAGTAACCCGCCGTCGCGCCACTCGCATCACGCCCCCGCATTCTCCCGCAGCCACCGCTCCAGTGCCGCGATCACCGCCAGCCGCAGGCTCGCATGGCGGCCGAGGGCGCGGGCGAGCGGGCGGCCGTCGGGGGCGAAGCCCATTTCGTGCATCACGTCGTCCGGCGTGATCTTGCGTCGCGCCATGGTCGCCCTGATCTCCGCGATTGCCGCGGGAAGCAGATAGCGGCCGCTGGCGATCGGCGTCTCTCCCGGTCGCGCCCCCGCGGATCGGGAGCCGGCCGCGCTTTCGGGAAGGGCGCCGATCGCGCCAAGCCAGGCGAGAAAGGCGTCGCGTTCGGCCTCCGTCGCCTTCGCCCAGGAATTCTTCAGCTTTTCGAGCCGGCTTCGCTCGGGCTTGAGCCCGGCGAGGACGAGGGCCTTGCGCGGCGAGGGAATCCGGCCGGCGAGGAGCGCATCGTGGACGTCCGGAAACTCGGCCTTCAGCCGCCTGAGGTCGTCATCGCGCTTCTTCGCCATTCTCGCCTTCCGATCGGGATTTTGTGGCACGCCCTGTTCAGACGCGCGAAAGTCGCTGTAGCACTTTGAACGGTCGCATGTCTTTGTTCTTGCATGGGGGTTCTTGCATCGGGATCGACAAGGAGACATGTGGGGAGGTCCAAATTCTGCCCCTCAAGCTCTGCACAAGTCAGCCCTCCTAAAAGCATTTGCAGTCAGGTGGAATCACCTGCCGTCGCACAATGCGGCAAAAACAAAGTGAGAGCGGCGGCGCGAACGCATGTGAGCGCATCCCGCTCTCGCGCCGATGAGCCGCAATGGGCGCGGCCAAGAAGGAGACGATGGATGTCCAACGACGTGGAACATTATAGCGACCCGCAGGAAGCGATGATCGCCCAGTTCCTCATGAACAGTGACGGCGACGAACTGACGGATATTCTCGTTGCCGCACTCGAAGACGCCTTCCGTATCCTCGGCGAAGAATTCCAGACGATACATTGAGCGCCCGGAGCGGCGGGCATTTGAATAAAGCGGGGCGATTGTTGTAGAATAGGCTAAAAGCGACTTCTGGCGCATCGGTCCCCGGAACCGGTTTTCGGAAAGCTCGATGCGCAGATTCAAAGTATTTCAGCGACCTTTGCGCGTCTGAAAAGACGCGCGGCGCTGCAGACTCCAATCGGGAAGACGCCGATGTCTATGGTCAAATCAACCGCGGTCCTGGACTCCTCCGCCATCCACGACGTCGCCTATGACGTGCGCCATCGCACCTTGACGATCTGGCTACTCGGCAATCGCCGGCCCCTACCACTACCTCGATGTGCCGCAGCAGGTCTATGAGGAACTGGTGCATGCGGAGTCCGCCGGCCACTACTTCAACCAGCACATCCGCCACCATTACAAATGCATGCATTGAAGATAGCTGACCGGCGCCCTGTTCACGGAACTGTCGCCAAACCGTCGGAATAGTTTCATGCCGCTGTCAAGCCGCTGACATGCGGCGCGCCAAAGGTCCGCTCGCGAGAATCGATCGATCGCGAGATGGCACCGGAGGCAGAGTTTGTCGGCTGTTCGAGACAGGCTAACGCGGCGTTCTTTCCTCTTTTCGGCCGGCGCGGCGGGGCTTGCCGCTTCCTCCGGGCTTGCGACGCCCTTCTATGCCCGCGGCCATGGCCGGCCGGAATTCCTGCATGGGGTTCAATCCGGCGATGTCGATACGCGATCGGGGATGATCTGGACGCGGGTGGACCGGCCGGCGCTGGTCTCGATCGAATATTCGACGACCGAGAGCTTTGCCGATGCCGTCCGGCTTGCCGATGTCGACGCGACGCCGGCGAGCGATTGCGCGCTCAAATGCCGGCTAAACGATCTGCTGCCGGATCAGGACATCTTCTATCGCTTCACCGCGGCCGATCTTTATGACGGCAACCGCGTTTCCGAGCCGATCGTCGGCCGCTTCCGCACCGCGCCTCTCCGCCGCCGCTCGGTGCGCTTCGCCTGGTCGGGCGACACGGCCGGCCAGGGCTGGGGCATCGACGAGGTCGGCATGAAGACCTATTCGACGATCAGCATGCATGAGCCGGACTTCTTCATCCATTCCGGCGACACGATCTATGCGGACAATCCGATGCCGGACGAGATCAGGCTCCGCGACGGCGGCCTCTGGAAGAACCGGATCGTGACGCCCGAGAAGCGCGACGTCGCCCGCACGCTCGACGAATATCGCGGTCAGTGGAAATACAACCTGCTCGACGCGCATGTGCGCGGGCTGAACGCCGCCTGCCCGACCTTCTATCAGTGGGACGATCACGAGGTCTTGAACAACTGGTCGGCTTCGACAAACCTCAGCGACGATCCGCGTTATCCGGAGAAGGATATTGCCGTCTACGCATCGCGTGCGGCGCGCGCCTTCCATGAGATGACGCCGATCCGCAGCTTCCCGGCGCAGCCGGGGCGGATCTTCCGCAAGATCGCCTACGGGCCGCTGCTCGATGTCTTCTTCGTCGACCTGCGCTCCTATCGCGGCCCGAACCAGGGCGTAGGGGATGGCGGCCTCTTCGGCTGGCGGCAGGCCGATTGGCTGAAGCGGGAGCTTGCGGCGTCCAGCGCCACCTGGAAGGTGATCGCCTGCGACATGCCGATCGGCCTCGTCGTCTGGGACGATTATGCGCAGAAGCGCGGCTCGGATGCGATCGCCAATGGCGACAATGGCCGGCCCGGAGGCCGCGAGACGGAATTTGCCGATCTCCTGCGCTTCATCCGCAACCGGGCCATCGACAACATCGTCTGGCTGACGGCCGACGTGCACTATACGGCGGCGCATCACTACGACCCGTCGCGCGCGGCGTTCAAGGATTTCCTGCCCTTCTGGGAGTTCGTGTCGGGGCCGCTCCATTCCGGCACCTACGGGCCGAAGGAGCTCGACAGGACCTTCGGTCCCGAAGTCCGCTTCATCAAGGCCACGGGCGGCGGCATCGACAGCAACCTGCCGCCATCGGCAGGGCTGCAATTCTTCGGCCTCGTCGATATCAGCGGCCAGACGGGCGAGATGACCGTCAGGCTCATGGACCGGCAGGATCAGGAGCTCTGGTGGGTGACGCTCCAGCCGGCGGCCGTTGCATGACCCACGCCTTTGCGCAACCCTCATCTCACGCGCCGGCCCCCTTTCGCTCCTGCGAAAAAACCTGTATGAGCCCGGCAACTGAAAAAGCGGCGCCCGCCTTGTCGCGCGCCCAGAACTTCCGAGATTAAGGTATGAGCATTCGTAACATCGCGATCATCGCGCACGTCGACCATGGGAAGACCACGCTTGTCGACGAACTCCTGAAGCAGTCGGGCTCGTTCCGCGAGAACCAGCGCGTCGCCGAACGCGTGATGGATTCCAACGATCTCGAAAAGGAACGCGGCATCACCATTCTCGCCAAGGCGACCTCGGTCGAGTGGAAGGGGACGCGCATCAACATCGTCGACACCCCCGGCCACGCGGACTTCGGCGGCGAGGTCGAACGCATTCTGTCGATGGTGGACGGCGCGATCGTGCTGGTCGATGCCTCCGAGGGCCCGATGCCGCAGACCAAGTTCGTGGTTGGCAAGGCCTTGAAGGTCGGCCTGAAGCCGATCGTTGCGATCAACAAGATCGATCGGCCGGACGGCCGCCACGAGGAAGTCATCAACGAAGTCTTCGACCTCTTCGCCGCGCTGGATGCGACCGACGAGCAACTCGACTTCCCGATCCTCTACGGTTCGGGTCGGGACGGCTGGATGAACGTCAATCCCGAAGGTCCAAAGGACCAGGGCATGGCACCGCTGCTCGATCTGGTCCTGAACCATGTTCCCGAGCCGACGGTGGCGGAAGGACCGTTCCGCATGATCGGTACGATCCTCGAGGCCAATCCCTTCCTCGGTCGCATCATCACCGGCCGCGTCCACTCCGGTTCCGTCAAGCCGAACCAGGCCGTGAAGGTGCTCGGCCAGGATGGCAAGCTGCTGGAATCCGGCCGTATTTCCAAGATTCTCGCTTTCCGCGGCATCGAGCGTCAGCCGATCGAGGAGGCCCACGCCGGGGACATCGTCGCAATCGCCGGCCTCACCAAGGGCACCGTCGCCGACACCTTCTGCGATCCTTCCGTGGCCGAGGCACTGACGGCCCAGCCGATCGATCCGCCGACCGTCACCATGTCCTTCATCGTCAACGATTCGCCGCTTGCCGGCACCGAGGGCGACAAGGTGACGTCGCGCGTCATCCGCGACCGGCTGTTCAAGGAAGCGGAGGGCAACGTCGCCCTGAAGATCGAAGAGTCGTCGGAGAAGGACTCCTACTTCGTTTCCGGCCGCGGCGAATTGCAGCTTGCGGTGCTGATCGAGACGATGCGCCGCGAAGGCTTCGAGCTCGCCGTTTCCCGTCCGCGCGTCGTCATGCACAAGGACGAGAGCGGCCAATTGCTGGAGCCGGTCGAGGAAGTCGTCATCGACGTCGACGAGGAATATTCCGGCGTCGTCGTGCAGAAGATGTCGGAGCGCAAGGCCGAGATGGTGGAACTGCGCCCCTCCGGCGGCAACCGCGTCCGCCTTGTCTTCTTCGCGCCGACCCGCGGCCTCATCGGCTATCAGTCGGAACTCCTGACCGACACACGCGGCACGGCGATCATGAACCGCCTGTTCCACGACTACCAGCCCTACAAGGGCGAGATCGGCGGCCGCGTCAACGGCGTGCTGCTCGCCAACGAGCCGGGCGAGGCGGTCGCCTATGCGCTCTTCAACCTCGAAGATCGCGGCCCGATGGTGATCGAGCCGGGCGAGAAGGTCTATGAGGGCATGATCATCGGCATCCACACTCGCGACAACGACCTCGAAGTCAACGTCTTGAAGGGCAAGAAGCTCACCAACATGCGCGCCGCCGGCAAGGACGAGGCCGTGCGCCTCACGCCGCCGATCAAGATGACGCTGGAACGGGCGCTCTCCTGGATCCAGGACGACGAGCTGGTGGAAGTGACGCCGAAGTCGATCCGGCTCCGCAAGCTGCATCTCGACCCGCACGAGCGCAAGCGCTTCGAAAAGGCGCGCACCGCAGGGGCGGCGTAAGCCGGCTTAGGGAAAAGGGCGGCCCCTCATCCGGCTGCCGCCACCTTCTCCCCGCTCCTCGGGGAGAAGGCGTATGCCGCATGCTTCGAGCTCCCCTTTCCCAGGTTGGACGAGGAGAGAAGCAGCAGGTACGGCCTCGATAAGGGCAGGCGCTCGCCGCGAGTCCCTTCTCCCCGCCCGCGGGCAGCGGGATGAGGGGCCTTTCCGCTGGAAAAGCGACGTCATGGTGACTCGCAGCCGAAAGAATGCTAAAGCGCCTCGCAAATTCGGCCCCCGCGCCCATGAAGCGCATTGAGGCTCGCCAAATTTCAATTCGCGCATCGGGACTTGAACCGGAACAGCTTTCCGGCCCTTGGCTTTACGACAGGACATCACGAGCATGCCGGCCACGGAGATCTTGAACAGGAACATCGTCAAGACGCCTGAAGTCAGCGCCGTGCCGCGGACGGAGAAACCGTCGCTGATCGGCATCTCGCGCGAGGACATGGCGAAGGCGCTCGTCGACAAAGGCGTGCCGGAGCGACAGGTGAAGATGCGCGTGAGCCAGCTCTGGCACTGGCTCTATGTGCGCGGCGTCTCCGACTTCGACCACATGACGAATGTCTCCAAGGACATGCGCGAAATGCTGAAAGAGCATTTCACCATTGCGAGGCCGGAGATCGTCGAGGAGCAGGTGTCCAATGACGGCACGCGGAAATGGCTCCTGCGCTTTCCGCCGCGCGGCGCCGGCCGGCCGGTGGAGATCGAAACCGTCTATATCCCCGAGGAAGGCCGCGGCACGCTCTGCATTTCGAGCCAGGTCGGCTGCACACTCACCTGCTCCTTCTGTCACACCGGCACGCAGAAGCTGGTGCGCAACCTGACGGCCGAGGAAATCCTCTCGCAGCTTCTGCTTGCCCGCGACCGGCTCGGCGATTTTCCGGAGCGCGACACGCCGCAGGGCGCGATCGTGCCGGCCGAAGGCCGCAAGATCACCAACATCGTCATGATGGGCATGGGCGAGCCGCTTTATAACTTCGAGCACGTCAAGACGGCGCTCTTGATCGCCTCGGACGGCGACGGCCTGTCGCTGTCGAAGCGCCGCATCACGCTCTCGACCTCCGGCATCGTGCCGGAAATCTACCGCACCGGCGAGGAGATCGGCGTCATGCTGGCGATCTCGCTGCATGCCGTCAATGACGAGCTGCGCGACATGCTGGTGCCGATCAACAAGAAGTATCCGCTGAAGGCACTGATGGAGGCCTGCCGCGCCTATCCGGGGCTTTCCAATGCCCGCCGCATCACCTTCGAATATGTGATGCTGAAGGACGTCAACGACAGCCTGGAAGACGCCAAGGAACTGGTGAAGCTCTTGAGGGGTATTCCGGCGAAGATCAATCTCATTCCCTTCAACCCCTGGCCGGGCACCAATTACCAGTGCTCGGACTGGGAGCAGATCGAGAAATTCGCCGACTTCATCAACCAGGCCGGCTACGCCTCGCCGATCCGCACCCCGCGCGGCCGCGACATCCTCGCCGCCTGCGGCCAGCTCAAGTCGGAATCGGAGCGCATGCGCAAGGTCGACCGCCTGGCCTTCGAGGCGATGATGATTGCCAACCACGGCGAGGATTGAGCGGCGGAAGAGAAACGCGAAGCGCTTTCGCTCGTGTTTGCCCCTCATCCGCCTGCCGGCATCTTCTCCCCGCAAGCGGGGCGAAGGGACCTGCCGCAGCGTCTCAGTCCCCTCTCCCCCCCTGCGGGGAGAGGGTTAGGGTGAAGGGAGGCGTTTTTGGTGTAGGATCAAGAAGATTGATGGGTGCAGCTGTCCCTGTCGATTGATTCGGTCCTCCCGCTCTCCTAAGAAGCGGCCAAAATCATGTGAGCGGGACGCATTCTTCAGGCCGCTCGAAAAACAGGAGGAACCCCCATGCGTTCACTTCTCATCGCGCTTGCCGCCACCGTCGCCATTGCGCTTCCGGTGCGCGCCGAGGACGTGACGGTCGCCGTGACGGCGATCGTCGAGCATCCGGCACTCGATGCCGCTCGCGACGGCGTCAAGGATGCGCTCGCCGCCGCCGGTTACAAGGAAGGCGAGAACTTGCAGTTCGTCTACGAATCGGCGCAGGGCAATCCCGCGACCGCCGCGCAGATCGCCCGGCAGTTCGCCGGCGATGCGCCGGATGTGATCGTGCCGATCTCGACGCCGTCGGCCCAGGCGGTCGTCTCCTCGATCCGCGACATTCCGGTGGTCTTCACGGCCGTCACCGACCCGCTTGGCGCCCAGCTCGTCAAGGACATGGACAAGCCCGGCGGCAATGTCACCGGCCTTTCCGACATGTCGCCGATCGCCGACCACGTGGCTCTGATCAAGGAAATCCTGCCCGAGGCCAAGTCGATCGGCTTCCTCTACAATTCCGGTGAGGCGAATTCCGTTTCGCTGCTGGAGGTCATGAAGGAGGAGGCCGAAAAGGCCGGGCTTACGGTGGTCGAATCCGCGGCGACCAAGTCGGCCGAGGTCCAGGGTGCCGCCCGCGCCCTCGTCGGCCGCGCCGACCTGATCTACGTCCCGACCGACAACACGATCGTCTCCGCCCTCGAGGGCGCCGTCGCGGTGGCCGAGGAGAGCAAACTGCCGCTCTTCACCGCGGACACGGATTCCGTTTCACGCGGCGCGATCGCCGCCCTCGGCTTCAACTACTACGATGTCGGCAAGCAGACGGGCGAGGTGGTCGTGCGCATCCTCAAGGGTGAAAAGCCGGGCGATATCCCGGTTAAAGTCGCGGCCGGCACGGACCTGGTGGTCAACAAGAGTGCCGCCGAGAAGATGGGCGTCACCCTGCCGGAAAGCGTTCTTTCCCGCGCGACCCGCGTGATCGAGTAACGATTTCGGAAGCATTTGCCGCCGCCCCACGCCTGCGGGTCGGTGCATCAAAGCGGATTTGGGTTCCGCGGCCTCGCGGAACCGAGAGAGAGGACTACCGGCGTTGAGTCAAATCGCTTTCTGGGGAGCCGTGGAGCTGGGGCTCGTCTATGCCTTCATCGCCGTCGGCGTCTTTCTGGCCTTCCGGGTTCTCGACTTTCCCGACCTGACCGTCGACGGCTCGTTCCCGCTCGGCGCGGCGGTGACGGCGGTGCTGATCATCGCCGGCGTCAATCCGTGGCTGGCCGCGGCCGTCGCCATGGCCGCCGGGGCTGCCGCCGGCCTCGTCACGGCGCTCCTCAATGTGCGCTTCCGCATCCTCAACCTGCTTGCCTCGATCCTGACCATGATCGGGCTCTTCTCGGTCAATCTGCGCATCATGGGCCGGCCCAATGTCGCGCTGATCAATGCCGACACCATGCTTTCGCCCTTCTATGGACTGGGCCTGAGGGATTTCTACGTGCGGCCGTTCTTCGTCGGCATGCTGGTCATCGTCGCGGTCGTCCTCGTCTGGCGCTTCCTCGAAAGCGATGCGGGCCTGGCGATGCGGGCGACCGGTGCCAATGCCCGCATGGCGCGGGCGCAAGGGGTCGAAACGAGCCGGCAGATCTATCTCGGCATGGCGATTTCCAACGCGCTCGTTGCCCTGGGCGGGGCGCTCTTTGCCCAGACCAACGGCTTTGCCGACGTGACCGCCGGCGTCGGCACCATCGTCGTCGGGCTCGCGGCCGTCATCATCGGCGAGACGCTGCTCGGCGCCCGCGGCATCCTGATCGCACTCGTCGGCTGCGTCCTCGGCTCGATCCTCTATCGCATCGCCATCCAGCTCGCGCTTTCGAGCGATGTGCTCGGCCTCAGGGCATCCGACCTCAATTTCGTCACCGCCGCTCTCGTCACCGTGGCTCTCATCCTGCCCCGTCTTCGCCGCCGAGGTGTCGCATGATCAACGTCAAGGACATCCAGGTCGTCTTCGGCAAGGGAACGCCGCTTGAGAAGCAGGCGCTGAACGACGTCAGCCTGACGATCGACGAAGGTTCCTTCGTCACCGTGATCGGCTCGAACGGCGCCGGCAAATCCACCCTGCTCGGCGTGCTCGCGGGGGACGTGATACCGAGCGCCGGACAGGTGACGATCGGCGACACGGACGTGACCCGCAAGGGAACGGCGGCGCGAGCCGGCCTCGTCGCCCGCGTCTTCCAGGACCCGCTCGCCGGCAGCTGCGGCGCATTGTCGATCGAGGAAAACCTGGCGCTTGCCGCCCGGCGCGGCGAAAGCCGCGGACTGACGCCGGCGCTCGGGGTCAAGCGCCGCGAGCATTTCCGCGAGCGCATCGCCGAGCTCGGCCTCGGTCTCGAGGACCGCATGGGCGACCGCATGGACCTGCTTTCCGGCGGCCAGCGGCAGGCCGTCTCGCTGGTGATGGCGACGCTTGCCGGCTCCAAGGTGCTGCTGCTCGACGAACACACCGCCGCGCTCGACCCGGGCATGGCGGAGTTCATCATGAACCTCACGCAGAAATTCGTCTCGGCGCGCAGGCTGACGACGCTGATGGTCACCCACTCGATGCGCCAGGCGCTCGATTTCGGCCATCGCACCATCATGCTGCACGCCGGCGAGATCGTCCTCGACGTCGCGGGCGACAGCCGCAAGACGCTGCAGGTCGAAGACCTCATCGCCATGTTCCGCCGCATCCGCGGTCAGACGCTGGACGACGATGCGTTGCTGATCGGCTGAAGGATCGGCGTTCGTAGGAACGGCCGGCGAGAGGTGGCTTACCGCGCCTGGGTCAGAAAAATCTTCACCGCAAAGGCCGAGAACACCCCGGCGAAGCTGTAATCCATCGCCCGCATGACACGCCGGTTGCGCTGCAGCCACGCGGCGAGCCAGTCTGCCGCGAACACCACGAGCGCGTTGACCGGCATGCCGATGACGATGAAGAAGAAGCCAAGGAACAGCAGCTTGCCGGTCACCGCCGGATCGCCGGCGCTGACGAATTGCGGCAGGAAGGTCATGAAGAAGATCACGACCTTCGGGTTGAGGATGTTCACCGAAAAGCCGGTCGCGATGTTGGAGAGCGCCGAGCCCTTCGCCTCCGTGACCTTCGTCACCGACAGGCTCGAGCCGTAGCGGATCGCCTGGATCGCGAGCCACAGCAGATAGGCAGCACCTCCGGTCTTCAAGACCAGGAACGCCGTCGGCGAGGCGGTGATCAGCGCCGAGATGCCGAAGGCGACGAGCAGCGTGTGAACGACGATGCCGAGGCCGGTGCCGACCACCACGAACAGCGCCGCCTTCTTGCCCTGCGCCAGCGCCCGGCTGATCGAGAGCGTCATATCGGGCCCCGGGGTTGCTGCGAGAAGCAGGCTGGCGGCGGCAAAGGCGATGAGGGTCGGCAGGCTGGGCACGAAATCCATGGCTAGTCCTCGGGCGGATGATCTTTTCTGCTACCGCAGGAGAGGCGCTTTTGCCAGCAGATTCGTCCGAATGCCGCTGGTTGCGCTTGTATCGCATCGAGTTCTGGCTAAAGTGCCGCAGATTTTTTGCACTGGGCAGCATCGCCCTCAAAGAGCAGACGGACAGACATCATGACATCGCACAAAGACGTGAAAAAGGTCGTTCTCGCCTATTCCGGCGGTCTCGATACCTCGATCATCCTCAAATGGCTGCAGACGGAGCTCGGCGCCGAAGTGGTGACCTTCACCGCAGATCTCGGCCAGGGCGAGGAACTGGAGCCGGCGCGCAAGAAGGCCGAGATGCTCGGCATCAAGGAGATCTATATCGAGGACGTCCGCGAGGAGTTCGTGAAGGACTTCGTCTTCCCGATGTTCCGCGCCAATGCGGTCTATGAAGGCGTCTACCTGCTCGGCACCTCGATCGCCCGTCCGCTGATCTCCAAGCACCTGATCGACATCGCCAGGAAGACCGGCGCCGACGCGATCGCCCATGGCGCCACCGGCAAGGGCAACGACCAGGTCCGCTTCGAACTCTCGGCTTACGCGCTGAACCCCGACATCAAGATCATCGCTCCCTGGCGCGACTGGTCGTTCAAGAGCCGCACGGACCTGCTGGAATTCGCCGAGAAGCACCAGATCCCGGTCGCCAAAGACAAGAAAGGCGAAGCCCCCTTCTCCGTCGACGCCAACCTGCTGCACTCCTCCTCGGAAGGCAAGGTTCTGGAGGACCCGGCCCAGGAAGCGCCGGAATATGTGCATATGCGCACGATTTCGCCGGAAGCCGCCCCTGATCAGCCGACAGTCATCAAGATCGGCTTCGAGCGTGGCGACGCGGTCTCGATCGACGGCGTTCGCCTGTCGCCGGCAACGCTTCTCGCCAAGCTCAACGAATATGGCCGCGACAACGGCATCGGCCGTATCGACCTCGTCGAAAACCGCTTCGTCGGCATGAAGTCCCGCGGCGTTTACGAGACGCCCGGCGGCACGATCCTGCTTGCCGCCCACCGCGCGATCGAGAGCATCACGCTCGACCGCGGCGCCGCGCATCTCAAAGACGAGCTGATGCCGCGCTATGCGGAACTCATCTATTACGGCTTCTGGTTCTCGCCGGAGCGCGAGATGCTGCAGGCGGCGATCGACAGGAGCCAGGAGCATGTGGAAGGCGAAGTGACGCTGAAGCTCTACAAGGGCAACGTCATGGTCATCGGCCGCGAGAGCGACAAGTCGCTCTATTCCGACAAGCTGGTCACCTTCGAGGACGACCAGGGCGCCTACGACCAGAAGGACGCCGCCGGTTTCATCAAGCTGAACGCGCTGCGTCTGCGCACGCTCGCCGCACGCAACCGTTAAGACCGGCACGAATTGGGAAGAGAGCCGCGGCGGAGCAGACCGCCGCGGCTTTTTGATTTGGCACCTATTCCGCCGCGTCCTGCAGAGGCTCTTCGGGATGCGCCGGCGTTGCCAGAGGCCTCAGCCGAACGCTCCTGCGGTACCAGAAATAGCTGGCTATGGAGATCAGCCCGAAGCCCGGAATGATCGTTCCGAGCGCCAGCACCGGCGCGTCGACGAGAGCGGCGAGTGCCCCGCCGACGAGACCCGCCCCCATCTGGATGAAGCCCATCATCGCCGATGCAGTGCCGGCTATATGTGGGAAGGGCGCCATCGCCGCCGTCATCATATAGGGCATGACATAGGCGATCCCGAAGGCGTAGAAGCCGATCGGCACCATCACCGAGAGAAAGCTCGGATTAAGCGCGTGCATGCTGAATGCCAGAACAAGGCTCGCCGCACCGATGAAGAAGAGCCCCGCCGGCACCAGCGCCTGCGGCGTGAAGCGCCGCATCAGGAGCCGCACGGTGACGGTGCCCGAAAAGAAGAGTCCCGACTGCATCAGCATGCCGACGCCGAATTCGGTCGGCGTCAGGCCCACTTCGCCGATCAGCACGAAGGGCAGCATCGTCGCCCAGGCATAGAGGGCGCCGACCGCGCCGCCGATCACCAGCGTCGAGGACAGGAAGCGGTCGTCCCTCGACAGCTCGCCATAGGCCCGGAGAATCGGCCGGAGATGCCCCTTGCTGCGATCCGGTGTCGCCGTCTCGGCCATGAAGAACTGCACGGTGAAGCAGGCCATCAGCGCGAAACCAACCATCAGGAAGAAAATCGACTGCCAGCCGAAAAGGCCGAGCGCGATGCCGCCGAGCGTCGGCGAGACGGCGGGCCCGAGCGCGAGCATCATGCCGATCATGTTCATGATGCGCGCGGCCGTCGTGCCGGTGAACTGGTCGCGAACGATGGCGCGCGCCACCGTCATGCCGACCGATGCGCCGATTCCCTGGACCAGCCGGCCTGCAAGCAGCACCGCGACGGAAGGAGCAAAAGCCGCCATCACGCTGCCGGCGAGATAGATCGCCATGAAGATCAAGGTCGCCCGGCGCCGGCCGATGACGTCGGAAAGCGTGCCGGAAACCAGCTGGGCGAAGGCGAAGCCGCCGAAATAAAGCGATAGCGTCATCTTGATCGCCGCTTCGCTCGAGGCAAAGGCGCGCACCAGCTCCGGCATGGCCGGCGTGTAGAGCGCCATGGAAACGGGGCCCAGCGCCACGAGGAAGGCGCCGATGATGCTCGTGCGCCGCTCGCTCATCCGGAGCGTCATTCGGCCGCCCCCTTCTCCCTGCGGGCAAGGCAGGGATCGAGCCGGCGGAGATTGGCGCGCAGGATCTTCAGATTGGCGCGCAATAGCTCCCGCCCTTCGTCGCCGAGGCCCTCCGTATAGGCGTTCATCATCTCGTGCAGGCCTCCGGTCAATTCGGAAAGCAGCGGATCGGCGCTGTCGGTAACGACGACATTCTTGGCGCGCCGGTCCGCCGGGTCCGGCACGCGCGCGACGAACCCCATCGCTTCGAGGCGATCGAGATAGGCCGAGAGCGTCATCGGCTCGATTCCCATGCGGGTGGCGATTTCCGCTTGCTTGATGCCCTCGGTCGCCGCGACCTGGATCAAGGCCCGCGCCTCGCCCGGCGTGATGCCGAGCTCCATCGCATTGACCTTGCGGTCGAAGGCGCCGCGCAATAGCCGGGAGACATCGGTGAGCAGCATCCCGATCGCGTCGGAATCGAATTTTGTCGGCATAAGATCGCTCTCAATGAATTTAATAAGGTTTGCTTATCATATCCATTGAAGGCGCTCAATGCAGGATGGAAATACGCCGGGTAAACCCCTCCCCAATCCCTGCCCACAAGAGGAAGGGGCTTGACCTCAGCCCCCGAGTTCCTCGCGCAACATCTCGAGCTCGAGCCACTCTTCTTCCATGCGCGTGAGCCCCGCTTTCAGTTTCTCGAGCTCGGCGGCGAGCCTGGCAAAACCGTCTGGATCGCGGGAGAAGAGGTTGGGATCCTGCATCTTCTCTTCCCGCTTAGCGATCTCCGCTTCGGCCTTGGCGATCTCCTTCGGCAGATTCTCAAGCGCAAATTTCTGCTTGTAGGAAAGCTTGCCCTTCGCCTTCTGTGGCTCAGCGGTTTCGGCAGGCGCGTCGCCCGCCTTCGCCTTCTCGGCCTTCTCGGCCCGGCGCCTCTCATCGATGGCGCCCCGTCGCTGCGCCATCATGTCGGTATAGCCGCCGGCATATTCGATCCACCGGCCGTCGGGCGCCTCCGGATTGGCCGGCGCGATGGTGGAGGTCACCGTCCGGTCGAGGAAGTCGCGATCGTGGCTGACGAGGATCACCGTGCCGGCAAAGCCGGCGACGATCTCCTGCAACAGGTCGAGCGTCTCGATGTCGAGGTCGTTCGTCGGCTCGTCGAGGATCAGCAGGTTTATGGAGCGCGCCAGCATCCGGGCGAGCATCAGCCGCGCCCGCTCGCCCCCGGAAAGTTCGCGGATCGGTGTGCGCGCCTGCTCCGGCTGGAACAGGAACTCCTTCATATAGCCGGTGACGTGGCGTTGCTCGCCATTGACCAGCATCGTCTCGCCGCGTCCGTCGGTCAAGTAATGCGCCAGCGTATCGTCGAGCTTCAGTTCCTCGCGTTTCTGGTCGAGCGTGGCGATCTCGAGATTGGTGCCGAGCCTGACGCTTCCCGAATCCGGTTCGAGCTGGCCTGTCAAAAGCTTGAGCAGCGTCGTCTTGCCGGCGCCGTTCGGTCCGACGAGGCCGATCCGGTCGCCGCGGTGGACGCGGATCGAGAAGGGCGCGACGATGGTGCGATCGCCATAGGCCTTGGTGATCTTCTCCGCCTCGATGACGAGTTTGCCCGACTCCCTGGCATCGGCAACGCTCGCCTGGATCGTGCCCTGCGGCCCCTTATGGCCGCGATAGCGGGCGCGCATGTCCTGTAGCTCTCCGAGCCGGCGCATATTGCGTTTGCGCCGAGCGGTGACGCCATAGCGCAGCCAGTGCTCTTCCCGTTCGATCGCCTTGCCGAGCTTGTGCTGCTCCAGTTCCTCCGCCTCCAGCACCTCGTCGCGCCAGCCTTCGAAATGGGCAAAGCCGCGATCGAGCCGGCGCGACTGGCCGCGGTCGAGCCAGACGGTCGCCGTCGAGACCTTTTCGAGGAAACGCCGGTCGTGGGAAATCAGCACCAGCGCCGAACGGCTGCGCACGAGCTCGTCTTCCAGCCATTCGATCGTCGGCAGGTCGAGATGGTTAGTCGGCTCGTCAAGAAGCAGAATGTCCGGTTCCGGCGCCATGACGCGCGCCAGCGCGGCGCGGCGCGCCTCACCGCCGGAAAGCCGTCTTGGATCTTCCTCCCCCGTCAATCCAAGATGCTGCAACAGATAGCTGACGCGATAGGGATCGTCGCCCGGGCCAAGCCCGGCCTCAGCATAGGCCTGCACGCTATCGAAGCCCTCGAAGTCCGGTGCCTGGTGCAGGTAACGGACCGTCGCCGAGGGATGGCGGAAGACCTCGCCGGATTGCGGCTCGGCGAGACCGGCCGCGATCTTCATCAGCGTCGACTTGCCGGAACCATTGCGGCCGACGAGGCAGATGCGGTCGCCGGGCTCCACCTGCAGACCGGCGCCGGCGAGAAGCGGCGTACCGCCGAAAGTGAGGAAGATATCGTCGAGTTTCAGGATTGGGGGCGCCAAGGCGTCAGGCTCCGGAAAGGTCATAAGGCCGGGCAAGTACGACCGCCCGGCCGGATTTCAGGGAAAAGCGAACGGGGCCTTCCGCCACATTGGAAATCGTCCGAGACGATCCGAAGGGAAGATGGAAACCGTCGAGGGGATAACGCGCGTTCTCGATGGTGAGGCCGGACAGCTCGGTGAAGCCGAGGATCGAGAACAGGCTGCCCTTGGGCAGATCGATCTCGCGCGAGCCCGGCCTCAGCGGATAGGCCTCTTCCTCGCCGGAGGTCATGAAGACCGCCAGCCCCTGTTCCGCGAGCGCGGCAAGCCGCAACAGATGCAGGAAGGCATGGTCGCTGCGGGTGCCGCCGAGCGCACCGGCAAAGATCAGCGATGTCGCGCCGCGCGAAAGCGCCGCCTCGACGGCGATTTCGCCATCGGTGGCGTTCTTCTCCGCCGGGTATTTTTCGCGCTGCACCTCGGCGAATTCCAGGAAGAGCGACTCGTCCGTCGAATCGAAGTCGCCCACCCAGAGATCCGGCACGACGCCAAGCGTTCTCGCATGGCGCATGCCGCCGTCGGCGGCGATAAACCGGCTGCCCGCCAGTTGCGCCGCCAGCCGCTTCGTCAACGTAAGCGGGCCGCCGAGAAGAATGGTGAAGGGTGATTGGCTCATGGCAGAAGCCCATAGCGCAAAGCGGCTCTGAAGGGAAAGGCCCGGCACCGCCGTTTGCGTCCATTTGCTTCGCCAACGTCACTCGCGCGGCTCGGGTTCCGGGCCATTGTCTGGCCCAAGCAGGTCCGCATGGATCCCGGGTGTCCGGCTATTTCCACCGCACCGACGGCGCACGCGTAGAATTCGGTCGGACCGGACCCGTCGATCATCGCGTAGGCATAGCCGCGCGCATCGCCGTCAGGCTTTCAAGAAGCAGCGCCTGGCCTATGCCCCGGCCGCGAGACGGACGAGCATGTCTGGTATCAACCTGTACCCCGCACCTTGTGACCGGCCGTGTTGAACAAAGTTCCCCGAGACGTGTTGAGCTTGTGAGGCTTCCGGCATCCTTCGTGGCGCAGACGGCTTGCGCGGCAAATCCCCCCAAAACTCCGCTTGCCTTGGCTGCCGCCGGAAGCTAAATCTGGACTGCTCTAACGGGGTGCCATCCGCCGGCTTTCGGACGATGGCTGAGAGGCGTCGCGCCAACCCGCGGAACCTGATCCGGATCATACCGGCGGAGGGATTAGAAGCGATCGGACCGACGCCCTTTTCCCGTGCAGCAAGAACAACAGGGAAGAGGTGCCCACATGCCCAGTTCATTCCATAGCAAGATATTCAACCGGCTTGCGATCGCCGCCTTTGTCCTCGCCGCCTCTTCCGCGAACACCCTTGCGGCGGAAAAGACGCTGACGATCTACACCTATGAGAGCTTCGTCAGCGAATGGGGTCCGGGCGCCAAGGTCGCCGAGGCTTTCGAGAAGACCTGCGGCTGCAAGGTCGACTATGTGGGCGTCGCCGATGGCGTCGAATTGCTGACGCGGCTGAAGCTCGAAGGCGAAGCCACGAAGGCCGACATCGTCCTCGGCCTCGACACCAACCTCATCGCGGAGGCCAAGGCCACCGGCTTCTTCGTGCCGCACGGCCTCGAAACCAAGGGGCTCCAGGTGCCCGGCGGCTTTACCGACGACGTATTCATTCCCTATGACTACGGCCACTTCGCCGTGGTCTATGACACGGAAGTGCTGAAGGAGCCGCCGAAGAGCCTGAAGGAACTGGTCGAAGGCGATCCGTCTCAGAAAATCGTCATCGAGGATCCGCGCACCTCGACGCCCGGCCTCGGCCTGCTGCTCTGGATCAAGTCGGTCTATGGCGACGAGGCGGGCGAAGCCTGGGCGAAGCTCAAGGATCGGGTGCTGACGGTCACCCCCGGCTGGTCGGAAGCCTACGGGCTCTTCACCAAGGGCGAGGCGCCGATGGTGCTTTCCTATACCACCTCGCCCGCCTATCACATGGTCGCCGAAGACACCGAACGCTATCAGGCGGCACCGTTCGCCGAGGGCCATTACATCCAGATCGAAGTGGCCGGCATGACGACGAATGCGGAGGATCCGGAACTTGCCCGGCAGTTTCTCGACTTCATGACCGGGCCTGAATTCCAGTCGATCATCCCGACGACCAACTGGATGATGCCGGTCGGCGAAACCAAGGAGCCCCTGCCCGACGCCTTCGGCAGGCTCGTCCAGCCGGAAAAGACCTTTCTGATGTCGCCGCAGGAAGTCGCCGACAACCGCAAGGCCTGGATCGACGAGTGGCTGGCGGCGATGAGCGAGAACTGAGGCTTGTTTGCCAGCGAGAACCGGATGACGATTGCCGCCGGAGGCTTGAGCCTCGGCGGCATTCTGCTTTTCGTCGGCCTTGCCGCGGCGGCTCTGCTCGCACGAGGCGACGCCGGTGGCGGCGGCGACCTTTTCGACGCCTATGTCTGGCGCGTCACCCGGTTCACATTGCTGCAGGCAAGCCTCTCGACCGGACTGTCGATCCTTTTTGCCATACCCGTTGCCCGCGCGCTTGCCCGCCAGGCCACCTTTCCCGGCCGCATCTGGCTGCTGCGTCTGATGGCGCTGCCGCTCGGGCTGCCCGCCCTCGTCGCCGCGCTCGGCCTGATCGAGGTCTGGGGCCGTCAAGGTCTTCTCAACAGGGCCCTGACGACCACCGGCATCGTCGAACCGATCAGCATCTACGGCCTTTTTGGCATCCTGCTGGCGCATGTCTTCTTCAACATGCCGCTGGCCGTGCGGCTGATGCTCGCCGGCCTCGAGCGCATACCGGGCGAATACTGGCGCACGTCCGCCAATCTCGGCATGGGTTCGCTCGCGATCTTCCGCTTCATTGAGTGGCCGGCGATCCGCGGACTGCTGCCGGGCATTGCCGGCCTTATATTTATGCTCTGCGCCACCAGCTTCACGCTCGTGCTGACGCTTGGCGGCGGCCCCGCCGCAACCACCATCGAAGTGGCGATCTACCAGGCGCTGCGCTTCGATTTCGATCCGCCCCGCGCGATCGCGCTTTCCAGCCTCCAGGTCATGCTGACCGGCCTCCTGCTTCTCCTTCTCAAATTCGTGGCGCCGCCGCCAGAGGAGGGCGAAACCAGCGGCAAGGCGATCCGCCGCTTCGATGGCCGCGCTGGAATTGCGCGCCTTGTCGATCGGATCTGGCTGGCCCTTGCGCTGATGTTCGTCGGCCTGCCCTTCGCCGCCATCGCGATCTCCGGCATGCAGGCGGATCTACGCCGCCTGCTTTCCGAACCGGCCTTCCACCAGGCACTGCTGACGAGCGCGGCGATCGCCCTGCCTTCGGCCACGATCTCCGTCGCAATCGTTGCCCTGATGATCCGCGCCCAGCGCCTGGTCGTTTCGCGGCGGCGCCACGGCGTGCCGGCGCGGTTCTTTGCCGGCACGATCGGCGCAAGCATGTCGTTCATTCTGCTCGTTCCGCCGATCGTGCTCGGCGCCGGATGGTTCCTGCTGCTGCGCCCCTTCGGTGACGTCGCCCGCTTCGCTCCCCTGGTGGTCGTCGCCATCAATGCGCTGATGGCGCTGCCCTTCGTGCATCGGGTGCTCGCCCCGGCCATGGCCACCCATGCGGTGCGAACCGAGCGGCTTACCGCAAGCCTCGGCATAGGCGGCTTCCATCGCCTGCTATGGATCGATTGGCCACCACTGCGCAAGGCCTTCCTCACGGCCCTTTCGTTTGCGCTCGCCCTGTCGCTCGGCGATCTCGGTGCGATCGCGCTGTTCGGCTCGCAGGATCTCGCCACCCTGCCCTGGCTGCTCTATAGCCGCATGGGCAGCTACCGCACCGCCGACGCGGCGGGGCTCGCCCTTATGCTTGGAATCCTGTGCCTGATCTTCACCGTGCTCGGCACGGCGGGAGAAGACGGAACGCGAGGTCCGCGGACATGAATGCCGCAGCCGTTATCCTCAAGGACGTGAAAGTGCGTTTCGAAACAACGGTGCTCACGTTCAGCTGCACCGTTCCGGCCGGAGAGATCGTCGCCGTCGCGGGTGCCTCCGGTTCAGGAAAGTCGACGCTCCTCAACGTCGTCGCCGGCTTCGAGGAACCGGATGAAGGCGAGGTCCGCATCTTCGGCGACGACATGGCCGGGCACCTGCCGGCCGCCCGACCCGTATCGGTCATCTTTCAGGAAAACAACCTCTTCGCCCATCTCGATGTCGCCACCAATGTCGGCTTCGGCATAAGCCCGTCGCTCCGACTGCGCGCTGCCGATCGCAAGAGGATCGAGGAGGCCCTCGCCCGGGTCGGCCTTGCCGGCTTCGGCAAGAGATTGCCGCCGACGCTTTCCGGCGGCGAACGCCAGAGGGTGGCGCTTGCCCGCGCCCTGGTACGGCACCGGCCGCTTCTACTTCTCGACGAGCCTTTCGCTGCGCTCGATCCCGGCATGCGCGCTGAGATGCGCGACCTGCTTGCCGATCTCCATCGCGAGGAAAGCAACACCATCCTGATGGTCACCCATCATCCCGATGACGTGAGGCTCTTCTCCGACAGCGTGCTTTTCCTCGACAAGGGACGAATTGCCGCCCACGATCCGATCGACCGCTTTCTGGAGCGGCGGGACATCACGGCGATCAACCGGTTCCTCGGCCACGGAACAGAACGATGAAAAATTAACACGGCGGAATTTAATTCACCCTTCGCCACAATTTGACCGCCGGGCTGTGCGACGCGCGGAACACCCGGCCGGGTGTAAGCGTTACTCGCGCATCCGTTGCTGCGATACCACGGGGCAACTATTTCTATTGGGATCGGCTAGGCAGGCGGCGCTTTAATCGATACAGCATGGATCGAACCTGAAGAAACCCTATGCCGGGAACCACTATCCGGCTGAAAAAGTGGGATTTTTCATCGCTGACCGTGGTCGGGGCGAAAGCCCGGACGACTTTGGCGGATGAGAGTGGGCTGAGGCATGGCAAGTCAGACAGTCACAAACGACTGGTTTCCGTCGTGGCGCGGAGGCAAGAGGACGCGATCTCTGGTTGCATTATCCAGTGCCGTGCTGCTTTCCGCCTGCCAGTCGCTGATCGAGCAGACCTACCAGCCGACCGTCGCGCCCTCCTCCAATCCGCAGATCGTCGAGGAGGTGCAGAAGAATGATCCGCGTGCCCGGCTCGGCGCACGCGAACATCCGCGCATTGTCGCAAGCTACGGCGGCGAATATCGCGATCCCAAGACGGAGCGGCTGGTCGCCCGCATTACCGGCGCACTGACGGCGGTCTCGGAAAACCCGCAACAGTCCTACCGCATCACCATCCTCAATTCCCCGGCAATCAACGCCTTTGCGCTTCCCGGCGGTTACCTCTACGTGACGCGCGGTCTGCTGGCGCTTGCCAATGATGCCTCGGAAGTGGCGGCCGTGCTGTCGCACGAGATGGCACATGTCACGGCCAATCACGGCATCCAGCGCCAGCAGCGCGAAGAGGCCGAGGTGATCGCCAGCCGCGTGGTCGCCGAAGTGCTCTCCTCCAATCTCGCCGGCAAGCAGGCGTTGGCCCGCGGCAAGCTCAGGCTTGCCGCCTTCTCGCGCAACCAGGAACTGCAGGCAGACGTGATCGGCGTGCGCATGCTGGGCGAAGCCGGCTATGACCCTTATGCGGCAGCCCGCTTCCTCGACTCGATGGCCGCCTATGCCCGTTTTACCGCCGTCGACCCCGAATCCGATCAGAGCCTCGACTTTCTCTCGAGCCACCCCAATGCACCGCAACGCGTCGAGCTCGCACGCCGCCACGCGCGCGCCTTCGGCCGGGAAGGGACGAGCGGCGATCGGGGACGCGACTACTATCTCGCCGGCATCGACGGGCTGCTCTATGGCGACAGCCCGCAAGAGGGCTATGTGCGCGGCCAGACCTTCCTGCACGGGCAACTCGGCATCCGTTTCGACGTACCGGCAGGCTTCCAGATCGACAACAAGGCCGAGGCCGTGCTCGCAACGGGGCCGGGTGACGTCGCAGTCCGCTTCGACGGCATCGCCGATACGGCCCGACGCAGCCTGACGGATTACATCGCCAGCGGCTGGGTCACCGGTTTGCAACCCGATACGATCAAATCGGTGACGATCAATGGCCTCGAGGCGGCGACCGCTTACGCCTCCGCCGACCGCTGGGAATTCGACGTAACGGTAATCCGGATGGAAGACCGTATATACCGTTTTCTGACGGCTGTTCCGAAGGGCTCGGCCGCACTCGAAACCACCGCGAACCAGCTGCGCAACTCCTTCCGCCGGATGGCGCAGAACGAGATCAGGTCGCTGAAGCCGCTGCGTGTCCGTGTGGTGACCGTAAAGCCGAGCGATACGATCGCCACATTGGCCTCGCGCATGATGGGCACGGACCGTAAGCTCGACCTTTTCCGGCTGATCAATGCGATGCAGGTCACCTCCACCGTGAAGCCGGGCGACAAGGTGAAAATCATCTCCGAGTGAAACAGAGGCTCCCGTCTCTGGGACGGTAGTCCCCTACAGCGCCGCGCGTCTTTTTGCGACGTGCAAAAAGGGCGCTGTAAATCTTTGAACCACTGCATCTCTCTCAAATCGAGGCTAATCTAAGGAGACATGCAGTGCGTCGGAGGCTTGTCCCTCACCCAGTGCGAGCCAGCGAAGTCCGGCACGGCGCCGCCATGCAAAAAAGCCCGGCGATCCACCGGGCCTTCGTCGATGAGAAAGTTTACTTGCCGCTTACTTGCACGCCTCGATCTGCTTCAAGGCAGCCGAGATGCCGGAGAGCGAGTACGAGTAGGAGGTTTCGGTGCCGCGGCGCGACTTGGCGCTCACGGCCATGTCCTTGCCGGATTTCATGGCGGCGACCAGTGCCGGCTCCTCGGCGGCGTTTTCCACCCAGGCGGAGTTGCCCTTGGTGAACATGACGAAAGTCCGCCCGTCGATGACGACGTTGACCTTCGAATTGTCCTGCAGCGGGTACCCCATCATCGCCTGCGGCTCGTAGCTGATGTTCTGGCCGGGGCGCTGCGAGACGAGGAAGAAGATGTCGCCATGATCGACGCCGGTCGGGCTCTTCTCCTTCGGAACGGAGAGAACGTAGCAAACTTTGCCGTTGCCCGACTGGTAGGAATAAGCGCCCCAGGCATTGAATTGCTGGATTCGCGTCGGCGATTGCGCAGAAGCCACGCCGGCTGCAGCCATGACCAATGCGATTGCAGTTGCGATCTTTCTTACAAACATGAGTTCCTGCCGATTCTCTTGGTCGCGCTACCCGCAACAGGCTTAAACGGGCCACGCTCAGTCACGATTTGAATTTATTTTGACTTAATTCAGGTTACCAAACCGTCAACGATCGTCGATATCGCTGCATCTCGCCCCTCCCGAACGGACCGGAGACAGCCCTCTCGGACCCAACCCCATCCTCGGGAACCACCGTCGCAGGCTTTGCCACGTGGCCTGGCCGACCGGCACCCTGTATCAAATCTCACCCGCCGTCAGCCGCCTCGTCGCGGCCGCCGCGTTCCGGAACTCTATGTCACAAAGAATCGGGCAAGAGTTTGTCTTTGCTGGCGGAAATGCGGCAATGGCCGACGGAAGCGACGATCACCCGTTCGGCCGGTCGCGCATGGACTCGTCGGCCTTCCGATAGTGCCGTTCCTTGATCTGGCCGCTGATGGCCGCGAAGGCGGCGGTCAGCACGGCGATATCGTCGGAGAATCCGACGGCGGCCAACATGTCGGGCACGAAATCGAGCGGCAAGACGAAATAGGCAAGGGCCGCGAGCAATATGCCCCTTGTCCGCGTCGGCGTCTCAGGATCCACCGCACAGAAATAGGCGGCGACGACATCGCGGCTGAACGGAATTTGGCGGACGGCCCGGCGAAAGGTCGGCCAGAAGCCGCTGCGCACCCGTCGTTCCCGGCGCTCCTGTTCGGATTCCTCGCCTGGCAGGAGAATTTCTCCGATCTTGATATCGTCCATCGCATTCGTTCCGCTTCGATCAGGAGCCGTCGCGCTCGCACCGCAATCATATGGGAAGGGCCGGCGCTATTTCAAATGATCGGGCATCCGCCCCTCGGCGGCCTTGTCCATTCTCGCCGCCAGTTTGAAATCAAGCTCCGTCAGCCCGCCCACGTCATGCGTCGACAGCGTGACATCGACTTTGTTGTAGACGTTGAACCACTCGGGGTGATGGTCGAGCTTTTCCGCCACGAGCGCACATTGCGTCATGAAGCTGAAGGCCTCGGCAAAGGTCTTGAAGCGGAACGCCTTCCAGATCGAGGCGCCGTCCTCGGCAAGAACCCAGCCCTCCATCTTGTGCAGGTGTTCGGCGATGGCCGCCGCATCGAGTTTTTCCGGCCGCATCCTGTTCCTCCTTGAACCGTCCTATGCTCTACAGCGCCGCGGTTCTTTTCAGACGCGCAAAGGTCGCTGCAACTCTTTGAGACCGCGCAACGAGCTTTCCGCAAATCGGTTCCGATATTCGGACCGATGCGCTAACAACGACGTCGCGACCGGGAATGTTCGCCTATCCCTTTGCATTTCAGCCGCGGCGACATGCATTATGACCAGTGGATACCATGAAAGACACGAGAATCCTCTTCGTTTGTCTCGGCAATATCTGCCGTTCGCCTTTGGCGGAAGGGATCATGCGCCACCTCGCGAGACGGGCAGGTCTTGATGCGGCAATCTCAGTCGATTCCGCCGGAACCGGTGCCTGGCACGTGGGCGCCCCACCCGACAGGCGCTCCATTGCAGTCGCCAGCGCCCATGGCGTCGACATCCGGGGCCTGCGCGGACGCCAGTTGAGCGTCGCCGATTTCGACAGCTTCGACCTGATCCTCGGCATGGATGGACACAACGCTCGCGCTGTCGGCGGGCTCGCGCCGATAGCGGCGGCGCACAAAGTGCATCTTTTCATGCACTACGCGCTCGGCCGGCACGCCGACGTGCCGGACCCTTATTATGGAGCCGACGACGCCTTCGAGGCGCTTTACCAGATGCTGGAGGCCGGGTGCTCTTCGCTGCTAGCGAAGCTGGAGCGCGCCTCCTGAAGCGGAAACACCTCTTCCGTCACGTAAGGCCCGCCGCCGACGGAATCCCGCGAGGACATGAGAACGAAGCGCGGAACGGGGAAGGGCGCGGTGACGAAATTGCCGCGCCCCGAGAGGTATTCGACGACGTCCTCGACGCGTGAGGATCGCAAGCGCGCGAGCGAGACATGCGGGGTGAACTTGCGCGGGTCCGGAGCAAGGCTCAGCCGCTGGCAGATGCGTTCGATTTCCGCCTGCAGCGCGAACATTTCGGGAGTGTTGCTGACGCCGGCCCAGACCGAATGCGGCTTCTTCGAGCCGAAGGCGCCGGTGCCGGTCAGTTGCAGCTGGAATTCCGGCCGTTCGATCCGATCGAGGCTGTCGACAACCTCGTTGGCAGTCCGCCAATCGACGTCGCCGATGAAGCGTAGGGTGATGTGGTAATTCTCCACATCGATCCAACGAGCTCCGGGAAGGCCTCCGCGCAGCAGGGAAAGGCTCAATGCTGCATTGCGCGGAATTTCGAGGGCGGTGAACAGTCTCGGCATGGCGAGCTCCCCGAATCTCTTGCAGATGTCTCAGCGAATCACGCATCAGACATACACGCAACCATTATTTAACGGGCGAAGGCGTTAACGTTTCCTTACCTGTGGATCGCGATCACTCTCCTTCCTGGACTGCGGTGATGAACTGCTCGGCCATCGGCAGGAAGCGTTCCACCATGACGCCGATGCCGTCGCCATTCGGATGCATACCGTCCTCGAGCTTGAGGCCAGCCTCGGTCACGACCCCATCGAGGAAGAACGGATAGAAGGGGAGATCGTATTTTTTCGCGAGTTCCGGATAGATCGCGTTGAAACGCGCCGCATAATCGCCGCCCATGTTCGGCGGCGCCAGCATGCCGGCGAGCAGCACGGCGATGCCGCGTTCCTTCAGCCGCTTAACCATAGCCTCGAGGTTTCCTCGCGTCTCTTCCGGCGGGACTCCCCTCAGCGCGTCATTGGCGCCGAGTTCGAGGATGACGCCCTTCGTCCCGTCCGGCACCGACCAGTCGATGCGGGCAAGGCCGCCGGCGGTCGTATCGCCCGATACCCCCGCATTGCTGATTGCGACGTCGTATCCCTTATCCTTCAGCGCCTTTTCCAGCCGCGCCGGAAATGCATCCTCCGGGGCGAGCTGATAACCCGCCATCAGGCTGTCGCCAAAGCCGACGAGGCTGATCGTCTCGGCACGCGCAGCGGCCGATAACGCAATTGTCATTGCGAGGCCGAAGAAAAAAGACAACAAATCTTTTAAAGCCATAGGTGCATTCCTAAATGCCGGCAGCTACCATTTCGTTATTCAATCTTCCATTCATATAGGGCCGTTTCGCGTGGCAAAAAACATCATCGAGGTGAAAAATGCGGATTTGACCCTCGGCGAGGCGGCGGCCTCCGTGCATGTGCTGAAGGGCGTGAGCCTCACCGTCGAGGCGGGCGAATCGATCGGCATCGTCGGTCCGTCGGGCTCGGGAAAATCCACCCTGCTGATGGTGCTCGCCGGCCTGGAACGGCTCGACGGCGGCGAGATCCATATCGACGGCACGCCTCTGCATCGCCTGAACGAGGACAGGGTGGCCGACTTCCGCGGCCGCAATATCGGCATCGTCTTCCAGTCCTTCCACCTGATCCCCAATATGACCGCGCTTGAAAACGTCGCGGTGCCGCTGGAACTCGCCAATGTCCGCAATGCCTTCGAGATTGCGCGCCAGGAACTGGTTGCGGTCGGGCTCGGAGAGCGGCTGACGCATTATCCCGGCCAGCTTTCCGGCGGCGAGCAGCAGCGCGTGGCGATTGCCCGGGCGCTGGCGCCCTCGCCGAAACTCCTGATCGCCGACGAACCGACGGGCAATCTCGATGCCGAGACCGGCCGGCAGATCGCCGACCTGCTTTTCTCCGAGCAGCGCGAGCGCGGCATGACGCTGGTCCTCGTCACCCATGATGCGGCGCTGGCTGCGCGTTGCGGCCGGCAGGTAAGGGTCCGTTCCGGCGAAATCGTCTCAGACGCTGAAACCCAACCGCTCTCCGCCTCGGTCCGCCAGGGAGCGGCTTCCGCATGAATGCGGCAGCGGCCCTCCACCGAGCTCGTCCGGTCCTGGCCTTTCGGCTGGCACTGCGAGAGATGCGCGGCGGGCTCCGGGGCTTCTATATTTTTCTCGCCTGCATCGCGCTTGGGACGGCCGCCATTGCGGGCGTCAATTCCCTCTCGCATTCGATCAGCGCGACGATCGATTCGCAAGGTCAGGAACTGCTTGCCGCCGATATCCGCTTCGAACTCGACAACCGCGTCGCCACCTCCGAGGAGCGCGCCTATCTCGATGGCCTCGGGCGGATTTCCGTGTCGGCGGGCCTGCGCTCGATGACGCGGCTTCCCGACGGATCGAATCAGGCGCTAGTCGAACTGAAGGCCGTTGACGGCGCCTATCCGCTCTACGGCACCCTGAAAAGCGAGCCCGCGGGATCGATTTCCGACATGTTGGCGAAGGAGGGTGATGTCTACGGCGCCGTCGCCGCACCGCTGCTTCTCGAGCGGCTCGGTGTCGGCCCGGGCGCGGAGCTGCTGATCGGCAATGCGCGCATCCGCGTCAATGCCACCATTCTTCGCGAACCAGACGCCGTTTCCGACGGGTTTGGCTTTGCACCGCGGCTGATGATATCCGCCGATGCGCTGGCCGCGTCGGGCCTTGTGCAGACGGGCAGCCTCGTCGAGCACACCTACAAGATAAGGCTTCAGGACCCTTCGCAAGTCGTCGCCGTCCGTGCGGAAGCGCAGCGCCGCTTTCCGTCCGCCGGCTGGTCGATCCGCACGAGCGGAAACGCCGCACCATCGCTGACCGCCAACGTTACCCGCTTCTCGCAATTCCTGACGCTGGTCGGACTCACGGCGCTGATCGTCGGCGGCGTCGGTGTCGGAAATGCGGTGCGGTCCTATCTCGACGGTAAGCGCAGCGTGATCGCCACCTTCAAGTGCCTGGGGGCACCGGCGTCGCTGGTGGCAACGGTGTACCTGGCGCAGATCGTGATGATCGCACTGATCGGAATTGCCGTCGGTCTCGTGCTCGGCGCCCTGATCCCCTTCGTCGCCGCCCAGTTCCTCGCCGACATGCTGCCGGTCTCCACCGACTTCGAGCTCTTTCCTTCGGCGCTCGGCCTTGCGGCGCTGTTCGGGCTTTTGACGGCGCTTGCCTTCGCGGTCCTGCCACTCGGACGGGCACGCCGGGTTCCCGCAACAGCACTTTTCCGCCAGCAGGGCTTCGAGCCGACCGGCATTCCCGCCTGGCCCTATCTCGCGGGCGCGCTCGTCTGCCTCTCGGCGCTTGCCGGGCTCGCCGTCTGGACGGCCTATGACCGCTACATCTCGCTGATCTTCCTCGGCGCGGTCGCCTTCGCCTTCGTCGTCCTCAGGGCAGTTGCGCTACTGATCACATGGCTCGCACGGCGCAGCCCGCGCGTTCACTCGCCGGCCTTGAGGCTGGCGATCGGCAATATCCACCGCCCCGGCGCCCTGACGCCGTCGGTCGTACTGTCGCTCGGTCTTGGCCTGGCACTCTTGGTGACGTTGGCGCTGATCGACGGCAATCTCCGGCGCGAGCTCACCGGCAACATGGCGGAGAGAGCGCCCAACTTCTTCTTCGTCGATATCCAGGGCAGCGAGATCGATGGCTTCCGCTCCGTTCTCGGCGAGGCCATGCCGAAAGGCAAGATCATCGAGGTGCCGATGCTGCGCGGGCGCATCGTCGCGCTAAACGGTGAGGACGTGAACAGGCGCTCGGTACCGCCCGGCGGGCAATGGGTACTGCGCGGCGACCGCGGCATTACCTATGCGAAGAACACACCGGAGAATTCGACCCTGGCGGAGGGCGCCTGGTGGCCCGCGGATTACAGCGGCGAACCGCTCGTCTCCTTCTCGGCGGAGGAGGCCGGCGAGCTCGGTCTCAAGCTCGGCGACACCGTCACGGTGAACGTGCTCGGCCGCAACGTCACCGCCCGCATCGCCAATTTCCGCGAGGTTCACTGGGAATCACTGTCGATCAATTTCGTCATGGTCTTCTCGCCCAACACCTTCGCAGGGGCGCCGCACGCGTGGCTCGCGACGATCATCGATCCGGAGGCCACAGCAGCGGAGGAGGCGGCCGCGCTTCGGGCCGTCACCAGTGCCTATCCGACGATCACCAGCGTCCGCGTCAAGGACGCGCTCGACATCGTCAACGCATTGCTGGGTCAATTGGCGACCGCCATCCGGGCGGCCGCCGCCGTCGCGCTGATCGCATCCGTCCTGGTGCTGGCGGGGGCGCTCGCCGCCGGCAACCGGGCACGCGTTCATGATGCGGTGGTCCTGAAGACGCTTGGCGCCACCCGGGGCACGCTGATCCGGGCCTTCAGCTACGAATATGTGATCCTCGGCCTGGCCACCGCCCTCTTCGCATTGCTTGCCGGCAGCGTCTCGGCCTGGTTCATCGTCAGCCGCATCATGACCCTGCCGTCGAGCTTTCTGCCCGATGTTGCCGTCGCCACGGTCGCGGTCGCGCTCGTCGTGACCGTCGGCATTGGACTTGCCGGCACCTGGCGCGTTCTCGGGCAGAAAGCTGCGCCGGTACTGCGCGAACTCTGAAGCGTCGGACGAGCAGGCCGGCCCTGCTCAGGTCTCTTGGCGAGCGGGGACGGCGAGGCGTCCAATCCCGCAATCCGCTGCGCTGCTTGAATTAACCGTAAATCACCCTTGTTTGATGGCCCAGGCCCCGCTTTTGCGCGATTCCGGACGTTCCGCCCTTGTGCGTGACACGTTTCAACATCATATTTCTCGGCAGGCATGCTGGAGCCCCGCAGCGGCGCCTGGGCGCGTCAATGGACCGACGCCCGACACCGTCACTTCAACCGGGGCTTAAATGAGGAAACAATGGCTGATCTGAGAAACTACCAAACCCGGATGTCGCCCGCTGGCGCTCAGGCGGGTGCCGTGATCGATGAGGGCCTTCGCGCTTACATGCTGAAGGTCTACAATCTGATGGCGCTTGGCCTGGCCATCACTGGCGTGGCAGCTTACGGAACCTATGCGCTTGCCGCCTCCAATCCGGCTTTCGCCCAGCTTATCTACGCTTCGCCGCTCCGGTGGGTCGTAATGCTGGCACCGCTGGCGCTGGTCTTCTTTATGAGCTTCCGCATCCATAAGATGAGCGTTTCGGCCGCCCAGACGACCTTTTGGGTCTATGCGGCGCTGATGGGCCTTTCGTTGTCCTCGATCTTCCTGGTCTTCACCGGTCAGAGCATCGTGCAGACGTTCTTCGTGACGGCTGCCTCGTTTGGCGCCCTCTCGCTCTACGGCTATACGACGAAGAAGGATCTGTCGGGCTTCGGCACGTTCCTGATCATGGGTCTTTTCGGCCTGATCATCGCGTCGATCGTCAACATCTTCCTCGCCTCTTCGGCGCTTGGCTTCGCCATCTCGGTGATCGGCGTCCTGGTCTTCGCCGGCCTGACTGCCTACGACACGCAGAAGATCAAGGAAATGTACTTTGAAGCCGACGACGTCGCGGTTGCCGGTCGCAAGGCGATCATGGGCGCTCTGACGCTCTATCTCGACTTCATCAACCTGTTCATGTTCCTGCTGCAGTTCCTTGGCAACAGGAACGAGTAGCCAGCGACACATATGACGAAAAGGCGGCTCCGGCCGCCTTTTTTGTTGAGCCGATCTGCCTTGATCGGCTCGGGCATTCCGTGCGATGCAGCAGAAATCAACTTGCTGCAGCTGCCGTTGTGCGTCTCCAAATGGATGACGGCGCTGTGGGCGATCAAACGACAAAAACTGCCATGATGTTCACCCTCCGCGATGCTGCCGCCGCCGACCTTCCAGCAATCACCGAGATCTATCGCGAGTCCGTCCTCAACGGTGTCGCGACCTATGAGGTGACGCCGCCGACCGAGGCCGAAATGATGCTTCGCCTCACGACCATCACCGGCAGCGGCTATCCTTACCTCGCCGCCCTCGACGAACGCGGTGTGGTCCTCGGCTATGCCTATGCCTCCGCCTTCCGAACCCGCACCGCCTATCGGTTCCTGGTGGAGGATTCCGTATACCTCGCGCCCGTGGCCCGGGGAAAAGGCATCGGCAGGGCTCTGCTCGAGGAACTGGTGAGCCGGTGTACCGCCCTCGGCTTCCGCCAGATGGTGGCCGTGATCGGCGGCGCGCATCCTTCGTCGATCGCACTCCACAGGGCCGTTGGCTTCGAGCATCAGGGGCTGATGAAGGCGACCGGCTTCAAGCACGGCCGCTGGCTGGATACGGCCATCATGCAAAGACCGCTCGGCGAGGGGATGGATACACCGCCGACGGAGGGCGTCTATCCGGACACGCTCTATCGCAACGCGCCATAAATGCGCTGAGGTTGCCCCTCCCCTTGAGCTTCTCTTTACTTGGGGAGAGGGGGGCCGGCGGATGACGGACATCGAAGGCGGAGGACCGCCTGTACCGACAGCGTTCAGGTCTCGACGAGCTTCAATACTTTGTCGAAGACCTTGAGCACCTGGGCGAGATCGTGGCCGCGCTTCAAGACCATGCCGTTGGCGCTTGCGACGCTGTAGGCTCCCTGTTTGGCGGCGAGTTTCGGGTTCTTTTCGATCCGGTAGAGCGGCACCTCTCCGGTGCGCTTGAACACTGCGAAGACGGCGCAGTCCTTCGTATGGTCGATCGCGTAGTCGCGCCATTCGCCCTCGCCCACCATGCGACCATAGACCTTGAGTATCTGGTCCAGCTCGCGGCGGTGAAACGTGACGGGAGGCGGGTTTTTGGCTTTCTTGTATTCGTGAAGATCAACGACCACATCCGTGGTCTGGCCCTGGTGACGCGGTTCGCCTCGCGCCAAATCCGGTTGATCGCTCATCGGCATTTCGGCCTTCTGATGTGACAGGACCATGACAGTGTGCCTGACACGAGCCGAAAAGCAAGCGGGATGCTGTTGATTAATGCCGGCAATTCTTACCCTTGCCGCAATTCAGTCAAATCGCCGCCCCAATTCACCGCAAAACTCCGTTCGCTGCCGGACAGAGTCGTTGCCACCGTTTGTCCGGACAGGTTGTCATGCTGCGGGAGGTTCCCGAACGCAGGCATGGCCGGTTCGGTCCGGTAACTTCGAACCCTCAGCCCCAGCCCCTCGATGCTGCCGGGCCGAACCACCCCCTACGTCTCGATTTACGAGCGCCTCCCTTCGCATCTTACCACTCATCAAGCGGCTGCTGCGAAGATGCGCCGCCCACAGCGCCGCACGTGCTTCAGGACGCAAAGAGGTCGCTGTAGGCTTTCAATTGCATCGTGCTTTCGGACCGATGCGCTAAAGCTTGCCCTGCGGTCCGGCGAGAACGGTCGCCGCGCCAATGATCGGGCCGGGCGTCTCCTTGTCCTTCATCGATTGCAGCAGGATAGCGCAGCCGCTATTGCCGCGCCCTTCGAGCAAGACCGAGGCCGGCAGGGTAAACTGGGTCGGCTTGCCGTCCCATAGGCCGATCGTCTGGACGTCCCGCACCGCATGCCAATAGGCGATGCGTTTGCCCTTGTTCTCGCCCCGTTCGACATTGACCACCCGGGCCCGATCGAAATAGACCACGAGGACATTCGCCTTGCCGTCGCCGGCACCGATCCGGATCGAGATGCCGTCGCCGGCCATCGCCGCCTCTACCGGCACCGCAAGCCCTTTGCCAGCGGCGCGCATCGTCTCAAGCCTGCTCCTGATCGCCTGCAGGTCGGAGCCGTTCATATGGTCTCGGCCGTTCAGGACTGCCTGGGGCGTATAGACGCCGTTACGGCCGAGCATCCGGGCATAGGCATATTGGCGATCGGTGTTTTCCTTGGAGGCGAGCGTGTCCGCCCAGCCGAGATAGTTCCAGTAATCGACGTGATAGGCGAGCGCCACGACCTCGCCCTCGTCGATCAGCGTCTTCAACGCCGCGTCCGCCGGCGGACAGGATGAGCAGCCCTGACTGGTGAAAAGCTCGACGACGCCCTTGATCGCCTTGCCGTCGTCCGCCGCAGCCGCGCCGCTCAAGGCGCCGAAAAATCCTAACGTCAGGACGAGATGGCGGATCATTGGTCTAAAGGCGAATGTCATTGCTTCACTTTGCGATCGGCGCTCATGTTCCCTTTAAAGGCCTGACCTTACATACGACGGCCCGCCGTCAACAGAAAGTCACGTTGGAGTGACCATCCGCAAAGTTCGGGAACCAGCGCCGGAAATTTGCGGGATCGCCTGCCTTTTCTCCATCCCCGGCGCAGGAAAAAGCCGGGACGTCGGCTGACGCCCCGGCTTTGGTCGACGTTTCTCCCTATGCAGCAGCCAGATCGCGCAGAACCGTCTGCAGGATGCCGCCATTGTTGACGTAAGTGACCTCGTCCAGCGTATCGATACGGCAGATGAGCGGAACTTCCTTCACCGAGCCGTCGCCATAGGTGATCTTGGCGATGCGCTTCTCGCGCGGCTGCACGTTGGTGAGGTTGTCGATCGTCACCACCTCGTCGCCCTTCAGGGCTAGCGACTCCCAGGTCATGCCCTCCTCGAAGACGAAAGGGACGACGCCCATGCCGACGAGGTTGGAGCGATGGATACGCTCGAAGGACTGCGCGATCACGGCCTTGACGCCGAGCAGGTTGGTGCCCTTGGCCGCCCAGTCGCGCGAGGAACCGTTGCCGTATTCGACACCGGCGAAGATGACGAGCGGAACGCCCTCTTCCTTGTACTTCATCGCCGCGTCATAGATCGACATCTCCTCCTTGGAGGGATAGTGGATCGTATAGCCGCCTTCCTTGCCGTTCGGGCCAAGCATGTGGTTGCGGATGCGGATATTGGCGAAGGTGCCGCGCATCATCACCTCATGATTGCCGCGGCGCGTGCCGTACTGGTTGAAGTCGGCGACGGTGACGCCGTGTCCGAGCAGATAGGCACCCGCCGGCGAGGCGGCCTTGATCGAACCGGCCGGTGAAATGTGGTCGGTGGTGATCTTGTCGCCGAAGAGGCCGAGAACGCGTGCCCCCTTGATGTCGGAAATGCCGGCGCCCGACTTGCCCATGCCGACGAAGTAGGGCGGGTTCTGGACATAGGTCGAGGCCTCGTCCCAGGCATAGGTCTGCCCGGCCGGAACCTGCACGGACTGCCAGTTCTCGTCGCCCTTGAAGACGTCGGCGTATTTGGTCGCGTAGAGCTCGCGCGTCACATACTTCAAGATGAACTCCTGGATCTCCTGCGAGGTCGGCCAGATGTCCTTGAGGTAGACCGGTTTGCCGTCCTTGTCTTCGCCGACCGGATCCTTGGTCAGATCCTTCTGCACGGAGCCGGCGAGCGCATAGGCGACCACGAGCGGCGGCGAGGCGAGGTAGTTCGCCTGGACGTCCGGCGAGATGCGGCCCTCGAAGTTGCGGTTGCCGGAGAGAACGCCGGCGGCGATCAGGCCCTTGTCGTTGATCGTCTTGGAGATCTCCGTCGGCAGCGGGCCGGAATTGCCGATACAGGTGGTGCAGCCGAAGCCGACGAGGTTGAAGCCCAGCGCGTCGAGGTCCTTCTGCAGGCCCGATTTTTCGAGATATTCGCCGACGACCTGCGATCCGGGCGCGAGCGAGGTCTTGACCCAGGGCTTGGTCTTCAGGCCTTTGGCGACGGCATTGCGGGCAAGCAGGCCGGCGGCGATCAGCACGGACGGGTTCGAGGTGTTGGTGCAGGAGGTGATCGCTGCGATCGCGACGTCCCCATGACCAAGGTCGAAATCCGTGCCTTCGACGGTATAGCGGTTCGAAAGCTGGGCGGGCTTCTTGTAGTCGTTTTCGAGCGCAGTCGCGAAACCGGAGGCGATGTTCTCGAGCGCGATGCGGCCTTCAGGGCGCTTCGGACCGGCCATGGACGGCACGACGTCGCCAAGGTCGAGCTCGAGCGTGTCGGTGAAGACGAGGTCGGAGCCGTCACCCTCGCGCCACATGCCCTGCGCCTTGGAATAGGCTTCGACGAGTGCGATGCGGCTTTCTTCACGGCCGGACATGGTGAGATAATTGATCGTCTCGGCATCGACCGGGAAGAAGCCGCAGGTGGCGCCGTATTCCGGGCCCATGTTGCCGATCGTCGCGCGGTCGGCGAGCGTCATGTTGTCGAGGCCCGGGCCGAAGAATTCTACGAATTTCGAGACCACGCCCTTCTTGCGCAGCATCTGCACGACGGTGAGCACGAGGTCGGTCGCCGTCACGCCTTCCTTGAGCTTGCCGGTGAGCTTGAAGCCGATGACTTCCGGCAGCAGCATCGACACCGGCTGGCCGAGCATCGCCGCTTCCGCTTCGATGCCGCCGACGCCCCAGCCAAGCACGCCGAGGCCGTTGATCATGGTCGTGTGGCTGTCGGTGCCGACGCAGGTGTCCGGATAGGCGATCGTCGCGCCGTCCTCTTCCTTGATCCAGACGGTCTGGCCCAGATATTCGAGGTTCACCTGATGACAGATGCCGGTGCCGGGCGGCACGACGCGGAAGTTCTTGAACGCCTGTTGGCCCCATTTGAGGAAGCGGTACCGCTCGCCGTTTCGCTGATATTCGAGTTCGACGTTGCGGGCAAAGGCCGTGGGCGTACCGAATTCGTCGACGATGACCGAGTGGTCGATGACGAGGTCGACGGGAACGAGCGGGTTGATCTTTTCCGGATCGCCGCCGAGCGAAACCATGGCGTCGCGCATGGCCGCGAGGTCGACGACCGCGGGGACCCCGGTGAAATCCTGCATCAGCACGCGCGCCGGCCGGTAGGCGATCTCGTTTTCGGCCGTGCCCTTATCGCTGAGCCAGGCGGCGACGTTTTCGATGTCCTGCTTGGTGACGGAACGGCCATCCTCATTGCGCAGCAGGTTTTCCAGCAGCACTTTCATCGAATAGGGAAGCTTCGAAACGCCGACAAGGCCGTTCGCCTCCGCCTTCGGAAGGCTGTAATAGACATAATCCACGCCATTGACCGCGAGCGTGGAGCGACAATTGAAACTGTCTAGGGATTTGGACACTGGAAATACCCCGTTCCGTCTGATCGCCAAAAGCTGACGTACGAACGCCCGAGCGCCTGTGAAGCGCGAAATGGGATGCGGGTGCGGCCATTTCCGCTGTCCGTACGTGGAATGTCATTCCATGTTCGGCGCTTGGATGAAATTCACGCCGACCGCTGGCGTGTTGGCCGCCTTATAGATAATTTCTCCAAATCGTGCCAGACCAACCAAGGTCCAAACGAAACTTTTTTTGCCCTGCGGCAAGAGCGTCGAGGAAAGCTGGGAATTCATGCGCCTGCTGGTGGAATGCTTGAGTGCAAGGCGTGGCGAGGAACTGATTTTTAACGATATTTCCTTTGCGCTCGCAGCCGGTGAGGCGCTCATCGTGACGGGTCCGAACGGCTCCGGAAAATCGACTTTGCTGCGCGTTCTGGCGGGCCTGCTGGCGGCCGAATCGGGCAGCCTTCTTCTTGAGGACGCGCCTGCCGGTTTCGAGCATCCGCGCGAGGTCAGCCATTATCTCGGCCATCGCAATGCGATGAAGCGGGAGCTGACTGTCGAGGAAAATCTTTCCTTTTGGCGGCGGTTTCTGGGTGATTCTCCCGGCGGCTCCGGAATCGAGCTTGCCGCGGCGGCCGAAGCCGTCGGCCTTGCCGGCATCACGCATCTGCCATTCGGCTATCTCTCGGCCGGCCAGCAACGGCGCATGGCGATGGCGAAGCTCCTCGTCGCCTACCGACCGATCTGGATCCTCGATGAACCGACCGCGGCACTTGATGTCGGGGCCGACAGGCTCTTTTCCGGTCTGGTCGCCGCCCACCTCGAGCGCGGCGGCATCGTGATTGCCGCAACCCACCAGCCGCTCGGCATCGGCCGCACGCAGGCCCTGCGGATGACGGGGTTCGTCCATTGATCGCACTTTTCTTCCGCGACCTGAAACTTTCGGTGCGCGCCGGCGGCGGCGCGATGATTGGCGTGCTCTTCTTCATGACGGTCGTTTCCGTCATTCCCTTCGGCGTCGGACCCGATCTCAATCTGCTCGCGCGCATCGGCCCGGCCATTCTCTGGATCGGCGCGCTGCTTGCCTCGCTGCTCGGCCTCGACCGGCTTTTTCAGGCGGAGCGCGAGGACGGCTCGCTCGACCTTCTTTTGATGCAGGAGACGCCGCTCCTCCTGACCGTCTTCGTGAAATGCGCCGCCCATTGGGCGGCAACCGGCCTGCCGCTGGTGGTTGCCTCTCCCTTTCTCGGCCTGTTCATGAACATGAACGAACTCGCGATCGGCGCCACCATGGTCACGCTCTTAGCGGGCACGCCGGCGATTACCTTCATTGGCGCGGTCGGCGCCGCAGTTGCCGTGGCGCTGCCGCGCGGCGGCCTGCTCGTCTCGATCCTCGTGCTGCCGCTCGCGGTGCCCGTGCTGATCTTCGGCGTCAGCGCGGTTTACGCGGCGATCGAGGATCCCGCCCCCTTCCTGCCGCCTTTCCTGATCTTGATGGCGATCACCCTCTTCTTTGCGGTGATCGGGCCGGTCGCCGCCGCCGCGGCGCTTCGGCATTCGGCCGATTGAGATTCTTCGCCTGAAAGCGAGCCACGGCCTTGCTATAGAAGTGTAACCGAACGACCATGGCCGCGACTAATGCAGTTGTGATTGACGACTGCATAATTCCTTAGATTGACTTCGATCCCAGTATAAGATTTGCAGCGGTTGAAAGTGCTGCAGCGACCTTTGCGCGTCTAAAGGACACGCGGCGCTGCAGGTCAATTGCGGAAGACATGCTTCCGCGTTAAATAGCCGTGATGAGCGAAAACAGCCTGGCCATCCGCAAATTCAGCGACCTCGCCAATCCGACCCGGTTCCTGGCGCTCGCCGCTCGCGTGCTGCCGTGGCTTGCCGTGCTCACGGTGCTGGCCTTTGCCGCGGGCCTGTGGCTCTCCTTCACGACCGAGGGGGATTACCAGCAGGGCGAAACGGTGCGCATCATGTATGTGCACGTTCCCTCCGCCTGGCTGTCGATGATGTGCTATACGGTGATGGCGATCTCGGCCCTCGGCACCCTCGTCTGGCGCCATCCGCTTGCCGATGTCTCGGCCAAGGCGGCGGCTCCGATCGGCGCCTCCTTCACCTTCCTGGCGCTCGTCACCGGCTCGCTCTGGGGCAAGCCCATGTGGGGCACCTGGTGGGTGTGGGACGCGCGGCTCACCTCCGTCTTCGTGCTCTTCCTCATGTATCTCGGGCTGATCGCGCTCAACCGGGCCATGGAGGATCCGGCCCGCTCGGCGCGCGTCTCGGCCGTGCTGGTGCTGGTCGGCTTCGTCAATATACCGATCATCAAATTCTCGGTCGAATGGTGGAATACGCTGCACCAGCCGGCCAGCGTCATGCGCCTTGACGGGCCGACCATCGATCCGGAATTCCTGTGGCCGCTGATGGTGATGGCGATTGCCTTTACGCTTTTGTTCTTCTCGCTGCATATCGCAGCCATGCGCAACGAGATCTGGCGCCGACGGGTGACCTCGCTGAGGCGCCAGGCGGCGCGTAATGCCGGCCGGGAGACGCTTGCGCCATGATGAGCCACGCTGCCTATGTCCTTTCCTGCTATGCGGTCGCCGCCGCGACCGTTGCCGGGCTGGTGCTCTGGGTGATCGGCGACGGCCGCGCCCGCCGGCGCGAGCTGCAGGCACTCGAGGCCGCCGGCATCCGCCGCCGTTCGGCCGAGGCGCCCGGTGGAGTGAGCAAATGACGAGCACGCCTGCACCGCAGCCGGACGAGCGCAAGCCGGGCATTCTGCGCTATTTGCTCGCCGCCCTGCCGCTTCTGATCTTTGCGGGCCTTGCTGCGATCTTCTGGAGCCAGTTGAATTCCAGCAGGGACATCAGCGAAATCCCCTCCGCCCTCATCGGCACCAAGGCGCCGACGCTCGACATGCCGCCCCTCGAGGGTGCCGTGACGCCGTCGGGCGAACCGATGCCGGCGCTGACCGATGCCGCGGTCGAGGGCAAGCTGACGCTCGTCAATGTCTGGGCCTCCTGGTGCGTACCCTGCCGCCAGGAACATCCGATCATCCTCGAATTGTCGAAGGACCCGCGCTTGACGGTGGTCGGCATCAACTACAAGGACCGGAACGAGAATGCGCGGAGATTCCTCGGCGAACTCGGCAACCCCTTCTCGGCGATCGGCACCGATCCGAACGGCAAGGCAGCGATCGACTGGGGCGTCTATGGCATTCCGGAATCCTTCCTCGTCGGCCCAGACGGCACGATCCTCTACAAACGGGCCGGCCCTTTCGATGAACGGACCTTGAGGGAGGGGCTGCTGCCGGCAATCGAGAAGGCATTGGCCGGTTCGTGAGCCGGGCTGCTGTTTGCCGCACTTGGCCGGCGATGGAGCCGTTAAAACCCCGCCTGCCACCCCTTCACCGCATCGAGCGGCCAGACGAGCATCAGCACGTTGAGCGTCAGGTTGTCGCGGATCACCCAGCCGGTGAAAAGTTCGAACACGACTGCAATCGCGATTGTCACCGCCACCGGCAGCCGCGCGGCGAGGACGAAGCCCATTGCCATGGCAAGCGTGTCCATGGTCGAATTGAGGACGCTGTCGCCGAAATAGTCGAGCGAGATCGTCGCCGAGCGATAGCGGTTGATCACCATCGGGGTGTTCTCGGCGATCTCCCAGGCGGATTCGATCACTGTCGCAAGCAGCAGCCGCGCGCTCATAGGCTTGCCGCGCAGAAGAAGATGACCGAGGCCGTAGAAGAGAAAGCCATGGATGATGTGCGACGGCGTGTACCAGTCGGAAACGTGCTGGGAATTGCCGCTGGAATTGACGACGCCCTCCCAGAGCTTCACATAGCCGCATTCGCAGATCCAGAGCCGCCCCATCAGGTGCTGCACCAGCATCTGTACGGCAATGACGCCGAGGCAGGCTGCCAGCCAAATCCATAGGCGCTGGCCTCTGTCGCCGGTACCGGCGGCGAGCGTCATTCGGCGCTTTCCCGTTCCAGCGAATGCCGCATGATCAGCGGCATCTGGGCGAAGGTGAAGAGGATGGTGATCGGCATCGTGCCCCACACCTTGAAGGCTACCCAGAAGTCGGTCGAGAAGGAGCGCCAGACGACCTCGTTCAGCACCGCAAGGAACAGGAAGAACAGGCCCCAGCGGATCGTCAGCTTGCGCCAGCCGTCGTCGTCAAGCTTGAAGGCGGCATGAAAGACGTAGCCGAGCAGTGACTTGCCGAAGAGAAGCCCGCCGAGCAGGATCGCGCCGAAGAGCGTGTTGACGATTGTCGGCTTCATCTTGATGAAGGTGTCATTCTGCAGCCACAGCGTCAGCGCGCCGAAGACGAAGACGACGATCCCGGAGATAAGCGGCATCATCGGCAGCGTGCGGGTCATGATCCAGGAAGCGATGAGCGCCGCCGCTGTCGCCGCCATGAAGAGGCCGGTCGCGATGAAGATCGGGCCGCCGAGCTCGCCGAGCACCGGAAAGCGGCTCGCCAGCCATTCCCCGCGCGAATTGGCGAAGAAGAAGACCATCAGCGGCCCGAGCTCCAGCACGAGCTTCAAAAGCGGGCCGACCTCCGTCCGCGGCTTTGTGGCCTCGATTGTCGACATGTGCGGATCCTGTTCTCTCATCTCTCGCCTGGTTTGAGCGGGACGTAGGCGGAAACCCGCTTCACACGTTTTCGCGCCCCGCTTGGGCAGCTCATAACACCAGCATTGCGGCAAAACCATATCAACCGATGCTCTCGCTGCAAGGCTTCGCGTCCCGTTATGCGCCGCCAAGGCCCGCGATCGCCTCGGCGAAGTCCTTGGCCTCGAAGGGCTCGAGGTCGTCGATGCCCTCGCCCACCCCGATGAAATAGACCGGCAGCTTGTGCTTAGCCGAGATCGCCACCAGGATGCCGCCACGCGCCGTGCCGTCGAGCTTGGTCATGATCAGCCCGCTGACGCCTGCGACATTTCGGAAGATCTCCACCTGCTGCAGCGCGTTCTGCCCGGTCGTCGCGTCGAGCGTCTGCAGCACCGTGTGCGGCGCGTCTGGATCGAGCTTGCCGAGAACGCGCACGATCTTTTCGAGCTCCGCCATCAGTTCGGCCTTGTTCTGCAGCCGGCCGGCGGTGTCGATGATCAGCACATCCGACTTCTTCTCGCGGGCCCGCTCATAGGCCTCATAGGCGAGGCCCGCCGCATCGGCGCCGAGCTTGGAGGAAACGATGTCGGATTTCGTCCGTTCCGCCCAGATCTTCAACTGCTCGATCGCCGCCGCGCGGAACGTGTCGCCGGCCGCGAGCATCACCTTGAGGCCGGCGCCCGAGAGCTTCGCGGCGAGCTTGCCGATGGTCGTCGTCTTGCCGGTGCCGTTGACGCCGACGACGAGGATCACATGCGGCTTATGGCTGAGATCGAGTTCCAGCGGCTTGGCGACCGGCCCCAGCACCTTGGTGATCTCGCCCGCCATGATGCGGGAGACGTCCTCGCCGGTCACATCCTTGCCGTAGCGCTCCGAGGAGAGCGTGTCGGTGATGCGCATCGCCGTCTCGACGCCGAGATCGGCCTGAATCAAAAGATCTTCGAGATCCTGCAGCGTCGCCTCGTCGAGCTTGCGCTTGGTGAAAAGGCTGGCGATCTGTCCCGTGAGCTGCGAGGAGGTACGGGCCAGGCCACGGCGCAGCCGTTGGTACCAGGAAAGCTGCGGCTGCGGTGCGGCCGCATCTTCCCTCGGGCGTTCATCGGCGCTAGCGAAGCCCTTGGGCAGAATTGGGGCGAGTTCAGCCGATGCGCCAACCGCCTCTGCCGGGCCGGGCATCTCTGCCCCAAGGGTGGAGAGAGCTGGGGCGCCTTCCTGCTCCACCCCAGGGATTTCGTCCGCACCGATGTTCTCGCTCGCCTCGCCATTCCTACCGGCGCCTTCGGTTGTGTCGGGCGAGGTGGCGAGAACGTCCGGAACGGCCTCTGCTTCCTTTGTGCCGGTCCGGTCGTCCGCGGTGCTCGCCACAATCTCCCGCTGCTCTCCCTCCTCCCGGGGAAGATGTCCCGGAGGGACAGAGGGAGGTGTGGCGGCGTCTTCATCACGAGGGGCAGCGGGACCTAAAGGGGGTTCACCCCCCTCTGCCCTGCCGGGCATCTCCCCCACAAGGGGGGAGATTGCGCGCGGGACACCCTCTTCCTTCGCCGTGACACTTTCATCGGCAGCAGCAGTTTCCGCGCCGTCCCCTGGATCGTCGCTTATCGTGTCGGCCTCTGATGCGGTTGGTTCCGGCGGAGCAGTGAAACTGCCTAGGCCAGTCATCTCCTCTTCGGCCGCAGTTCGATCACCCTCCGTGGCCGCCTCGACCGCCCCCTCTCCCCCCGTGTGGGAGAGATGGCCCGAAGGGCCGGGGGGGGCTACCCTCTCCGCACCCGCTGCCGTTTCCGAAGCCTCCTGCGGCGGCACAGGTGTCTCCTCGACGGCGTCCTTGCCGAAGGAGAATATCTTCTTGATGAAACCAATCGCCATGTGACTATCCAGATATCAGGCCGCAGCCATCTGTTTGGGCCGCATCGTCAGATGCTTGCCGTTATGGCCGGTGATCGCGACCGTCGTCAGAGATCGCGGCTCGAGCCCGGCAGCGTCGACGAGCGTGAAGTTCTCCGTATGCGCAAGACCGTTCATCTCGACGAGGATCGTCTGCTCGCTGCCGATCATGCGTTCGAGATGAGCAGTATAAAGCTCGGCCCCCTTCGTGCGCAGCCTTGCGGCACGCTCCTTGACGAGCGCGCGGTCCAGCTGCGGCATGCGTGCGGCCGGTGTACCGGGGCGCGGGCTATAGGGAAAGACATGCAAATGCGCGATGCGGCACTCTTCCGTGAGCCGCGCCGCATTGGCGAACATTTCCTCGGTTTCCGTCGGAAAGCCGGCGATCATGTCCGCGCCGAAGCTGATCTCGGGCCGCAACCGGCGAACCTCATCGCAGAAGGCGCGTGCATCGGCGCCCGAGTGCCGCCGCTTCATCCGCTTCAGGATCAGGTCGTCGCCATGCTGCAGTGACAGATGCAGGTGCGGCATGAAGCGCGGCTCCTCGGCGATCAGGTCGAGGAGGTGACGATCCGCCTCGATGCTGTCTATGGAGGAAAGCCTGAGGCGTAGGATCTCCGGCACGTGCTTCAGCAGGGTCTTGGCAAGAAGCCCGAGCGTCGGCGTCCCGGGCAGGTCCGCGCCGTAGCTCGTGGCGTCGACGCCCGTCAGCACGATTTCCCGATAGCCGCCGTCGACCAGCCGACGCGCCTGTTCGACGACCGCACCCATCGGCACCGAGCGGGAATTGCCGCGGCCATAGGGAATGATGCAGAAGGTACAGCGATGGTCGCAGCCGTTCTGCACCTGGATGAAGGCGCGCACATGGCCGTCTATATGCTTCACCATCTGTGGCGCGGTGGCGCGTACGCTCATGATGTCGTTGACGCGCAGCTTCTCCTCGGCCGAGACGCCGAAATCGGGCAGCGAGCGATAGGAGGCGCTCTTGAGTTTCTCCTCGTTGCCGAGCACCGCATCGACCTCCAGCATTTCGGCGAAGGTTTCCTTCTCGGTCTGGGCGGCACAGCCGGTGACGATGATGCGGGCATGCGGATTTTGGCGGCGCGCGCGACGGATCGCCTGGCGCGCCTGGCGTACCGCCTCGCCGGTGACGGCGCAGGTGTTGACGAGGATGGCGTTATTCAGCCCCGCCTTCTCGGCCTCCGCCCGCATCACTTCCGATTCATAGGTGTTCAGCCGGCAACCGAAGGTTATGACCTCGACGCCGCTCAAAGCGCTCGGGCTCCGCTTTCGCCGTTGGCCGCATCGTCGCGCTGAAAGGCGCCGGTCGCAGGATCGAGTGTGCCCGACCATTCCCATTCGGCCGGCCCGGTCATGATCACGTGATCGTCGCTTTCCCGCCATTCGATCAGAAGCGGTCCTCCGGGGACGTTTACGGTCACCGTCCGATCGGCACGGCCGGTTCTCGCGCCACTGACCGTGGCGGCGCAGGCGGCCGAGCCGCAGGCGAGCGTAAGACCAGTGCCGCGCTCCCAAGTCCTCAGGTCCATCTCGTTGCGAGAGCGGACATGGGCGATCGAGATATTGGCGCGTTCGGGGAAGATCGGATGGTTTTCGAGGAGCGGACCGAAACGACCGAGGTCATAGCTCCATACGTCGTCCTCGACCCAGAAGATCGCATGCGGATTGCCCATCGAGGCGACCGATGGCGAATGCAGCACCGGATCGTCGATCGGCCCGATCTGCAGCTCGATCCGGCTCGTATCGTGGAATTCCTCGGCAAGTGGGATGTCCCTCCAGCCGAAGCGGGGGCTTCCCATGTCCACCGAAATCGTGCCGTCCTCGTGCTCCTCGGCTTCGAGGAGGCCGGCGACGGTGTGGAAGAGGAAGGCCTTCTTGCCGGTCTCGGTGGCGAGCGCCTGCACGACGCAGCGCGTGCCGTTGCCGCAGGCCTGCGCCATCGAGCCGTCGGAATTGATGATGTCGATCCAGGCATCGGTACCGGCCGCCTTCGGATCGTGGATCGCCATGATCTGGTCGAACTGGGTCGCCGGATCGGCATTGAGCGCGATTGCGGCCCTCGGCGCGACGCGATCCTTTCGGCCACGCATGTCGACCACCAGGATCTTGTTTCCAAGTCCGTTCATCCTGGCAAATTGCACCTGATCGGCCATGTCGCGATTGTCCAAACCTAGCCTCCGACCGGGAGGCGCCCTTCATTTGCGCTGTATATGGCGGAAAAGCCCGGAAATTACCAGTGCCGGCGTCGTTCTCATGCGGCCGGCGCATGAGGCACGTCGAAGACCTCGCCCGGGCGCAACGCCCTGAACCGGGCCCCTTCGATGCCGGCCTTGTCGAGTGCAGCCTCGAGGGCTCTCAGCGGATCCTCGATCCCTTCATTGGTCAGCCGGAAGGTGCCCCAATGGTGTCCGGCCACGTGCCCGGCGCCGCAGGCGAGCATACCCATTACCGCCTCTTCCGGATTCTGGTGCTGGCCTTCCATGAACCAGCGCGGTTCGTAGCAGCCGAAAGGCAGGTTGGCGAGGCGGAAAGCTCCGTGCTTCTCCCGCGCCGCCCGGTAATTGGTCCCGCCGTGAAAGCCGGTATCGCCGATGTGATAGATCTTGCCGGCCGGAGTCTCGACGACGAAGGCGGCCCAGAGCGCCATGCGCCGGTCGCTCGTGCGGCGTGCGGACCAATGGTGGCAGGGTTCCGCATGAATGACGATGTCGTCGTCGAGGTCGAGCCGATCGCCCCAATCGAGGACGGATATCCGCGCATTCGGCACGCCACGGCGGATGATCGTGTCGTTGCCGAGCGGTGTGACGATATGCGGTTCATGCTCTTCGTGGAGCGCGCTCAACGTCTCAAGGTCGAGATGGTCGTAGTGATTGTGGGTGACGAGTACGATGTCGATCGGCGGCAGGTCGTTCATCAGAATACCTGGCGCATTGCGGCGTTGGGGACCGGCAAAGGCGAAGGGGCTGGCGCGGCGCGACCAGACCGGATCGGTCAGGATATTGAGGCTCGCCACCTGGATCAGGAGCGTCGCGTGACCGACCATGGTCACGCGCAGACGGTCGCCATCAACGGCAGTATCCGGCTTCGCCGGGCGGAAGGGACTGTCGTAACGCCCCGGCCATTGCACGCGCCTGCCGCCGAGCTGCCAGCGAAACAGGTCCGCCAGACCGCGCGGCGGGAAGCCGTCGGGATTGAAAAAGCGAACGCCGTCGAAATGGTCCGATACGGGGCCGCTGTAATAGGGATTGACGTTCTTCCTCATCGCTGCCTCGACTGCATGATGGGAAAGATAGGAAACGACCCTCGCCCATCCCAGCGCTGGATGAAGAGAGTATGTGCGGTTTTCCGCCCGTATCCTAGGCAAACTTCTTAGAAACGGTCCCGATGTTCTTAGGTCGATTCGATCTAAAACATCCATGATGTCGGGGTGCTGAACGGGCGTAAAGAAATTCTTGAAGATGTCAACTCGATTGCTACCATACGCCGATGCTGGTCCGACTCGACAGACAGGAACATGGCGATCAGGCTCATCCGCCCAGTCCATCTCAATGTCAGCCGGACCATGGAGAAACTGCTGCAGGGGCCGGGAATAAGCGTCGCCGAGCGCCCCGTCCTGGAGCTCCTCTGTGAAAAGCCGCTGACGGTTCCGGAAGCGGCAAGGCAACTCTCAATGAAGCGGCAGTTCGTCCAGCGCATCGCCACAGGGCTCGTGTCGAAAGGCCTGGTCGAAAAGACACCCAATCCCGAGCACCGCAGGGCCCATTTCTGCGCGCCGGCTGCCGCCGGCCGGGATCTGTTCGGGGCCATTCATCGCCGCGAGCTCGAGATGCTGCATGCGATGCTGGGCGACATCAACGAGACCGACGTGGTCGTGGCGCTCCGGGTTATGATGCGAGTCGACTCCGCCTTCGAGTCGCTCGTGGAGGCCAATGATGGGAGGGAGGAGAAATTGTGACGCCGCTTCTCTGGGCGCTCGCGGCGATCGCCGTCCTCGCGGTGCTTTTGGTCCTCGAATTGAGACGCGAACTCAAGCTGGCCTACATGCCGACCGCCGGCGAGCGCATCGATTTCTCCCAGCGGCCAAATCTGGCGCTCATCATCATCGACATGCAGGAGGATTTTACGTCGGTCGGCGGGCGATACGGCTGGGACGAGGCCTACTTGAAGGCCCGTATCGAGGCGATCGACATCATGGCTATCAAGGCGAAGAAGGCGGAAATCCCCGTGATCGCCATTCGCCATGTCTATCGCGCGCCACTCATCCGGCTGATGATCCGCCTTTTCGGTGAGGGGCGCGGCATTCCCGGCTCCAGCGGCCTCGGTCTCATGACACTGCCGGTCGAGCCGGATTTCGACGTGCTGAAGACGCGCAGCGACAGCTTTTCGTCGCCGGAGCTGGAAGGCTATCTGGCGGAGAAGCAAATCGGAACTCTCCTCCTCACCGGACTCGACGGCTCCTATTGCGTACAGGCCACCGCCAACGGCGCGCTCAATCGCGGCTATCGGGTGGAAATCGTCGAGGACGCGGTGCTGAGCCGGGATCAGGCTGATTGGGGCAAGCATGTCGCGGCGCTCAAAGGCCGCGGCGCCGTCCTGATTTGAAGCCTGGCACTCCGGTTCTGCCTCCGCTCCTTGACTTTTCGCCCGCTTTCCTGTTTATCCCGGCGAAATCCTTCGCAAGTGATGACTTCGAAGCCGCCGACCGGGCCCCGCAAAGGTATAAAGAGAGCCCGGAGGTCAACATCCGACAGCGCGTCGCGCCCTCGGGTGGTTTTTGGCTTTGCGCCTTGTTTTCCGCGCGAGGGACCCCACGTTTCCGGCGAGCCTTGAAGGTCAACTGGAAGCCAGAAGGAAGAGAATATGTTCGAGAGCCTGCAGGACCGCCTTGGTTCCATATTGAATGGACTGACCGGCCGCGGCGCCCTGTCGGAAGCTGACGTTTCCGCGGCGCTACGGGAGGTTCGCCGTGCGCTGCTCGAAGCTGACGTCGCCCTCGACGTCGTGCGCTCCTTCACCGAAAAGGTGCGCGAGAAGGCGGTCGGCGCGGAAATCCTGAAGTCGATCAAGCCCGGCCAGATGGTCGTCAAGATCGTCCATGACGAGCTTGTCGCCATGCTCGGCTCGGAAGGAGTGACGATCGACCTCAACGCACCCGCCCCCGTTGTCATCATGATGGTCGGCCTGCAGGGCTCGGGCAAGACGACGACGACCGGCAAGATCGCCAAGCGGCTGACGGCGCGCGAGAAGAAGAAGGTCCTGATGGCCTCGCTCGACACCCGTCGCCCGGCCGCCCAGGAACAATTGCGCCAGCTCGGCGTCCAGACCGGAATCGACACGCTGCCGATCATCGCCGGCCAGTCGCCGACCGATATCGCCGCCCGGGCCGTGCAGGCGGCGAAGCTCGGCGGCCATGACCTCGTCATCCTCGACACCGCCGGCCGCACCCACATCGACGAGCCGCTGATGATCGAGATGGCGGAGATCAAGCGGAAGTCCAATCCCCACGAGATCTTGCTCGTCGCCGACGCGCTCACCGGCCAGGACGCCGTCAATCTCGCCCGAAACTTCGACGAACGCGTCGGCATCACAGGCCTGGTCTTGACCCGCATGGACGGCGACGGCCGCGGCGGCGCGGCTTTGTCGATGCGCGCCGTCACCGGAAAGCCGATCAAGCTCATCGGCGTCGGCGAGAAGATGGATGAACTCGAGGAGTTCCATCCCCGCCGCGTCGCCGACCGCATCCTCGGCATGGGCGACATCGTCTCGCTGGTCGAGAGGGCCGCGGAGAACATCGACACGGAGAAGGCGGCCGCCATGGCCGCCAAGATGGCCAAGGGCAAGTTCGATCTCAACGACCTCGCCGATCAGTTGCGCCAGATGCAGAAGATGGGCGGCATGGGCGGCATCATGGGCCTGATGCCGGGCATGGCCGGCATGAAGGACAAGATGGCCGCCGCCGGCCTCGATGATTCCCTGTTCAAGCGCCAGCTCGCCATCATCTCCTCGATGACGAAGGCCGAGCGAGCCAATCCGGACATCCTCAAGCATTCGCGCAAAAAGCGCATCGCCAGCGGCTCCGGCACCGATGCCTCCGACATCAACAAGCTTCTGAAAATGCACCGCCAGATGGCGGACATGATGAAGATGATGGGCGGCAAGGGCAAAGGCGGCATGATGAAGCAGATGATGGGCGGCCTTGCCAACAAGATGGGTCTTGGGGGTTTGAGCGGCGGCATGCCCGATCTCTCAAAGCTCGACCCGAAACAGCTCGAAGCGCTGCAGAAGCAGGCGGAAGCCGCCGGCCTCGGCAAGCCGGGCAGTGTGCCCGGGCTTGGCGGCGGCTTGCCGGGCCAAGGATTGCCAGGTTTGGGCGGCACCAAGCTGCCGGGTCTCGGCGGTTTCCCGGGCCTTCCCGGCCTGCCGAAGAAGAAGTGAGGATCGCGACGGATGCTTGATCCCGAGATCAAAGAAGAATTGGCGAGCTATCGGCAGTCGATCGACAATATCGATGCCGCTCTCGTCCATATGCTGGCCGAACGCTTCCGCTGCACCAAGGCGGTTGGCGTTCTGAAGGCCAAGCACAGCTTGCCGCCGGCCGATCCGGCGCGCGAAGAATACCAGATCGAACGCCTTCGGCGCCTTGCCAAGGACGCCAATCTGGATCCGGATTTCGCCGAGAAGTTCCTGAACTTCATCATCAAGGAAGTCATCCGGCATCATGAAGCCATCGCCGCCGATCGCTCGCAGCCCGCGGGCAGCGCCGGTACCACCCGTTCCGCTTGAACGAAGCGGTCAAGAAAGCTTGCAAGGAGTAGTTTGAAATGGCACTGAAAATTCGTCTCGCCCGTGGCGGTTCCAAGAAGCGCCCCTATTACCAGATCGTCGTCGCCGACGCGCGCTCACCGCGTGACGGCCGTTTCCTCGAGAAGCTCGGCTCCTGGAACCCGATGCTCGCCAAGGATGACGAAAAGCGCATCGAGCTGAATGCCGAACGCGTGAGCCACTGGATCGCCCAGGGCGCGCAGCCGACCGACCGCGTGCTCCGCTTCCTCGACCAGGCCGGCCTCGCCAAGCGCCCGGCCCGCAACAACCCCACAAAGGCACAGCCGGGCAAGAAGGCTCAGGAGCGCGCCGCCGAAGCCAAGCAGCGCGCCGAAGAAGCAGCCGCTGCCGCAGCGGAATCTGCCGCGGAATAATCTGCATCTACACGATGTGGCGGACGGGCGGCATTTCCATGCCGCCCGTTTTGCTTTATGTGCAGCCCTCACGACCAGCGCATGGATTCCGGCGATGACGACACTCAAGAACCCTGTTCTGATGGCAACGATCGGTGCGGCGCAAGGCCTGCGCGGCGAAGTCAGGGTCAGATCCTTTACGGACGAACCGGCTGCGCTCGGCGATTACGGCAATTTGCACAGCGAAGACGGCCGCGTCTTCGAGATCCTGGAAGTTCGCGAAGCGAAAAACGTCGTCATCGTGCGCTTCCGCGGCATCAACGACCGGACTGCGGCCGAGGCGCTGAACGGCCTTGAGCTTTTCATCGAGCGCGACAATCTCCCCGACGACGACCTCGAAGAGGACGAGTTCTTCTATGCGGACCTTGAAGGGCTGGAAGCCGTCGACGGCGCCGGCAAGAGCTACGGCTCGGTGACCGGCGTTTTCGATTTTGGCGCCGGCGATCTTCTGGAACTGAAAGGTCCGGGCAGAAGACCGGTGCTCATTCCCTTCACCGAATGGTCGGTCCTGGAAATCGACCTCGAGGCGGGCAAGCTGCTGGTCGACCCGGTAGCCGCGGGCCTTGTCGACGACAAGGACGAGGGCATCGGCAAATCCTTCCCCACCAAGCGTAAGTGAGGCGGCGATGCCTTTCCGCGCAACGGTGCTGACGCTTTATCCGGAGATGTTCCCGGGGCATCTCGGCCTGTCCCTTGCGGGCAAGGCGCTGGAACGCGGGCAATGGTCTATGGAGGCCGTACAGATCCGCGATTATGCGGAGGACAAGCACCGCACCGTGGACGACACGCCGGCCGGCGGCGGCGCCGGCATGGTGTTGAAGCCGGATGTGCTTGCCCGCGCCATCGATCATGTCTCGACGGATGACGACCGGCCGCGCCTGTTGATGACCCCGCGCGGGCGGCCGCTGACGCAGGCGCGGGTGCGCGAGCTTGCAAGCGGCCCCGGCGCGGTCATCGTCTGCGGCCGCTTCGAAGGCGTCGACCAGCGCGTCATCGATGCGCGCCGGCTCGAAGAGATCTCGATCGGCGACTATATCCTGTCCGGAGGCGAGCCGGCGGCGCTGGTGCTGCTCGATGCGGTCGTGCGCATCCTGCCGGGGGTGATGGGCAACGACCTCTCCGGCGTACATGAGAGCTTCGAGGGCGGACTGCTGGAGCACCCGCACTACACGCGGCCGCAGGTCTTCGAAGGTCAGGAGATTCCGGCGGTGCTGACCTCCGGAAACCACGGCGCCGTCGCCAGGTGGCGCGAGGCCGAAGCACGACGGCTGACGGAGGAACGCCGGCCCGATCTGCTGAAGCAGGCATCGACTCAGCCGGTGAAGAAATAATAAGCGGCCAGCAGCATGCCGACGGCCACGACAAGCGCGCGGATAACCGATTGGGGAACCCGTCTCGCCGCCCAGACGCCCGAATAACCACCGAGTGCCGCGCCTGGCACCATGATCGCCGCGTGCAGCCAGGAAACGACACCGCCCGCCGCGAATACGAAAATCGCGATCGTGGCAATCACGATGGAGATGAAGTTTTTGAGCGCGTTCAGCCGGTGATAGCCGCCGCCGGTCGCAAGGCCGAGAACCGCGAGCATCATGATGCCCATGCCGGCGCCGAAGAAGCCGCCATAGACGGAGGTTACCATCTGGCTTGCCACTCCCAGGAGGCCGATCCTGTGCTCGTCGCTGCGCGCCTTCGGCTTCAACAGGGGCCCGGCGGCGAAGACTGCGGTGGCGGCGATCAGGAGCCAGGGCACCATGGCGCGGAAGGACGGATTGGAGAGCGAGAGGAGGATCAGTGCCCCCGCAAGCCCGCCGACGGCCGAAATGAGCCCGAGGACGACCGCATTGCGCCCGTCGGCGCGGATCTCCTTGGCATAGGCGAGCGCCGAGGTGATATAGCCGGGCAGCTGGATGATCGAGGAGGTGGCATTGGCGACGATCGGCGGCAGGCCGCCCAGCGTCATGGCACCGAAGGTGAGAAACGTGCCGCCGCCAGCGATGGCGTTGACGACCCCGGACAGAAATCCGGCAACGAACAGCAGTAGCACGTGGAATAGCGTCATAGTCTCCCTCGAACCGGCCTGGACATCGGGATAGCCGCTTGCGATCTCGGCTGCAAGTACGCTGCTGGATCAAGCCCCGTCCCCGTCCCACAGGTGGAAAGGTCTTCAGGAAGAGGCCGAGAAATCCGCTTTTGGGGATGACAAGCGGGCCCGTTTGGTGTATGTGCCGGCCCGGTTCGGGTTCTTGCCCGTCGACCGTAAACAAAGAATGGCGAAACCGCTCCTGCCCGATTGGGCAAGGCCTGAAGGAAATCCGATGGGCCGGTCGAGAGCGCTCTGGCTGTTTCAGAAAAGCAAAGGTTAGACCGATGAACATCATCCAGCAGCTGGAAGCCGAACAGGCCGCCAAGATCGCCGCCAAGCGCACCCTTCCGGAATTCTCCGCCGGCGACACCGTCCGCGTCAACGTCCGCGTCGTCGAAGGCAACCGTACCCGCGTTCAGGCCTATGAAGGTGTCTGCATCGCCCGCTCCGGCGGCGGCATCAACGAGAGCTTCACCGTTCGCAAGATTTCCTATGGCGAAGGCGTGGAGCGCGTCTTCCCGGTTTACTCCCCGCTCGTCGAGAGCGTCGAAGTCGTTCGCCGCGGTAAGGTGCGTCGCGCCAAGCTCTACTACCTGCGCGACCGTCGCGGCAAGTCGGCTCGTATCGTCGAGAATACCGGCACGCGCGCCCGCAAGCTGAACGAGGCCGAGCGTCAGGCCGTTGCCGAGGAAAAGGCACGCATCGAGGCTGAAAAGGTCGCAGCCGCCCAGGCGCTCGCCGCCGAGAAGGCCGCCGCCGAAGCCGCCGAGAAGGCAGCTGCCGAGGCAAATGCAGCGGAAAACGCTGCGGAATAAGAATTGCCTTCCTGGAATTGGCAGAAAGGCGGCCTCGGGCCGCCTTTCTTTTTGGGGGATTCATGTGCAGACGGTCCCGCCGGCATCCCCGCTCCACTTGAAAGGACAGCGCACGCCGATCTCGGTCCGCCTCGAAACCTATGACCTACTGGCTTGTATTCCCCTGAAATTTCGTGACATCTTTTGTCGCCACAAATTTCCAGGAGTTCCTTCCATGACAATCCGCCGCCACGTGCTTGCGGGCATCGCCGCCGCCTTCGCCGTTCCCTTCGCCTTCTGCGCGCCCGCTCTCGCAACCGACCTGCCGGATCTCGGCGGTAAAACGGTCGTCGTCGTCACCGAGAACGCCTATCCGCCGCTGCAATTCGTCGACCCCCAGAGCGGCGAGGCCGTCGGCTGGGAATATGACGCCATGAACGAGATCGCCAAGCGGCTGAACTTCAAGGTCGAGTATCAGAACGTCAGCTGGGACGCGATGATCCAGGCGGTTTCCGACGGCCAATACCAGATCGGCATGACCGGCATCACCATCAAGGACGACCGCAAGGAGAAGGTGGATTTCTCCGATCCCTATATGCGCTCCCAGCAATTTATGCTGGTGCGCAGCGACGAGACGCGCTTTAACGACGCCAAGAACTTCGCCGCAGTCGAGAATGCACTGATCGGCGCCCAGCCGGGCACCTCGCCCTTCTATACGGCCGTCTATGAGATTCTCGACGGCAACGAGCAGAACCCGCGCATCAAACTGTTCGAGACATTCGGAGCCACCGTCCAGGCGCTCAGGGCCGGCGATGTCGACCTCGTGCTCACTGACAGCGTAGCCGCCAAGGGCTATGTCGACGCGTCGGAAGGCAAGCTGAAGGTGGTCGGAGAGCCGCTTGGGACCGAGGATTTCGGCTTCATCTTCCCGAAGGGCTCCGATCTCGTCGCCCCGGTCAATGCCGCCATCAAGGCGCTCAAGGAGGACGGCACCTTCGACGCGCTGAACAAGAAGTGGTTTCTCGACTACAAGATGGGCGGCTGATCGCTTGGCTCCGGTCAAATCATCCGGCACATCCGAGAAGGGCGATTATCCGTGGTGGTTGGTCGCCCTTCTCGTGATCGCCGCCCTTCTTGCTGCGGCGATCATCACCAACGACATATTCACCCAGGTTTTCACCGTCGTCCTCAAGGGCATAGGCGTGACCATCTTCGTCACGCTTACGGGATTTGCGCTGGCGACCGTGCTGGGCCTTGGCATCGCCCTGATGGCCCTTTCCGAGCACGTGGCGCTCCGGCAGGTCGCGCGCTTCTATACGGAGGTCGTCCGTGGCGTGCCGATCCTCGTCCTGCTCTTCTATATCGCCTTCGTCGGGGCGCCGGCGCTCGTGGTCGCCGCCAATTTCCTTGCGGCGCCGATCATTTCGGCGGGGTGGATGGAGCCGCTCGTCGTACGCGACATATCGCTGATGTGGCGGGCGATCATCGCGCTGATGATCGGCTATTCCGCCTTTATCGCAGAGGTCTTTCGCGCCGGCATTCAATCGGTCGACAAGGGGCAGGTCGAGGCCGCGATGGCGCTCGGGCTCTCGCGCTTTCAGCGCTTCCGCCTCGTAGTCTTTCCGCAGGCGATCCGCGTCATCCTGCCACCGCTCGGCAATGATTTCGTGGCGATGGTGAAGGATTCCTCGCTCGTCTCCGTGCTGGGCGTCGCCGACATCACTCAGATGGGAAAGATCTACGCCTCCGGCTCCTTCCGCTTTTTCGAGACCTATTCGATCGTCGCCTATGTCTACCTGATCCTGACGATCGGGCTGTCGCTTGCCCTGAGGGCGGTCGAGCGACGGCTGCGTCGGGCGGAGGCGCGGTAGCGGAGATTTCGAACGTGTTGTCTTGTGCGTCCGCTATGGCGCACAAGACCCTAGTTCGGGGATACTCTTGCATCTGCGCATCGAGCCTCCGAAAATCGGTTCCGATTTCGGGCCGATACGCTAAGCTCAAGCGCGTCGCGATCAAACGTGCTTGTACGATGCGCTTTGCGTCCTGCTGTTTGTGCATGTCGTTGCCCCAGAACCGCTGCACGGTTGGGCGACATGCATTCATGCATCAATGAATGCCCCCGGTCAGGGCCGGCGCCTTTGCGGCGAGGGCCGCACGCAGCTTCTCGAGCGCCCGCGTTTCGATCTGGCGCACGCGCTCCTTCGATATCCCGAGAGCGACCCCGAGCTCCTCGAGTGTCGCTCCGTCCTCCGACAGCCGCCGCGCGCGGATGATCTTCATCTCGCGCTCGCTGAGCTGGCCCAGCGCGCTGTGCAGCCAGCGGCGCGCGCGTTCGCCGTCGATCAACTCACTGACCTGCTCGTCGGGCAGCGGCGCATCGCTCGCAAGAAAATCGAGCCGCGCGCCGCCTTCCGCGTCGCCGTGCCCGACCGGTGCCTGCAGCGACGCGTCGTTGCCGGAAAGGCGCGCATCCATCGTCTGGACGTCGGCAAGGCTGACGCCGAGGGCGGCGGCGATCTCCTCGTGCATCGCCTGCGATGTAAGCTGGCGGTCTCCCTGGGCCAAACGTGCCCTCAGCCGGCGCAAGTTGAAAAACAGCGCCTTCTGCGCCGAGCTTGTGCCACCTCTGACGATCGACCAGTTGCGCAGGACATAATCCTGCATCGAGGCCCGGATCCACCAGGTGGCATAGGTGGAAAAGCGCACTTCCCTACTCGGTTCGAAGCGGGCGGCCGCCTCCAAGAGGCCGATATGCCCCTCCTGGACCAGGTCGCCCATCGGCAGACCAAAGCTGCGGAACTTCGCCGCCATTGCAACCACGAGACGCATATGCGACATGGCGATCTTGTTGCGCGCCTCCTGGTCGCGGTCGTATCGCCAGGCCTCCGCCAGCGCATGCTCTTCGTCTCGCTCCAGATAGGGGGCATCCATGGCAATCTTGATCAGACGCCGGTCTGCGGTAAGAGTCTTCATCGATTGCTCCGTATTGGCGCCGAACGCCACCGTGAACAGGGACCAAACGCCGGCTGCAGCGTTCGGCGATGACGGAAAAGGGTCACGACTTGACGAAGCAAGGGAGCGCCCTAAATCGAATACGAACCTGAAACGGTGAGAAATCACAGAGCCAGATCGCCCGGGCGTAGAACCGTCCCGGAAACGTCAAACGTACGCGGCGGCGAAAAGTTCCCTCGGACACACGATTTTTGATTGCAGCGGGCAATGCACTGCACGGTGACGTTCTTGTCGTGGACGCGCCGACAAGCGCCACGTGTCTTGACAGGCGCGCAAAGGTCGCTCCCGTGATCTGAATGCTGCCCCTCTCTGTCCTTACGGCGCCGAGCGTCCTTCAGAACGCATATCGGACGCTGGCCTTTGATGCGCTGAGCGGGCTCGTAGGAGACATGCAGTAGTAAGGGGCATCTTTGCGTTCGCCAGCCGCTGTGGCACCAAACAAGAAAGCCCGGCGCTAGGCCGGGCTTTCGGGTTAAGTCTTGGCAAGCTGAGTCTTGGGAACTTAGATCTTGGCAAGTGCGGGTCAGGGAGTTTCGCTCTCGTCAAGACGGGTGGGCGGCTCCCAAAGGGATCGTCGCCGATCCCAATGTTCAGGCGGCCTCGTCCTGGGTATCGTCCTCTTCGATGGCCTTGCCGCGCTTCGGTCCCTTGTTAAGGTTCGCCTCCACGAGGCGCACGGCTTCCGTTTCCGACATCTTGTTTACCGCCGCAATCTCGCGTGCCATGCGGTCCAGAGCGGCTTCATAGAGCTGGCGTTCGGAATAGGACTGTTCCGGCTGGTTTTCCGCGCGGTAAAGGTCGCGCACGACTTCCGCGATGGAAATCAGGTCGCCGGAGTTGATCTTGGCGTCGTATTCCTGGGCGCGCCGCGACCACATGGTCCGCTTCACGCGAGCCTTGCCCTGCACAACCTTCAACGCGCGATCGACGAAATCGGTCTCGGACAGTTTGCGCATCCCGATGCTGACGGCCTTTGCCACCGGCACCTTGAGACGCATCTTGTCCTTCTCGAAGTCGATGACAAAAAGCTCGAGCTTCATGCCCGCAACTTCCTGCTCCTCAATCGCAACGATCTGGCCAACGCCGTGGGCCGGATAAACGATCGATTCACCGGTCTTGAAGCCTTGGCGCGTTGAAGATTTCTTCTGCTGGGTCGTCATTCGTTTCAAACACTCCCTGTTGCGCACCGGCCTCAAGAGGCCGGGCCGGGTCGGTGAGGCCCGGATAGACGGGGATACCGCCGGGTGGGGTCCATCCTGGTCCGTCCGACGAACGCAAACAGCCACATACGCCGCAATCACAAGCAACGAAACGTTGCGTATTTGAAAGGTGCCGCGTTAATGGAGATCGTTTGCTTTCGTGCTGGTTTTCGGGCGCGCAAAAGCACCCTCTGTGGATCAGTGTGCGGAACCTATCACAAAAAACTGCCGAAATCAATAATTTGCTGCATAGCAACGATCAAGCCGCCACGCTCGCTCCCGCCACTGGGTGGTCAGGATTTCCCCAGATTTCGGTCCCTATATTTCAGCACCTTGGTCAGCCGCGACGAACGAAGCGACCGCCGGTCTCAGTCGCCTTGTCCCGGCTCGGGGGAGAAATACTGCTCGTATTTCCCTTCGACGCCGTCCATCTCCTTGGCCCCGGGCATCGGATCCCGCTTGACCGTGATGTTCGGCCATATCGTGGCAAAATCGGCGTTCAATTTCAACCACGTATCCAGGCCCGGCTCGGTGTCTGGCTTGATCGCGCCAGCGGGACATTCCGGTTCGCACACGCCGCAGTCGATGCATTCATCGGGGTGGATGACGAGGAAGTTCTCGCCTTCGTAGAAACAATCCACCGGGCAGACTTCCACACAGTCCGTATACTTGCAGCGAATGCAATTGTCGGTCACGACATACGTCATGAGGTACTCCAGCCAATGCTCACATTTGATGGCAGACGGCAATTGACGGTGATGCCCCGTCGTCCGCACATGCTAGAAATGTCCGGCGCGCATAGCTGCCGAAGCAGACCCGAATGCCACCCAACGTGGCTTGTGACGTAAAGGCTTTGGGCGTCCTTTGCAAGAATTATCCATGCGCGATTTGACGCGGAAAGGGCATGGTTTTCCGCAGTCGCCATGGTTTCGGATCGAGGCGTCCAAAAACCCCGGCCGACCAGGCAGGCCCAATTCGCCGTCTCCGGCGGGGGAGCGCGGCGGAGCTAATCCTCCTCGTCGAAACCGGGAATCAGGCGATCCGTTTCGCGGCGCTCCCGTTTCGTCGGCCGCCCGGCGCCGCGCTCGCGCGTCGCCTGCTCAAAGGGCGTCAGTCTCGGCGAGGCCGGCGGTGTCAGGTCCTCGTAAAGCAGCCGTGCCTCGTCATAGGGGCCTCGCCGTGTCCCCGGTAACAACACCCGCACAACGAGGTCGCGCCGATCGAGAGACAACTCGAGCGTGTCGCCCGCCTTGACCTGGGCAGAGGATTGCATTGCCCGCGTGCCGTTCACCGCCACATGCCCGGCTTCGATTGCCTTCTGCGCAAGCGAGCGTGACTTGATCAGCCGGGCGAAGAACAGCCATTTGTCGAGCCGCTGGCGTGCTGCGGGCGGGGACGCTGGCTGTTTCTCCATGGCATTGGCCTATTTCTTCAGCTGCTCCTTGAGAGCGGCGAGTTTCGCGAAAGGCGAATCCGGATCGAGCGGTTTTTCCCTGCGCGGCGGGCGCGCCTCGAACTTGGCGCCGCGATCGTGGCGATCTTGACGCTCCTTGCGCTGGCCGCTCGGCTTGCCGTCCTGTGCCTTTGCACGCGCCGGCCCGCCGCCCTTGCGGCCTCCCTCGCGACCGTCCGTCTGGCCATGGCGCTCGCCATGGCGTTGGCCGCCGCGGCGCTGATCTCCCTGATGGCGGCCGCCCCCGCGCTGGTTGTCCTGGCGCGTACCGGGACGCCAGAGGAGCACCGGCTTCGGCTCCGCCGGCTCTTCCGATTCGGCCGGTGCGGCCGCCCCTTCGCCCGCGGCATCCGCGGCAGGAGCATCCGCCGGCGCTTCTTCCGAGGCAGCCGTCGCCGCATCGGCGTCGGCTTCGCCCTGCTCCGGAGCGGTTTCGGCAGCGGGAACCGCTTCGGCCGTCGCACCGTCCTGGACCGCAAGGAAGCTTGCCGCCTCCTCTGCCGTCACGACGTCGGCCCGATAGCCGAGACCCTTCAGGATCTCCTCCATGTCGTCAGGCGTTGCCCCCAGGATGGAGAGCATCGAGGTCGTCGCCATGAAGCGGCGGCCGTCATAGGCGCCATCCGGACGCGGCGTCGTACCCGGCGCCCATTGCAGGAGCGGACGGATGAGGTCCGCAAGGCGTTCCAATATATCGATCCGGACCGCGCGCTTGCCGAGATAGCGGAAGCCCGCGAGCTTGTAGAATGTCCGCTCGAAGGACGGATCGGCGACGACCGAGGTGCGGCCGGCGGCGAGCATCGGGATCAATTCGCCATAGCCGGCCTTGTCGAGCCCGTCGTTCTTCAACGCCCAGAGCAGCGTGATCAGCTCCGCCGGTGCCGGCTTCAGGAGCGCCGGCAGGAAGATGTGATAGGCGCCGAAGCGGACGCCATATTTGCGGATCGAGGCGCGGCTTTCCTGATCGAGCGACTTCACTTCTTCCGCGACGTCGCGACGGAAGAGCACGCCGAGATTTTCGACGAGCTGGAAGGCTAACCCCTTGGCAAGACCTTCAAGATCTTCCGCGCGCGAAATATCGTCAAGCGGCTTGAGCACCGTGCTGATGTGATGGTTGACGAAGCGTTCGATCCGGGCCAGCACATGCTCGCGCGCATGGGCCTGGAGCTGCTCGTCGGCGAGCAGGATGACGCGGGGCCGCATGACGTGGTCGCTGGCGGAAAGCCGCGCGACGGGGTCTCCGAGCCACCGCACGAGGCCGTCCGAGGACAGCGCAAGGTCGCTGTTGCCGGCGGCGTGCAAACGGGCGGCGCGCGCCTCGTATTCCAGCGCCAGCGCCTTCTGGGCGGCGCCTTGGACTGCCTTCGCATCCGCCCCTTCGCCGGCGGCCAAGGTGAACCGGAATCCGGTTAGCTGACCCACATGGTGCCCCTCGACGAAGACATCCCCATTCACACTGATTTCTGCTTCCAGCATCGCATTCTCTCTCAGGCGCTTCATGAGCACAGATGTCCTGCGATCAACAAAGCGTTTCGTCAACCTTTCATGTAACGCGTCGGACAATCGATCTTCGATTTCCCGCGTCTTTTCTTGCCAGTGTGTCGGATCGGCAAGCCACCCGGGCCGGTTGGACACATAGGTCCACGTCCTGATCTGCGCAATTCGCGCCGAAAGTGTGTCAATCTCGCCGTCCGTGTGATCGGCGCGGCGAACCTGCTCGGCCATGAAGTCCTCATTGACCCGGCCGTCGCGGACAAGGTCCGCATAGATCGTCGAGATCAGGTCGGCATGCTGCGCCGGCGTGATGCGACGATAGTCCGGCAGTGCGCAGGCTTCCCACAGCTTCTCGACCCGCTCCGCCGTGGTTGCGACATCCGTCACCTCGGAATAGCGCGTCAGATGCTCCAGCGCCTGCTGGTCAACGGCCGGAAGCGCGCGAACAAGGCCGGAGACGGCGGGCGCCGCCTCGAGACTCATCTTCAGCGCCTTAAGCGAGGAGAAGTCTAGCGCCTTGGAACGCCATTGCAGCACCCGCACCGGGTCGAATTCATGCGATTCGATGCGATGGACGAGTTCGTCCTCGAATGGATCGACGCGTCCGGTCACGCCGAAGGATCCGTCACGGAGATGGCGGCCGGCGCGCCCGGCGACCTGGGCCAACTCCGCCGGGTTGAGGTTGCGGTACTGGTAACCGTCGAACTTGCGATCCTGGGCGAAGGCGACGTGATCGACGTCCAGATTGAGCCCCATGCCGATTGCGTCCGTCGCCACCAGATAGTCGACGTCCCCCTCCTGGTAGAGCTCGACCTGGGCATTGCGGGTGCGCGGCGAAAGCGCCCCGAGCACCACGGCGGCACCGCCGCGCTGGCGCCGGATGAGTTCGGCGATCGCATAGACCTCGTCGGCCGAAAAGGCGACGATCGCCGAGCGGTTCGGCAGCCGGGTGATTTTCTTGGAGCCGGCATAGAGAAGCTGCGACATGCGCGGCCGCTCGACGACTGTGATGCCGGGCAGGAGATGCTCCAGGATCGACCGCATGGTCGCGGCACCGAGGAGAAGCGTCTCGCCTCGACCACGCAGATGCAGGAGCCGATCGGTGAAGATGTGGCCCCGCTCCAGGTCGCCCGCGAGCTGCACCTCGTCGATCGCGACGAAGGACGCCGTCGTCTCGCGCGGCATGGCCTCCACCGTGCAGACCGAATAGCGGGCCTGATGCGGCGTGATCTTCTCCTCGCCGGTGATCAGCGCGACATTGTGATGGCCAACCTTCTCGACGAGACGAGTATAGACCTCGCGCGCAAGCAAACGCAGCGGCAGCCCGATCACGCCGCTGTCATGCGCCACCATGCGCTCGATCGCGTAGTGCGTCTTGCCGGTATTGGTAGGCCCGAGCACCGCGGTCACGCCGCGGCCGCTCAGGATCATGGATTGAAAGGACAAGGCATCGATCCCGGGCAGTATCAACGAGCCGGCGCGCCCTCGCGCCCCGGCGGGAAACAGATGCCCATGCGCAAGGCCAAACGCAAGGGGCGCGGGCGATTAAATGCGACAGTCTGCCTAGCCATATTTAGCGTCACCCTGCTGTGCCTGGACATCGACATTTGGAACAGTCGCGGAACGAATCGGCGACGAATCGACGACTCGCAACGATTCACTGTATGTTCACGGCTATATATGGACCGTCTTCGATGGACTCGCACGAGATGCTGAATCGGCGATGATCATAGGCGTACAATAGGCCGTTGACGGCAATTGTCTTCGTCGCGCGCCAGCAATCGCCGCCAAGGATTCCGAATCCAAGAGTCTGGAATGCCTGGAAAATTTTTCATCCGACTCGCGTCGAGACTCGAAAGATCGGGGAATGAGAATCGTTGCCCCGCGCCGTGAAAGCGATTGCGGTGCGCGGAGGAGAATCGCAGGCGGCCGGATTTTCCGCATTTGTTCGACACAAGATATAGATGGTCAGCTATCAGCCGTGGAGGGTCCGCGCTCGACTCACGATGACGCCGAAATCGCGCCGCGCTTGGGGTGCGCATCTAGGCGTGCATTGGCGACTGCGATGATCTTTCGCATGTCAGCGCCCAAGGCGAGGGTACCCAACGGACCGTTAGGACATGAAACTCAAGCAACGAGGCCAAGGCGATCCCTCAGCGCGCGATACTGCGCATCGGACGTATCCGCTAAAGCCCCGTCGCGCGACGATATGATATCGTCGAAAGGGATGGGCCCATAAAACTGCGAGAGCGTCAGATCGTGCCGTTCGCCGGCGATCCGATTGTAGAAGTGCATACCCTCGTCTGTCCGGGTCTTCAGAATTTCACCGCCGAAAATGTCCTGCACGACCAGTGCGGTAACGCCGCACTGCCCGCGCGCAGGGTTCTCAATGGAATATTTGCTGGAACTCGCCAGCGACCAGGCGTGCTCCAGCGCCTGACGGAGGGCGGATATCGAAGGATAGCTCCGCACCGCCCTCCTCCGCTCGATCAGGCGAAGTACTGTCCGCCATTGGCCGAGATCGTCGAACCGGTGATGAAACCCGCGTCGTCGGAAGCGAGGAACACGACGCAGCGCGCCACTTCCTCGGGCTCGCCCAGGCGACCGACGGGGATCTGCGGGATGATCCTTTCGTTGAGCACCTTTTCCGGCACGGCGCGCACCATCTCGGTGCCGATATAGCCCGGGCAAATCGCATTGACGGTGATGCCTTTCGCCGCGCCTTCCTGGGCCAGCGCTTTGGTGAAGCCGAGATCGCCGGCCTTGGCGGCCGAATAGTTTGCCTGGCCCATTTGTCCCTTCTGGCCGTTGATGGAGGAGATGTTGACGATCCGGCCAAAGCCGCGATCGCGCATTCCGGACCAGATCGGGTGCGTCATGTTGAAGAGCCCCGTCAGGTTGGTGTTGATGACCTCTCCCCATTGCTCCGGCGTCATCTTGTGGAACATCGCATCGCGCGTGATGCCAGCATTGTTGACGAGGATGTCGATAGGCCCGAGATCGACCTCCACCTTAGCGATACCGTCGACGCAAGCTTGATAGTTGGAAACGTCCCATTTGTAGACGGGAATGCCGGTTTCCTGCTTGAAGGCCTGGGCCTTTTCATCATTGCCGGCGTAGGTCGCGGCTACCTTGTAGCCCGCCGCCTGCAGCGCGACCGAAATCGCAGCGCCGATGCCGCGGGACCCGCCCGTCACCAATGCTACCCTGCTCATGTTCGCCTCCCATTCGGTTGATTGAAGTTCGCAATAGCATACTCATGTAGCCCGGGAGTCCCGGGCCACATGCACTCGACCCAATGCGGTGAATGCCCGCACGCGGCTGCCGGTTACATGCGTTCCACGCACATGGCTACCCCCATGCCGCCGCCGATGCAGAGTGTGGCCAGACCTTTGGAGACGCCGCGCCGCTTCATCTCGAAGAGCAGCGTGTTGAGGACGCGCGCGCCCGAGGCGCCGATCGGGTGGCCGATCGCGATCGCTCCGCCATTGACATTGACGATCGACGGATCCCAGCCAAGGTCCTTGTTGACGGCGCAGGCCTGCGCCGCGAAGGCCTCGTTCGCTTCCACGAGCTCGACGTCGCCGACGGACCAGCCGGCCTTCTCGAGCGCCTTGCGCGAGGCGGGGATTGGCCCGGTTCCCATGATCTGCGGGTCGACGCCGGCCGTCGCCCAGGAGACGATGCGGGCGAGCGGCTGGACGCCGCGCCTTTCGGCCTCCGCTTCCGTCATCAAGAGCGTCGCGGCAGCGCCGTCGTTGAGGCCCGAGGCATTGGCGGCCGTGACCGTGCCGTCCTTGTCGAAGGCGGGCCGCAGCTTTGCAACGGAATCGAGCGTGGCGCCGTGGCGGATGTATTCGTCCTGATCGACCGTGACGTCGCCCTTGCGGGTCTTCACGACAAAGGGGACGATTTCGTCGGCGAACCTTCCGGCCTTCTGGGCGGCCTCGGCCTTGTTCTGGGAGCGAAGCGCGAATTCGTCCTGCTCCTCGCGCGTCAGCTGCCATTTGCGCGCGACGTTCTCGGCGGTGATACCCATATGGTAGCCATAGAAGGCGTCGGTCAGGCCGTCCTTGATCATCGTGTCGATCATCTTGAAGTCGCCCATTTTCACACCGCCGCGAAGATGGGCGCAATGGGGCGCCATCGACATGGATTCCATGCCGCCGGCCACGATGATGTTTGCATCGCCGGTCGCAATCTGCTGCATGCCGAGCGCCACTGCCCTAAGGCCCGAACCGCAAAGCTGGTTCATACCCCAGGCGGTCTTCTCCTGCGGGACACCGGCCTTCATCGCCGCCTGGCGCGCCGGATTCTGCCCTTCGCCCGCGGGCAGCACCTGGCCGAGGATCACCTCGTCCACCTCCGCCGCCTCGACCCCGGCACGCTCGAGCACCGCCCTGATGACGGCTGCGCCGAGTTCATGGGCGGGCGTATTTCCGAAGGCGCCGTTGAAGGACCCGACGGCGGTACGGGCGGCACTGGCGATCACGATGGAGGGATTGCTCATGGGACGTTTCCTCTTCTAGCTTGGCCTCGCCGGCCAGACTGGCAAAGCCGCGAGCGCAAGTCAAACGGCTTGATGACCGATACAAAAGCTTCACGATTCTGAAGCTCCATCATATTTTTGCACCCGCGTCACCGCATTGCACAAAGAGATTGTCAGCAGCGCTCTTTTGCGGATACTCTGAAAAACACAATAAAGACGGGACCATGGGTAAGAGGAGACCCTGATGGCAAAGAGCGATGGCCAGATCGTTATCAAGAAATATGCCAACCGGCGACTCTACAACACCGGGACGAGCACTTACGTGACCTTGGACGACCTGGCCGTGATGGTGAAGCGGGGCGAGGACTTCATCGTCCAGGATGCCAAGTCCGGCGAGGACATAACCCATTCCGTGCTGACGCAGATCATTTTCGAGCAGGAGTCGAAGACCGGCAACACGCTCTTGCCGATCTCGTTCCTGCGCCAGTTGATCTCCTTCTACGGCGACCAGATGCAGATGGTCGTGCCGAGCTACCTCGAGCACTCGATGCAGGCCTTCACCGAGCAGCAGGCGCAGATGCGCGAGCAGATCAACAAGGCCTTCGGCGATACGCCGCTCGGCAAGAACCTGCAGGTGCCGCTGCAACTGGTCGAGGAACAGGTCCGGCGCAACACCGAAATGTTCCACCAGGCAATGCAGATGTTCTCCCCTTTCATGGCCGCCCCTCCGGCCAAGGAGACGAAGAAACCCGAGGCCAGGGACCTCGACGAGCTCAAGGAGCAGCTTCGCGCGCTTCAGACGAAGCTCGACAATCTGGGCTGAAATTCCCGCCTTTTTGGTAGCGCCGGCTATAGCGCCGCCCGTGCTTCGGGACGCACAAAGAGCGCTGTAAGTCTTTCACTCTGCGCAACGCGCTTTTCGAAGCCTCGTCCGATTTTCCGGCCCCCGCGGGCGGGGAGAGGTGGGCTGGCAGGCCGGATGGCCAGGGCACGGCCTGCATGATCCAACGCCACCACGCCTGGCTCATATAAGAAAAAAGGGCCGGCAATGCCGACCCTTCGAGCCTCATCCGCCAAGGACAACGCTTATGCGTTTTCCTTCGGCGTCAGAACCTGGCGACCGCGATACATGCCGGTCTTCAGGTCAATGTGGTGCGGACGGCGCAGTTCGCCGGAGTTCTTGTCTTCGATGTAGGTCGGAGCCTTGAGGGCGTCAGCGGAACGGCGCATGCCACGCTTGGACGGGCTCGTTTTTCTTTTCGGTACAGCCATTTCATTCTCCACTTATCGGGCAAAACACTGTTCAGCAGCCGAAAATGGCCGGGTCAAACAGATGTCGATCTCGGAATTTCGCGCGCTTATACATGGCCGACCGCCGTTTGACCAGTCCCCGCACGCAAATTTTCGAATCCACGCGGGCGGCGCGCCGGCGCAGTTTCAAAGAGCATCAGGCCTCGTCCTCGGGAACGATCCAGGGTTCGGCTTTCGCCGCCTCTTCCCATTTCCTGAAGGCGGGATGCGCCTTGACCGCCTCCATATAGGCAAGCGTCCCGGGATCCGTCACGAGTTCGTAGACGTCGAAACGGTTGACGACCGGTGCGAACATCGCGTCGGCCGCGGTGAAACGGCCGAACAGGAACGGCCCACCGGAGCGGGCGATCGCCTCGCGCCAGATCGCTTCGATCCGCGCGACGTCGGTCGCCACCCCTTCGGGAAGGGCGATGGCCTTGCGCGGCCTGCGGATGTTCATCGGGCATGCGCCGCGCAGCGCCCGGAAACCGGAGAGCATCTCCATCGAATAGCTGCGCGCGCGGGCGCGATCCTCCAGGACCTCCGGCCAGAGGCCCGCATCGAGATAAAGCTCCGCCACGTATTCGATGATCGCAAGCGACTCCCAGACCCGCACGTCGCCATGGTGCAGCACCGGCACACGTCCGGTCGGCGAAATCTCGCTGAAACGCGGGTTCCCCGCGGGAAAATCGAAGGGTATAACGACATCCTCGAACGGGACGCCGCAGGCCTCGAGCGCCAGCCAAGGCCTCAGCGACCAGGAGGAATAATTCTTGTTGCCGACGTAAAGCACGAGCTTGGCCATGGTCCTGTCTCCGTTCATCTTTTAGGGACAGCCTTGCCACATCAGCGGCACGAGGACCAATGAATTGCCTTCATCTCAATCATAAAGACATGTGATGTAGTCGCGGGACTGGCTGGCGCGGCGCTCGATCACCGCGGCAAGACGCCTGAGGCCCCGGCCGGGCTTGCCGGCATTGCGGTCGATCGGATTGGGCAGCGCAACGGCGAGCAGCGCCGCCTGTCGGCGCGAGAGCTTTGCCGCCGGAACGCCGAAGTAATGGCGCGCAGCCGCTTCGATGCCGTAGATCCCCTCGCCCCACTCGGCGACGTTCAGGTAGATCTCCATCAAGCGCCGCTTGCTCCAGACGAAGTCGGCGGCGATCGCCAGCGGCACTTCCAGCGCCTTGCGGACGAAGGAGCGGCCGTTCCAGAGATAGAGATTCTTGACCGTCTGCATCGGAATGGTGCTGGCGCCGCGCGTCTGCTCACCCTCGAGCGCATCCTCGACCACACCACGCATCTGCACCCAGTCCACACCCGTGTGCGCGCAGAACTGGCCATCCTCGGACATCATCACCGACTGCACGAGGATCGGCGCGATCTCTTCGAACTCGACCCATTGCCGGTCATATCCGCGCAGGAACACGAGGTCGCGCAGCATCAAGGTCGAAACCGGATGGATGAACTCGACGAGATACAGAAAGACCAGCAGATAAGGCAGTAAGAGGAGAAAGAGACCGAGACGGAGAAGGCGCCGCCCGGCGCGACGCAGGGCAGATCCTCGGCCGGCAGACATCTCGCCCTCCTCGCGCTTTTCCGAAATGATGTCCACGGCCTGGCTGTTCGACCCTCTGTTCATTTCCGTTTTCTTATTTCACGGAGGCCGAAAGTTGAACGGCCTTGTCGCAAAAGACAAGGGCTGGGCGCGCTCATCCCCGGCGAATGCGACGCGAAAGCCCGTTGAAAGCCGCTTCGGCCCGTGTCAAAGAGCCATTCATGACAGACGAGATACCATCCTTCGAGGCACGGCTGAAAAGCGATGCACAGGCGGTCGAGAGCCTGCTTGCCACCCTTCTCGGCTGCGCGCCGCTCGAAGACGAGATCACCCGCCCGGCGGTCCTGCTCGACGCCATGCGCCATGGCGTGCTCAATGGCGGAAAGCGGCTGCGCCCGTTCCTCGTCGCCGAAAGCGCCGCCCTTCTCGGTGGGGATGCCGGGGCGGCCTTGAGGGTCGGTGCGGCGCTCGAATGCGTGCACTGCTATTCACTCGTCCATGACGACCTGCCGGCTATGGATGACGACGAGCTGCGTCGCGGGCAGCCGACGGTGCACATCGCCTTCGACGAGGCGACCGCGATCCTTGCGGGCGACGGCCTGCTGACCTACGCCTTCGACATCATCGCCGCACCGGAAACGCCGCTGTCGGACCGGCAGAAGACGGCGCTTGTGCTTGCGCTTGCCCGCGCTTCCGGCCATGGCGGCATGGCCGGCGGCCAGGCGCTCGACCTTGCCGCCGAGAAGACGGCACCGGACGAGGCCGGCATCGTTACGCTGCAGGCGATGAAGACCGGCGCGCTCATCCGCTTCGCCTGCGAAGCCGGGGCGATCATCGCCGATGCGAGTTCAGACGATCGCCGGCGGCTTCGCGCCTTCGGCGAGAAGATCGGCCTCGCCTTCCAGCTTGCCGACGACCTGCTCGACCTGACAGCCGACGCCAAGGCGATGGGCAAGGCCACCGGGAAGGACGCCGCCCGCGGCAAGGGCACATTGGTTGCCCTCCACGGCCAGGCCTGGGCCGAGCGCGAACTCGAAAGACAGGTCAGTCAAGCGGAAGAGTTGCTGGCACCCTACGGCGCCCGCTCGTCCGTTCTCGCCGAGACCGCCCGGTTCATTGCCAATCGCAGGAGCTAGATCCACCCATGAGCAAATTCTGGTCGCCGATCGTGTCCAGGCTGAAGCCCTATGTTCCGGGCGAACAGCCGAGCATGGCCAACCTCGTCAAGCTCAACACCAATGAGAGCCCGTATGGGCCTTCGGAAAAGGCGCTGGAAGCCATCCGGGCTGCGGCGAGCGACGATATGAGGCTCTATCCGGATCCGGTCGCACTTGGCTTGAGACAGGCGATCGGCGAACGTTGCGGCGTCTCCGCCGACGAGGTCTTCGTCGGCAACGGTTCCGACGAAGTGCTGGCGCACGCCTTCGCCGCCCTTCTGAAGCACGATCAGCCGCTGCTCTATCCGGATATTTCCTACAGCTTCTATCCGACCTATGCGGGCCTCTTCGGCATCCACGCGGTCGAGGTACCGCTCAACGACGCCTTCCGCATCGACATCGCCGACTATCGCCGCCCCGCTGGCGCCATCATCCTTCCGAACCCCAATGCGCCGACCGGCATCGGCATGCCGCTTGCGGAAATCGAGCGACTGGTCGCCGAGCACCCCGACCAGCCAGTGGTGATCGACGAGGCCTATATCGACTTCGGCGGCGAGTCGGCGGTTGCGCTCGTACCGAAATACGAGAACCTGCTCGTGGTGCAGACCTTCTCGAAATCGCGCGCACTCGCGGGCTTGCGCGTCGGCTTCGCCATCGGCCAGCGGCCGCTTATCGAAGCGCTGGAGCGCGTCAAGGACAGTTTCAACTCCTACCCGCTCGGACGAGCCGCCCAGGCCGGCGCCATTGCCGCGATCAGGGACACGGATTGGTTCGAGGAAGCGCGCGGCAAGATCATTGCCACGAGGGCGGAACTCATCCGCGAACTGGAAATGCGCGGCTTCGAGGTCCTGCCGTCCCAGGCGAATTTCGTCTTTGCCCGCCATCCGGACCATGCCGGCCAGACACTCGCCGCGAAGCTGCGCGAGCGCGCCGTGATCGTCCGCCACTTCGCCAAACCGAGGATCGAGGATTTCCTGCGCATCACCATCGGCACGGACGCGGAATGCGCCAGGCTGATCACGGCACTCGACGAGATAGTTTGAGGCGATCGAGCTAGGCCGAGCAGGCGCGGAGTCGCCGCTCACCCTAACCCTCTTGCCGCTTGCGGAGAGAAGGACTGGTTGGCACAATGTCCCCGTTACAGACCCGCAGGCGGAGTGTGGATTGAAGCGGCGCCGCGGGTCTCCTTCGCCCCGCTTGCGGGGAGAAGGTGGCCGGCAGGCCGGATTAGGGGCAAACAGCGGGAAGTACGCGCCCTACTCTGCTGCAGCCTGGCCGCGGCCGAAACGCTTCTCGATATAGTCGGCGACGAGCAACTGGAATTCCTCGGCGATCTTCGGGCCGCGCAGCGTCATCGCCTTCTGGCCGTCGATGAAGACGGGCGCGGCCGGCGTCTCGCCGGTGCCGGGCAGCGAAATGCCGATATCGGCGTGCTTGCTTTCGCCGGGACCATTGACGATGCAACCCATGACGGCAACCTTCAGCGCCTCGACGCCCGGATATTTCTCGCGCCAGATCGGCATGCTCGCCCGGATATCCTCCTGGATCTTCTGCGCCAGTTCCTGGAAGACGGTGGAGGTCGTGCGGCCGCAGCCGGGACAGGCGGCGACGACGGGGATGAACTGGCGGAAGCCCATCACCTGCAGAAGTTCCTGCGCCACCTGAACCTCACGGGTGCGGTCGCCGCCGGGCTCCGGCGTCAGCGATATGCGGATCGTGTCGCCGATGCCCTGCTGCATCAGAATGCCGAGCGAGGCCGAGGAGGCGACGATGCCCTTGGTGCCCATGCCGGCTTCCGTGAGCCCGAGATGCAGCGCATGGTCGGAGCGGGCGGCAAGCATCGCATAGACGGCGATCAGGTCCTGCACACCCGAGACCTTGGCGGACAGGATGATGCGGTTGCGCGGCAGGCCGAGCTCTTCGGCGAGCTCGGCCGAGATGAGCGCCGACTGCACGATCGTCTCGCGCGTCACCTGCTGCGCCGTCAAGGGCGAGCCATTGGCCTTGTTCTCGTCCATCAACCGCGTCAAGAGCTCCTGATCGAGCGAACCCCAGTTCACCCCGATGCGCACCGGTTTGTCGTAGCGCATCGCCATTTCGATGATCTCGGCGAACTGCTTGTCCTTCTTGTCCTTGAAGCCGACATTGCCCGGATTGATGCGGTACTTCGCAAGCGCCTCGGCGCAGGCCGGATGGTCGGCAAGCAGCTTGTGGCCGATATAGTGGAAGTCGCCGACGAGCGGCACATCCATGCCGAGGCGCAACAGCCGCTCGCGAATCTTCGGCACCGCGGCGGCACTCTCGTCCCGGTCGACCGTGATGCGCACCAGTTCCGAGCCCGCCGTGTGGAGCGCCGCCACCTGGGCGACGGTCGCATCGACATCGGCCGTGTCCGTATTGGTCATCGATTGTACGACGACCGGCGCGCCGCCGCCGACGACCACGCCGCCGACATCGACGGCAACCGAGGCACGGCGCGGCTTTGGCTCGAAATCGAAGGCAGAAGACATGAAGGCCTCTTCTAGGTACTGCGCAGTTCCGGACGTATTGCTTTTCCTGGAATTGCTTTAGAGCCTTTCAGGTGGCGAAGGAAAACCCGCTTGTCAACGCCCACATCGCGCACTGACGGCGAATTGATGGCATGGCCGTTGTCATTGCCCCCGGCCGTGGTCGGCGTGGGAGGCGTGTCGCGACAGTAGGAGCACGACGACGAAGAGAGCCGGGATAGAGGTGACGATCACGGCGAATCCGCTGTACTCCGCTATGAAACCGATCAGCGACGGGGCGAAGAGCATGCCGGAATAACCCATGGTGGTCGCGACCGCGAGCCCGATGCCCGGCTGCAGGCCGGGCATGTTACCAGCGGCGGAGAAGGCGATCGGCACCATGTTGGAGATGCCGATGCCGGCAATGGCGAAGCCGAGGATCGCCAGCGCCGCATTAGGCGCCATCCCGGCAAGGATGAGGCCGACAAGCGCCGTCATGGTGCAGATGCGCAGCGTGCTTTTCGCGCCGAGACGGTCCCGCACATGGTCGCCGGCAAAGCGCATGATCGCCATCGTCGCCGAGAAGGCCGCGAAGCCGAAGCCGGAGAGCTCGATCGACGCGCCGAGTTCGTTCCGGAGATAGAGCGCGCCCCAGTCAAGCACCGCGCCCTCCGGCACCATCGAGAACAGCGCCATCAGGCCGATCAGCCAGGGCAGCGGCGTCGTTGGCAGGCTGAGTTTCTCCTTCGTCGCCGTCGGATGCGGCTTGTCGGCGAGAACCATGGGCCAGGCGACAGCGAGGATCGCCAGAGAGAGCAGGGTCACCGCGGCCGCGTGCGGCAGCACGCCCATCCGCGCCATCAGGAAGCCGCCGCTCCCGGCGCCGATCAGCCCGCCGAGGCTCCAATAGGCGTGGCAGGAGGACATGATCGCCCGCCGCATCGACTTCTCCACCTCGACCGCATTGGCGTTCATCGCCACGTCCATGGCGCCGACGAAGCCCCCGAGCAGGAACATGCCGACCGCGGCCGTCCAGACATTCGGCACCAGTGTCAGCAAAAGGAGCAGCGGCGAGAGAATGATCGCCGTGAGCTTCGCCACCTTTTCCGAACCGAGGCGGGCGATGAAGCCGCCGGCGATCGGCATCAGCACCAGCGAGCCGATACCGAACACCAGGATCAACAGGCCGAGCGCGCTTTCGCCAATGCCGAGCCGGTCCTTGAATTCGGGAATCTTCGGCGCCCAGCTTCCCGTGACGAAGCCGTTCATCAGGAAGAGAAGCGACACGGCGAACCGGTTTTTTGTCATATAGCCCTGGCGCATACCGGTCCGGGCACTGTCGGCATATTGGTCCATGGGATCAGCCTTCCTGCTGCCGGATCCGACCGGCTCGATCTGATGAATATCCGGCAATTGCCGTCGCCAGAGGTTCGAGCGACCCGCTCATCTGCCTGGCTCCTCGGCGAGAACGACGCCGATGCCGCGCGCCTTGAGGGCGGCGACGTCAGCTGCCGGCGCATCCGCCTCGAGCACCAAGGTCGAGACGGCTTCGATGCCGACCACCGCATGAGGGGCGGCGGTGCCGAGCTTTTCCGTGGTGACGGCGGCGAGCACCGCGCGGCTCTTCGTTGCGACGAGCCGCTTGAACTCGGCGTCCTCGAAATGAACAGCCGTAAGCCCGGCTTCCGGGTCGGCACCGCAGGCCCCGAGGATGCAGAGATCGGGCCGAAGCAGTTCCGCGTCGCGTTGCGCCCGCGCACCGACCGCCGCGCCGACGGCACGGTCGAGCGTGCCGCCGATCAGGATCAGATCGAGAGCCGGTTTCTCCATCAGGGCAGAAGCGATCAGCGGCGTATTGGTGACGATGGTCGCGGCCAGTTCCGGAGCGATCGCCCGCGCAATCGCCAGATTGGTCGAGCCCGCATCGAGAAAGACGGTCATGCCGCGCTCGATGTAGCCGACACATACCTGCGCCAGCGCGGCCTTGCGCTCGGACGCGATCTGAGCGCGTTCGCTCAAGGAGCGGCCCGCATCCGGCGCAAGGGGCAAGGCGCCACCATAGACACGCTCGCAAAGCCCGGCCGAGGCCATTTCGCGCAGATCCCGGCGTATCGTGTCCTCGGAAACATTGAACTCACGCGCCAGATCGCTCGCGAGGACGCGGCCATGCGTCACCAGGCGTTCGCGGATCGCAGCTTGTCTTTCCCGCAGCAGCAATTCTGTCGTCATTGGCAACCGTGCATAACCGTGCATGAATAGGTGAAAACGTGAATACCACCTTTTGGTAACGACTTCAACCTCCAAGCGTGGAACGGGGCGGAGACCTGTCGGATGTAGCGACAGCCGTTTCGAAGGATTTCTGACCAATAGAAAAAAATATTCATCGGAACAGCCGCTAATTGGTCTTTTATGCGCTCAGACGCGCCGACTTTTGTGCGATCTTCGCCGCAATCCGGATGACGGGCCGGAGAACGACAAGGATGGAAAGAACACGATGAAACTTCTTCCGACGCTTTTCGCTGCCGGCCTCCTGCAGCTCGCCGCCTTTGCGCCGGCCGAGGCCGGCTCCAACCTCAACGAGATCAAGTCCGCCGGCGTGCTGAAGATCGGCACTGAGGGCACCTATGCCCCCTTCACCTTTCACGACGCGAGCGGTGCGCTGGTCGGCTTCGATGTCGAGATCGGCCGGGAAGTCGCCAAGCGGCTCGGCGTCGAGGCCGAATTCCTCGAAGGCAAGTGGGACGGCCTGATCGCCGGCCTCGATGCCAATCGCTACGACGCCGTCATCAATCAGGTCGGCATCACCGAGGAACGCAAGAAGAAATACGACTTCTCCGAGCCCTATATCGCCTCCAAGGCGGTGCTGATCGTCAGGGGCGACAACGAGGAGATCAAGGGCTTCGCCGATCTCGGCGGCAAGAAGGCGGCGCAGTCGCTGACCAGCAATTTCGGCAAGCTCGCCGAAGCATCGGGCGCCGAGCTGGTCGGGACCGAAGGCTTCGATCAGTCGATACAGCTCGTCTTGACCGGTCGCGCCGATGCGACCATCAACGACAGCCTCTCCTTCCTCGATTTCAAGAAGCAGAAGCCCGACGCGAACGTGAAGATCGCCGCCGAAAAGCCCGATGCCGACCATTCTGGAATCATCGTCCGCAAGGGCGAACCGGAACTGCTCGACGCCATCAACAAGGCGCTGGCCGAGATCAAGGCGGATGGCACCTATGCGCAGATTTCGCAGAAATATTTCGGTGCCGACGTTTCCAAGTGATTCTGCGTAACCGCATGAACGACGATCCGCTCCTTGAAGGTTGAAGCGGGATATGGGCGCATACGTTCCCTCATCCCGCTCCAAGGAGCGGATCGCATCTTCTGAAAGGTTTTTCTTTGCCCGACTGGCTCAACCTGATGGCGGAATCGCTGCCGACCCTGCTTTGGGCCGGACTGATCTTCACCATTCCGCTGACGCTGCTTTCCTTCACCCTTGGCCTCCTGCTCGGCCTCGTCACCGCGCTCGTCCGGCTCTTTGCCCCGGCCCCGCTCGTCGCCGTGGCGCGCTTCTATGTGTGGGTGATCCGCGGCACGCCGCTGCTCGTCCAGCTCTTCGTCATCTTCTACGGCCTGCCGAGCCTCGGCATCTTGCTTGACGCCTTTCCAGCCGCGCTGATCGGCTTCACGCTGAATGTCGGCGCCTATTCGTCCGAGATCATCCGCGCCGTCATCTCGTCGGTCCCGCGCGGGCAATGGGAGGCGGCCTACTCGATCGGCATGAGCTGGCCCCAGGCAATGCGCCGCACCATCCTGCCGCAGGCCGGCCGCGTCGCCGTGCCGCCGCTGTCGAACACTTTCATCTCGTTGGTGAAGGACACTTCGCTCGCCGCCGCGATCACCGTGCCCGAACTCTTCCAGACGGCGCAGCGCATCGTCGCCACCACCTATGAGCCGCTGATCCTCTACATCGAGGCCGCCTTGATCTATCTTGTCATGAGTTCCGTGCTTTCGGCCCTACAGGTGAAGCTGGAGCACCGCTTCGCCCGCTATGGCGGCTTCCTGGAGGCGCGCGCATGATCGAGCTCTCGCATATCGTCAAGCGCTTCGGCACCCATACAGTGCTGAACGACATCAGCGTGACGCTGGCGGAGGGCACAGTCACGGCCCTTGTCGGGCCCTCCGGCGGAGGCAAGAGCACGCTTTTGCGCTGCGTCAATCTTCTCGAAATCCCGACCAGCGGCGCCATCCGCCTCGGCGACGAACGGCTGGAATTCGCGCCCGACCGCAAGGTCGGCTGGCAGGCGGTCCAGAAGCTCCGCCGCCAGACCGGCATGGTGTTCCAGAACTTTCAGCTCTTCCCGCACCAGACGGCGATCGGCAACGTCATGGAGGGCCTCGTCACCGTGCTCAGATGGCCCGCGGATCGCGCCCGCGCCCGCGCGCTCGAACTCCTTGAGAAGGTCGGCATGGCCCACAAGGCCGACGCCTGGCCGGCAACGCTCTCTGGCGGCCAGCAGCAGCGCGTCGCGATCGCCAGGGCGCTTGCCCCATCGCCCCGCGTGCTGCTTTGCGACGAACCGACCTCGGCCCTCGATCCGGAGCTGGCGGAAGAGGTGGTCGAGGTGCTTAGCCGGCTTGCCCGCGAAGGCACGACGATGATCATGGCCACCCACGACCTGCGGCTTGCCTCCCGCGTCGCCGAACACGTGATTTTCCTCGACGCCGGAGTCGTCGTCGAAAGCGGACCGCCGAAGACGATCTTCACGACGCCGGAGCGTGAGCGCACCAAGCGGTTCATTGCCTCGCTCAGTGCGCCGATGAGCTATGAGATTTGAGCGCGATAGAAGCGGTCCTTGGCATTTTCATACCCGAAAATGGCTGGTCGGGCGTCGAGCGTGACCCCCTTTACAAAAGTCCTCCAGTAAGGATTTATCCTGTTTTTTAGCAGGAGACTCCCCATGACATTCGAAACTTGGATCGCCTTCACCGCGGCCTCCACGGTACTTCTCATTATCCCTGGCCCCACAATCCTGCTCGTCGTATCCTATGCGCTTGGGCAAGGCTGGCGCGCCGCGTTGCCGATCGCTGCCGGCGTAGCGGTTGGCGACTTCACAGCGATGACGCTGTCGATGCTTGGCGTCGGCGCTCTGCTCATGGCATCGGCGACGGTCTTCACGATCCTGAAGTGGATAGGCGCTGCCTATCTCATCTATCTCGGTGTCAGGCTCTTCCGCGCAGGCGGCGCACTCGACGCCAAGCCGCGCACGGACGTGGCGTCCGCGGCGAAGATGACCGGGCATGCTTGGTTGGTTACCGCACTCAATCCGAAAAGCATTACCTTCTTCGTAGCTTTCCTGCCGCAATTCCTGGACCGTAGCGCGGATTTTCTGGTCCAGATGACCATCTTCGAGGCCACGTTCCTGGCGCTCGCTTTCGCCAATGCTCTTGGCTACGCGCTTGTTGCATCTAGGGCACGAAACGTCGTCCGCAATCCTCGCGCGATCTGCATTTTCAACAAGGCCGGCGGCACGTTACTCGTCGGAGCGGGGGTCGCGACCGTGGCGGTGAGGTCGGGAAGTTAAGTTCGGAACCGACTAAAGGACAGTGAAACGGCCTGCGGCTTCCCGACTCGTTATCGGGAAGCCGCTGTCCATCTTTGCCGGCGCAAGGCGGCTCAGCCGAACACGATGAGCAGGTCCTTCGCGTCAATCTGGTCGCCAGCGCGGACCAGCACCTCGGCGATGACCCCGTCCTTCTCGGCGTGCAGTGCCGTCTCCATCTTCATCGCTTCGATCGACAAGAGCACGTCTCCGGCCTTCACCGCCTGGCCGGTGATGACCGCGACAGTCGAGATGACGCCCGGCATCGGGGCGCCGAGATGGGCGGCGTTGCCGGCTTCGGCCTTGCGGCGGATGGCGGCGGAAGCGCCGTGCGCCCGGTCCGGCACCTTGATCGAACGCGGCTGACCGTTCAGCTCGAAGAACACCTTGACCATGCCCTTCTCGTCGATCTCGCCCTGGGCCTGGTTGAGGATGACCAGCGTCTTGCCCTTCTCGATATCGGCAAAAAGCTCCTCGCCCGGCGCCATGCCGTAGAAATAGGCGGGCGTCGGCAAGACGTTTACCGGACCGTAGGTCTCGCAGGCGACCGCATAGTCGGTGAAGACCTTCGGATACATCAGATAGGAGGCGAACTCGAAGTCGGTCACTTCGCGGCCGAGCTTCTCCTCGATGGTCTTGCGCTCCTGGTCGAGATCGGCCGGCGGCAGAAGCGAGCCCGGCACGGAGGTATAAGACTCCTCGCCCTTCAACACCTTCTTCTGCAAGGCCTGCGGCCAACCGCCCGGCGGCTGGCCGAGATCGCCCTTGAGCATGGAGACGACCGAATCCGGGAAGGCGATGTCCTTCGCCGGGTTCTCGACATCGGCAACGGTCAGGTCCTGGCTGACCATCATCAGTGCCATGTCGCCGACGACCTTGGAAGACGGCGTCACCTTGACGATGTCGCCGAACATCTGGTTGGCGTCCGCATAGGCCTGAGCCACCTCGTGCCAGCGGGTCTCCAGCCCGAGCGAGCGGGCCTGTTCCTTCAAATTGGTGAACTGGCCGCCCGGCATTTCATGCAGGTAGACTTCCGAGGCCGGCCCCTTGAGGTCGCTCTCGAAGGCCGCATATTGGTGGCGCACCGCCTCCCAGTAGAAGGAGATGCGGCGGATCCATTCGGGATTGAGTCCGGGATCGCGCTCCGTGCCGGAAAGCGCCTCGACGATCGAGCCGAGGCAAGGCTGCGAGGTATTGCCCGAAAGAGCATCCATTGCCGCATCGACGATGTCGACGCCGGATTCGACTGCGGCGAGCACCGTGGCAGCGGCAATGCCCGACGTATCGTGGGTGTGGAAGTGGATCGGCAGGTCGGTCGCTTCCTTGAGCGCCTTGAAGAGAACCCGCGCGGCCGCCGGCTTCAGCAGCCCCGCCATGTCCTTGACCGCGATGATGTGGGCACCGGCCTTTTCCAGCTCGGCGGCGAGCGCCGTGTAGTATTTGAGATCGTACTTCGGCCGGGCGGAATTGAGGATGTCGCCGGTATAGCAGATCGCCGCCTCGCAGATCTTGTCCTCCGCGGCGACCGCATCCATCGCGACGCGCATGTTCTCGACCCAGTTGAGGCAGTCGAAGACGCGGAAGACGTCGATACCCCCCTTGGCCGCCTGGCGGACGAAGTATTTGACGACATTGTCCGGATAATTCTTGTAACCGACGCCGTTGGCGCCGCGCAAAAGCATCTGCAGAAGCAGGTTCGGCGCGTCTTCGCGCACCATCGCCAGCCGCTCCCACGGATCCTCCGTCAGAAAGCGCATCGAGACGTCGAAAGTGGCGCCGCCCCAGCATTCGAGCGAGAAGAGGTTGGGCAGAGCCCGGGCATAGGTGCCGGCGATACGGGCGATGTCATAGGTGCGCATGCGGGTCGCAAGCAGCGACTGATGGCCGTCGCGCATTGTCGTGTCGGTGATGAGCACCGGCTTTTGCGCCTTGACCCACTCGGCGAACTTCTTCGGTCCCAGTTCGTCGAGACGCTGCTTGGTGCCCGGCCTTACGCCGCCATCGATGAAGGGCACGACGGGCGCGGCGATATCGTTCGACGGCTTCGGCCGGCCCTTGACTTCCGGATGCCCGTTGACTGTGACGTCGGCGAGATAGGTGAGCAACTTGGTGGCGCGATCCTGGCGCTTGACTTGCTGGAACAGTTCCGGCGTCGTGTCGATGAAGCGCGTCGTATAGCTGTTGTCGCGGAACTTCGGATGGCCGATGATCGCTTCGAGGAAGGTGAGGTTGGTGGCGACGCCGCGGATGCGGAATTCCCTGAGCGCCCGATCCATGCGGCGGATCGCCTCTTCCGGGTTCGGCGCCCAGGCGGTGACCTTCTCCAGGAGCGGATCGTAATAGCGGGTGATGACCGCACCGGAATAGGCAGTGCCGCCGTCGAGCCGGATGCCGAAGCCGGTGGCACCGCGATAGGCGGTGATGCGGCCATAATCCGGAATGAAGTTCTGCTCAGGGTCCTCGGTGGTGATGCGGCACTGCAGCGCATGGCCGTTGAGGCGGATATCCTCCTGGCGCGGCACGCCCGATTCCGGCGTGCCGATGGCATAACCGTCGAGGATATGGATCTGCGCCTTGACGACGTCGATGCCGGTCACCTCCTCGGTCACCGTATGCTCGACCTGGATGCGCGGATTGACCTCGATGAAGTAGAACTTGCCGGTGTCGGCATCCATCAGATACTCGACCGTGCCGGCACCGATATAGTTGGTCGCCCGGGCGATCTTCAGCGAATAGTCGGCGAGTTCCTGGCGCTGCGCCTCGGTGAGATAGGGGGCGGGAGCCCGTTCGACGACCTTCTGGTTGCGGCGCTGGATCGAGCAGTCGCGCTCGAAGAGGTGAACGACGTTGCCATGGGTGTCACCCAAAACCTGGCTTTCGACGTGCCGGGCGCGCTCGACGAGTTTTTCCAGATAGACCTCGTCCTTGCCGAAGGCGGCCTTCGCCTCGCGCTTGGCCTCCGTCACCTCGCGGATCAGGTCCTTGGGATCGCGGATCGCGCGCATGCCGCGGCCGCCGCCGCCCCAGGAGGCCTTCAGCATCACCGGATAGCCGATTTCTTCGGCAAGCCGCGTGATCTCCGCCGGATCGTCCGGCAGCGGATCCGTCGCCGGCACGACCGGCACGCCGATCGAGATCGCCAGGTTGCGGGCGGCCACCTTGTTGCCGAGCTGGCGCATCGTCTCCGGCTTCGGGCCGATGAAAGTGATGCCGTTCTCGGCACAGGCTTCGGCGAATTCCGGGCTCTCTGAGAGGAGCCCGTAGCCGGGATGGATGGCATCGGCGCCGGAAAGCTTGGCGACGCGGATCACCTCGTCGATCGACAGATAGCTCTCGATCGGCCCGAGATCGCGGGGAAGATGCGGACCGCGGCCAACCTGGTAGCTCTCGTCCGCCTTGAAGCGGTGCAGCGCCAGTTTGTCCTCCTCCGCCCATATCGCGACCGTTTCAAGCCCCAGCTCGTTGGCCGCGCGGAAGACGCGGATGGCGATTTCGGATCGGTTGGCAACAAGGATCTTTGAGATGGACAAGTCGGACTCCTCAATAGACTTGAATTCACGGGAATGCTGCACCCGCGAAATGAACTATTAGCGAGTCACGGAATGAAGTGCAATTTCAGATGCGACGCGAATATGACCCGTTTTCTCACGAGATCAGGCCGAGGCGGAAGGCGATGGCGACGGCATGATGGCGGTTCTTCGCCTTCAGCTTTTCCTGAATGCCGTTCATGTACCAGTCGACCGTGTGGCTCGAAATGTCGAGGACCTTGCCGATGTCGTTCGAGGTCATGCCGTCGGCGAGATAGTTCAGCGCCTCCATTTCGCGTCGCGTCATCTGCACTTCGACGCGCGAGACGAGCTCCGCCATGATCTCCGGGTCGGTAAGCTCGAGCAGCTTCCAGAACAGCCGCCTGGCGATCGAGTCGAAGAGGCTCAGTTCCACCGGGGTGAGATCGACCACGCGGCCGCCGACCGTAAGGTTGCCCATGAGCCCGCGTCGCCCGTGCACCGGGAAGATATAGCCGTCGAAGAGGCCGTGATTGCGCGCCTCCACCATCATGCTCTCCATGCGCTTGCGGTGCGGGTCCGAGCGGAAGGCGGCCAGCGTGTCGCGCCAGCGAAATCCGCGCTGGGCGTGACCGAGATAGCGGATGGTCGGATCGATGACGACGTATTTCTTGCGGATGTAGATCTGCGGCCAATTCTCCGGCCAGCGCCCGGCGAGCAGCAGTCGCAGCGGATTTTCGTGAGGCTTCGGCTGACGCACCACGCCATAGAAGTCGAACCCGCAGCGATCGAGCAGCCGCTCGAACTCCGGCAGGATCTCTTCGCGTGTCCTCATCTCCTCCAGAAGCGCCAGAAACTGTACGAGCAACGTGATATTCATGGAACACCTTCAGGTCAGAACAGGCTGCAGCGCCCTGGAATTTCAACATGAATACGCCGTTCAGAAGCCATTCATGTTGCAACCGCGATAATTCTTCTTACCACGCCCGGTTCTGAACGAAACCTGCAAAAAATCGGAGTCGGGGCAAGAGATAGCGAGCTGTGAGCCTTCCCGCCAACCCTCCCATGGCGGCGGACGATCCGGCCTTCTGATCTGCCCCCTTCCGCATTTCCAGCAGGTTTTTTCACGGGACCGTCTCCGCGCGGCTTTGTCGGTTCCCGCATGGCGAAAGCGCCATCGCGCCGGGGCTGGCGAAGACGCATCGCACCTGCCGCACCGCTCGGTCGCGGCGTCCAATCGATGCCCAAAGGGGTGAGACAGTGTCTTTGTTACAGGTGTATGCAAGAGCGCTTCAGTACCTTGCTGTTCACAAGTTCCGCGTCGGGGCGATCGTCATTGCCAATATCGTCCTCGCCGTCATCACGATTGCAGAACCGATCCTGTTCGGTCGCATCATCGACGCGATCTCGTCGCAAAAGGAAGTCACTCCGATGCTGCTCCTGTGGGCGGGCTTCGGGGTGTTCAACACCATTGCCTTCGTGCTCATCTCGCGCGAGGCCGACCGCCTTGCACATGGCCGGCGAGCGACACTCCTGACCCAGGCCTTCGGCCGGATCGTCTCGATGCCGCTCTCCTGGCACAGCCAGCGCGGCACGTCCAACGCGCTGCACACGCTTTTGCGTGCCTGCGAAACCCTCTTCGGCCTTTGGCTCGAATTCATGCGGCAGCACCTTGCGACCGCCGTCGCGCTCGTGCTGCTCGTGCCGACCGCCTTCGCGATGGATGTCCGCCTCTCGATCGTGCTCGTCATCCTCGGCGCCGCCTATGTGGTGATCAGCAAGGTGGTGATGAACCGCACGAAGGAAGGCCAGGCCTCGGTCGAGAACCACTATCATACGGTTTTCTCCCACGTCTCCGACTCGATCAGCAACGTGTCCGTGGTTCACAGCTACAACCGCATCGAGGCGGAAACGCGCGAATTGAAGAAGTTCACCGAACGGCTGCTGTCTGCGCAGTATCCGGTGCTCGACTGGTGGGCGCTCGCAAGCGCGCTCAACCGCATGGCCTCGACCATTTCGATGATGGCGATCCTCGTCATCGGCACCATTCTTGTGCAGCGCGGCGAACTTGGCGTCGGCGAGGTCATCGCCTTCATTGGCTTCGCCAATCTCCTGATCGGCCGCCTCGACCAGATGAAGGCCTTCGCCACCCAGATTTTCGAGGCGCGTGCCAAGCTCGAGGACTTCTTCCAACTCGAAGATGCGGTGCGTGAACGCGAGGAGCCGGCCGGCGCCAAGGAGCTGACCGGCGTCGTCGGAGAGGTGGAATTCCGCGACATCTCCTTCGACTTTGCGAATTCCGCGCAAGGCGTGCGCAACGTCTCCTTTACGGCCAAGGCCGGCCAGACGATCGCCATCGTCGGTCCGACCGGCGCCGGCAAGACGACGCTCGTCAACCTCCTGCAGCGGGTCCATGATCCCAAGCACGGCCAGATCCTGATCGACGGGGTCGACATCTCCACAGTTACCCGCAAGTCGCTGCGCCGTTCGATCGCCACCGTTTTCCAGGATGCCGGCCTGATGAACCGGTCGATCGGCGACAACATTCGGCTTGGCCGTGAAGACGCCACGCTCGAAGAGATCATGGCCGCGGCCGAAGCCGCCGCCGCGAGCGACTTCATCGAAGACCGCGTCCACGGCTACGACACGGTCGTCGGCGAACGCGGCAATCGGCTGTCCGGCGGCGAACGCCAGCGCGTCGCGATTGCCCGCGCCATACTCAAGAACGCGCCGATCCTGGTGCTCGACGAGGCGACCAGCGCCCTCGACGTCGAGACTGAGGCCCGCGTCAAGGACGCGATCGACGCCCTGCGCAAGGACCGCACGACCTTCATCATCGCCCACCGGCTGTCGACGGTGCGCGAGGCCGACCTCGTCATCTTCATGGATCACGGCCGCATCGTCGAGATGGGCGGCTTCAACGAGCTCAGCCGCAGCAACGGCCGCTTCGCAGCCCTCCTGCGCGCCAGCGGCATCCTGACGGACGACGATGTCCGCCGGAGCCTCACCGCGGCGTGAATTGCGACTCCGACGGCGCCGGCTCTTCGGGCGCGGCGCCGTCCCGTTCCAAACGCTGCATGTCCGTCGGATCGACTCGTCTCCAAGGACAAGGACACGCAGCCATTCAAAAGGCCGCAGCGGCTGTAGGCCCGCTGCAGGGTGGGGCGGGGCGCCGAACCCGGATAGGACCGCATGCTGCAAAAGACCTTTCAGAGCGCCAGAGAGCAAATGGGAGCCGTCCGCCCCGGCGCGACGGCCCGTGACACACGCCTCGACGTCTTCCGGGCCCTCTGCCTGCTGACGATCTTCGTCAACCATGTGCCCGGGCAATATCTCGAATATCTCACGCACAAGAACTTCGGCTTTTCCGATTCGGCCGAGGCCTTCGTGCTGATCTCCGGCCTTGCGGTCGGCGCCGCCTATGGACGCAATTTCGTCGCCGGAGCACGGCTCGCTTCGACGCTCAAGGCATGGCGGCGCGCCATGACGCTTTATGTGGCGCACATCATGACGAGCATCGTGACGCTTGCGATCTTTTCCGCCGGCGCGCTCTATTTCGGCCGGCAGGAACTACTCGGCGAGATCAATATCCGCCCCCTCGTCGAGCAGACGGAACAGGGCATCGTCGCCATGGTGCTCCTCGGCCACCAGCTCGGCTACAACAATATCCTGTCCATGTATGCCGTGCTGCTCCTGATGCTGCCGGCCATGCTCTGGCTGAATGCCATCAGTCCCCGCCTGCTGTTTGCGGTCTCGGCAACATTGTGGCTTGCCGCCGGCTGCCTGAAGCTGGTGCCTTACAATTTCCTCGACGAGGGCTACTGGTTCCTCAATCCCTGGTCATGGCAGTTCCTCTTCGTGATCGGCATCCTCTGCATGAACCATGTGCGCGCGGGCGGCGAGCTGCCGCGCAGCCCCTGGCTCATCGGGCTTTCCGCCGCCTATGTCCTCATCTCCGCCTGCTGGGTGCTGTTCTCCTGGTGGAGTATCGACATTTCCTTCGGCCTGCCGGCGGTCCTGACCGGCTTCGACAAAACGTTCCTGTCGCTGACGCGGCTGCTGCACGTGCTGGCGCTCGCCTATCTCCTTGCGGTCATTCCCGGCATCAGCCGACTGGCGCGCCTGCGCGCCGATCACCCGCTGGTGATGATCGGCCGGCACTCTCTTCCGGTTTTCGTCTTCGGAACGATCCTCGCCATGGCGGGACAAGTATTTCTCTTCGTCACCGACAAGGACCCGATCGCCGGCTCGCTCTATGTCATCGCCGGCATCGGTCTGCACTTCGTCTACGCCTACTATCTCGACTGGCTTAAGGACGTGGGAACGGCGAGGCCGCTCGCGGCTGCGTAGTGCGCCTGGGGTCAAAGCCGGGGTCAGGAGCGAAGGTCGGCAAAGCCGGCGTGGATACCCCCTTCTGGCCCTCCGACATTGGCGGGCCAGAAGGGGGTGCTTCGCTGCCATGCTCGGAGCCCTGCGATGCTCGCAAGATCCGAGCAGATCGACTCTCACTCCAGAGCCTCTTCAGGCAACCGTGATGGGCAGTCTGCCCGACCGCTATTTTATTTCGCGTGGTCATAGTGCGCGTGATGCGCCACGCTGGTCGGTAGAGTCTCGATCAACTCCCGAAATGGAGCGGGCTTCAAATCCAATGCATCAAGGGCGGAGGCCGTCGGTGAAGCCCACCGGAACTCCAACTCAGCCTCTCCGTCGCGACTGCGATGTACAATCTCGCTCGAGTGAAACGGAAGAGGTCGCGACAGCACGGTATCGAAGTAAAACCCGATCTCATGTGCTTTGCGTCCGTCCAATTCGAAAAAATTCTCAATGATAAAGCGCAGTGACCCAATGTTCGCCGGGCAACCAATTTCCTCTTCGATTTCCCGCGCCAGTGCCGCGGGGCTCGGCTCGTGAAGTTCGACTCGCCCTCCGGGGAGAGCCCAATATGTATCGCCCGCTGCACGATGGACGAGGATATGTCCATTTGACCAGATCAACGCGCCCACACGAACTTGGAAACGGGAAGCACCCGCATCCATGAGGATCATGGTTCGCGTCATCAGATTCATCGGCTCACTTCTCCTGCCTGGCCTAATGTAAGTCTCCGGCTCAGCTCACGGAGCGCTACGAGCACCTTCCGGACAATCCCGCGAGAAGATGCTCACCCCCAGGAAAAGCCAGCCTCGCCCTTTCGGTGCGAAGCCGGCTCATCTCGAGCTCAGTTCCGGCGACTACAGTAACACGCCCTCATGCGCGTCCTTCGTAAGGCTGTCATTGATGCTGACGATCGGCTTGCCGGTTTTCGGATCGCGGCTGACGGAGATCCGGTGCGTGGCGCCGTTCACCCGGACCTCGGCGGTGTAGCCGTCC